>NZ_JBEZFS010000017.1:0-297935 GCF_040649575.1 Nonomuraea sp. NPDC048916
GATCAGCGATCCGCGAGGTCACCGTCGCGAGTTCGGCATCCCAGGACACGACGAGATCGTAGGTGAGGCACAAGGTCACTTGCAGACCATCACCGATACACCCGCAGTCACGCTGGCGAACGACTTAAAGATCTACCGATGTAGTACAGGGAAGCCTGCCGACCCTCGCGAAGAGTTTCCCTGAAGCCACAAGATGAGCGGATCCCACCGCAGACATTAGAGCAACCCGCTGAATGCGACGTTCGACAACGAAATCGATATAAGTGTCGTTTCCGCCACCGCGACGGGCAGATCCCATTCCTCTGCGAAAATGCAATCAAGCCTTACTGCAGGGCACGGGAAGCAGTCGTTACCGCTCGCGCCATAGCGAAAACCAGCTTGTCACGCTGCGCCGCATAGCACTACAATGCGCCACGGAACGCTACGAAACGTGACACGAACTCCCCGCAAGGGCACCAATCCACAGCTGCACATTTCACGAATCGTCAATGATGGTGCATCTACCACCAAAGCAAGCGGGAAAGAATGTCCATTGAGTTGGTCTAGCCGACTCACAAACGGACAAACTGCCACAAGCAGGGGAGTCGCTAGTGAAGCACCCAAACGGCAGGAAAGTGAAGGCTGGGCTCGCGACCATGGGGATGGCCACCGCTATGCTCCTCGCGCCGATGCCGGCATCCGCGACATCCGGAGGTGTCGGGACCATGGGATGCCAGTCAACCTATGCGGTTCTCAACTACAGCAGCGGTGGCACTTGGAGCAGAAACTGTAGCGGCACCTACTCGATCGGCAGAAGCGCCAGCAAGTTCTCTGCCGGAGGCTGGTCCGGCTACGTTACCTACCCGGCATGGCCAGACGGCCATCGCGAGTTCTGCGATTTTCAAAGTTTCTCCATAGGCTCCACGGTCACATCGATCACCCTTTACGCCACGAAAGCCCCGTGGTGCCCCTAGCACTAACAAGGCCGAGGAGATTACCTCAGGTGTCGGCCAAGCTGAATTCGCTCGCTGAATTCAGCGGAAGACGACGGCCTTGCCTGCCGGTTTCGTCTCCGCATTCCTGAAGAAATCGTTACATGAGTGGCCCCGGGATCACATTCGATCACGGGGTCACTCCTTTTTCCTCAGGTGTCGTTGAGCCACACGACGGCCGGCCGCGTCCACGGGAGTTGCTTGACGACGGGTTGTGCGCTCAGCCCCACCCGGAGGCGTTCTTCCCGGGGAAGGGCGCCTCGTTCCCGAGGGATGGCTGGGGTGCCGCTGTAGCTCAGGGCGTCAAGAACTCGGATCGCGAACGCTTCTGTGGCGATACGAGCATGCGCCGGGTTTCATTCCCGGCGGGAAAGATCCATGAGTCGCTGTCGATTCTCCCTCGACAAGACCGGCCGCATCAGCGCCCCCCACGGAAGATCACAGCACTGCCAGGCCGAAATGCCGACGCCACACACCCCATCCCTCCGTATTGAAGGAAACCGAAGTCATGCTCACAGTCGGACAAAACAGACTGATGCTAACAAACTCAAAGCGCGCCCTATACTTTCACCGAGTTTCAGCTTGTTTGTTGACGTTGCATACCGTGTGAGCCCGTGGGGGACGCCGCCTCCTGATCTGGTTCTTGTGCAGCGAGCCATGCGAGGAATCATCGTGGCTAACGTCGATCGCGAGGCGATGCGGGCCGTGGCGGAGCGGATCCAGCGGCTGTCGGACGAGCACTGGTGGGCGCTTGATCCCTCCTGCCGCTTGATGGAGAACGACGCGTGGGTGGGGCCGGCGGGCGTCCGGTTCGACACCCAGGTCCACGCCGACCAGCGGGAGCTGCGCGACCTGCTCACGCTGGCCGTACATAGCGCCAGTCAGAAGCTGGCGTCACTTCCGGACAGGCCATGACCGAATTCAGTGGGGTCAAGCAGCCCGAATTCGACACCATGGCGGACGAGCACACGCAGACCGCCACACGGCTGGAGGCGCTGGCGCGGGCCCTCCACGGCGAGCTGCAGAGGGCCGGGCTCGACACCTCTCCGGCCGGACGGCTGCGGGAGCTGGCCGGACGGGTCACCACGCAGGCCGAGGACCTGCGACGACGGCAACGACTGGTCCACGAGCTGCAGCGGCAGAAGGTCACCTTCGGGAGGAGCACACCTGCCGGGAGCTTCCTGGAGATGCCCGACAGGCTGGAGGCCGCCAAAGGACTACTGGACGGGACACTGGCGGGTCGCGCCGCGCTGAATGCCGCGGACGGTGACGCCAGAGCGCTGGCGGAGCTGGAAAAGTACGCGTCACGGACCGGGGACACCGAGTTCGTCAAGGCGTTCCTGGGCACGCTGGGCACCCGTGGCGTGACGCGGCTGCCCGGCTCACTCGCCGCGCAGTTGCGCACCGCCGTGAACCGTGAGAACTCCGATCGCGCGGGCCGGTTCTCCGCCTCAGGCCAGAAGATCCTCAGCATGCTGGCCACCGCCCTGGCCAATGGAACCAACCCGAAGGATCCCGCCTACCTGGGCACCGACTTCCTCAAGGACCTGATGAAGGAGGGCCGGGCCGAGCACAAGGCCGGCGACACGACCTACTCGGGCTACCAGGCCCAGGCGCTCATCTGGCGTGCCCACGACGGGAAGACACCGTACTCGAAGGAGTTCATGGAGGCCGTCGGGCGCGACGTGATCGTCTACGAGTACGAGCAGCGGAAGGACGAATGGGCGGCGAGCAAGGACCCGCTGGGCCGCACCTTCGCGAACGCCCAAATCCCCATCATCGACCTGGCCGGAGCACTCGGCCTCGGCACCTTGCTGAGGCCGGAGACGCAAGCCGGTGTCCCAGGCACGAAGGGCAGATCATCGGTAGTGGACGACCTGTTCCACGCAGCAAGGTCCAGCCGGGAGGCGTCCCACGCCCTGCTGGACCACACCCCGGCCGGGTGGAAGGCGTCCGTGCTGGACCATCTGCTGACTACCCGGTGGGGCGCTTCCCGGTACCTGGACGACTACGCGCCGTTGAACGACCTGCTGGTGACGGCCACCACCGGCCAGGACGCCACCTCTCAGAAGCTGGCCGCCGAGCTGACCAAGATCGTCGCCGACGAAGTGCGCGGCGCCTTCGGCAAAGCCGACGACGGCAACCTGGAGATCAGGGACCGAGAAACATTCGATCGTCTCGCGCCCCTGAGCTACCCCGTTGCCCGCGCGATCTCCGCCAACATCGACCAGCTCTCCCGGCTCCTCCTGAACCATGCGACCTTCGGCAAGGTCGCGGCCCAGGACATGTCCTACGCGCTGGCGCTGGCCACCTCCCACGACGCCGGGTTCGAGGCGCTCGTGAGGGCGCAGACCGAACACATGCGAGCCGCGCTCGACACCGTTCCCCCGGTCGGCCTCAACGCCTCCAACGCCGAGCGGCTCGGTTTCACAAAGTCCGACGTCAAGCGCTTCGACCTCGATGAAGATGGACGGGTCACCAGGGACGACATCCTGCATTTCCTGGAAGACCGGACCAAGGAGGAGGCCTCTCCCTTTGCCCACATCGTGGAGATCCGCCGCCAGGTGCTGATCGCCCAGGGGCTGGACGACAAGAAGGCGGACGAGTCACTGAAGGCCATGGTGCGCGACGCGATAGGGCTACTCCCCGTACCGGGGGCCAAACAGGCGAGCGAGCTGGCCGCCGGAGCCTTCGGCGACCTGGTCAGCAAGCAGTACGACAGGGTCGCCGGGGCCACGTATGACGAGCTCGCCAAACAGGTCGCCCAGCAGATGTCCGCACACGGGCGGCGCCTGGACGAGACACACGGGACGCTGGCGGACAACCTGCTGGCGGTGGAGAGGCTGGCGGAGCAGATGCTCACCACGACCTTGCTGAACAAAGGCCTGCTCGACGGGCTGGACCTGGAAAAGCAGTCATTCACAGCCAGAACTCCGCCGACGATCAAACCCTTCATCGAGATGAGTCCGCAAGAATACAGTAAGTTCCTTGAGTGGACCCGAAAAGCCGGAGGAAGTAGCGGCCTGCTCGTACAGAAATACTTTCCGCACGACCAGTGATGTGAACGACTATCTCGGCCTTGCCGTTCCCTCCTCCTCTCCCGGAGGTGGCAAATGAGACACGCTCGTCTTCCTGTCGCTCTGACTGCTCTCGCGTTGCTTGGCGCAGCCTGCACCCCGGAGACTGATATCGTCTCCACACCGACTCCGGTTACCCAGCCGGTCGTGGATTCCGCACCATACGTCTGCACGTTCATCCCCGACCACGCGTTTCGCCTCGTCACTGGCGTGACCGGACCTCTCGTCGAGAAAACCGACGGTAATGAGAGGAATGGCGACTGCCGGGCTCCTGATGAGGCCATCCGGTCTCTGGAGGTGTGGTGGATGCAGGAAGGCCGAGGGATGCCTCGTGAGCATCTGGATTTCCTTATGAATGACAGGCGTAAGGTCTACAGCACGTATGGCGGAGTCGCGCTCCCTGCCGACCTCGGTGACGGCATGGCAGCGCATCTACCCAATCCCCCATCGGCCGATCAGCCATACCAAGTAAGCGCGAAGTTCCGCTGTGGCGACAGAGAGCGATTGATCGACATTTCTCTCCCTCAAATTGCCAAAGGGCGAGACGCGATCAAGGACATGATCGAGCTCATGCGCATCGCTCAGAAGCGCTACGGCGAGCTGTACGACTGCACCCCCGGCGCGTAAAAACCCCGAGCCCCTCATTCGAGGGGCTCGGGTACGGTCAGCGGGACACGCGGTTGATCGCGGAGATGATGGCCTTGAGTGAGGCCGTGGTCGTGTTGGCGTCGATGCCCACACCCCAGAGCACCCGGCCGTTGATGTCGCACTCCAGGTAGGAGGCCGCCTTGGCATCGCTGCCCGCGCTCATCGCGTGCTCCACGTAGTCGAGCACCCGCACCTGGAAGCCGACCCTGGAGATGGCGTCGATGAACGCCGAGATCGGGCCGTTGCCGACGCCCTCGACCTCGCGGATCTCACCGTCGAGGCGCACGTCGGCGTTGATGCGGTCCTTCTCGTCGACCGTGGACTGGTGGCGGTGCGCCATCAGGCTCAGCCGGCCCCAGCGGTTGGCCGGGTTGGGCAGGTACTCGTCCTGGAAGATGGCGAACATGGTGGCCGGGCTGATCTCGCCGCCCTCGGCGTCGGTGTGGGCCTGCACCACCTTCGAGAACTCGATCTGCAGCCGGCGCGGCAGGTCGAGCTGGTGGTCGGACTTCATGATGTAGGCGACCCCGCCCTTGCCCGACTGGCTGTTGACCCGGATGACCGCCTCGTAGGTGCGGCCGATGTCCTTCGGGTCGATCGGCAGGTAGGGGACGGCCCAGGTGAAGTCGTCGACCGGCACGCCGGCCTCGTGGGCGTCGCGCTCCAGGTGCTCGAAGCCCTTCTTGATGGCGTCCTGGTGGGAGCCGGAGAAGGCGGTGTAGACCAGCTCGCCGCCCCACGGGTGGCGCGGGTGCACGGGCAGTTGGGTGCAGTATTCGGTGACGCGGCGGATCTCGTCGATGTCACTGAAGTCGATCTCGGGGTCGACGCCCTGGGAGAACAGGTTCATGCCGAGCGTGACCAGGCAGACGTTGCCGGTGCGCTCGCCGTTGCCGAACAGGCAGCCCTCGATGCGGTCGGCCCCGGCCATGTAGCCCAGCTCGGCGGCGGCGACGGCGCTGCCGCGGTCGTTGTGCGGGTGCAGCGACAAGATGATCGAGTCGCGGTGCTTGAGGTTGCGGTGCATCCACTCGATCTGGTCGGCGTAGATGTTGGGCGTGGCCATCTCGACCGTGGCCGGCAGGTTGACGATGACCTTGCGCTCGGGCGTGGGCTGCCACACGTCGTTGACCGCGTCGCACACCTCGACGGCGTACTCCAGCTCGGTGCCGGTGAACGACTCGGGAGAATACTGGAACCGTACGTCCACGTCGCTGGCGTCGGCGAGCTTCTTGACCAGTTTGGCGCCCTCAACCGCAATGGCGGTGATGCCCTCCTTGTCCTGGCCGAACACCACGCGGCGTTGCAGGGTGGAGGTTGAGTTGTAGAGGTGGACGATCGCCTGCCCGGCACCCTGGATCGACTCGAAGGTCCGCTCGATCAGCTCGGGTCTGGCCTGGGTCAGCACCTGGATGACCACGTCGCCGGGGATGCGGTCCTCTTCGATGATCTGCCGGACGAAGTCGAAGTCGGTCTGCGAGGCGGCCGGGAAGCCCACCTCGATCTCCTTGTAGCCCATCCGCACCAGCAGCTCGAACATCTGCAGCTTGCGGTGGGAGTCCATCGGGTCGATCAGCGCCTGGTTGCCGTCACGCAGGTCCACCGCGCACCAGCGCGGGGCCTTGGTGATGACCTGGTCGGGCCAGGTGCGGTCGGTCAGCCGGATCGGCTCGAACGCCTGATAGCGCTGGTAGGGCATGGGGCTGGGTTGCTGAACGGTCACGGGCTCGGGCTCCTCGTCGGTCGATGAAAGCGGCCGACGCGCATGACGGGCTCCGCGGCGAGGGAGCCGGCCTCAGTGGCCCCCGCCGCGGCAGCTAAGAAGCAGCACGCGCAGCATGCTTTGCACGCTACCAGACGACCCGCGGTGGACGATCCGGATCCATCACAACCGGAACCCTCACAACCGGATCCACCGCACCCGGCTCCGAAGAGGACCTATCCGATGAGGGCCTATCAGATGAGGACCTATCAGATGAGGACCGAAAGGCAGGTGACGCAGCCTTCCAGCTTCTCGAACTCCGAGATGTCCACCATGGTCACGCTGAGCCCGCGTTCCTCCAGCGCGGCGGCGGTGCGCGGAGCGGAGGCCGCCATCAGGACATGGTCCCCGCCGAGCGTCACCACGTGCGCCCCGGCCTCCTCGGCGGGCTCCAGCAGGTGGGGCAGTTTCACGTGCGCGGCGTGGCCGATGAGCGTGCCGTCGGGCAGCGCGGTGACGGCCGACTTCAGGTGCAGCACGCCCTCCAGGTCGACGGGCACGACCCTGCGTTCGGGGAGCAGCGCGGCCAGCTGGGAGATGGCCTCGTCGTTGGTCCGCGCCGATCTCCCGGCGTACACGGTGGACCCCACCTGGAGCACGTCGCCGCCGTCGAGGGTCCCCGAGCCGCTGATCCGCACGACTCTCAAGCCCAGCATCCGCACCACCGAGGCCACCGATGCCACCTCGGGCCGCCGCTCCTTCGCTCCGGGCCTGGTCAGTACGGCCAGCCGCCCGGAGACCACGACGGTGTCCTCGACGAAGGGGGCGTCGGGCAGGTCGTCGGCCGGTTCGGCGTACACCGGCCGCCATCCCGCGCCGGCGAGGGCGGCCACGTAGGCGTCGTGCTGCCGCGCGGCCAGGCCGGGGTCGACGGGCTCGCGCTGGACGTAGGTGACGAGGCCGTCCGCGATGTGGGGCCCGGGCTTTCTTACCAGCGCGATACCAGACATAGGGCGTGTTCTATCACGAAGTCATTAGAGTCTTGGGCATGCGGGACAACGAGATTCTCAGCAAGATCAGCGCCCTCGTTGATGAGGAGCACGAGCTCCGTGGCAGGCTCTCCGCGGGTGAGGTCACCTCCGATGAGGAGAACGCACGGGTCAAGGAGCTCGAGGTGGCGCTCGACCAGTGCTGGGACCTGCTGCGACAGCGCCGGGCCCGCCGCGGGGCCGGCGAGGACCCCGACAACGCGGCGCCCCGGCCGGTCAGCGAGGTCGAGGACTACGGGCAGTAAATCCGGTGGCCGGGCCCGGCCGGGATGCGCTTGCCTGACCCCATGAAGACGATCGACGACGAGACCCTCGGCCACCTGCACGCGGCCTACGTCCAGGCGGTCGCCGACCAGCCCGGCCCCGTCATGTCGGCACGCCGCTTCCGCCTGATGTTCACCCAGGAACGGCGGGCGTGGCAGGTGCAATCCCACGTCGAGCACGACGGCGACGAGGTCGTGGCCGGATACCGGCTCAGCCTGCCCACGCTCGACAACACGCATCTGGGCTGGCTGGACCCGCTGTTCGTCCGCCCCGACCGGCGCGGCAGGGGCCTCGGGAGCGCGCTGCTCGGCGCGGCGCGCGACCGGCTGCGCGCCGGCGGCAGGCGGCTGCTGCTGGCCGAGACACCCGCCGTGGGCACGGGTGCGCGCTTCGCGAGGGCACATGGCTTCACCGTGTCGCTCACGGAGGCTCGCCGCACCCTCGAACTGGGCGAGGTGGACTGGCACCGGTTCCGCCGCATGCTGCCCCGGCCGCAGGGCTACGAGCTGGAGCTGTGGACCGGCCCCGCCGGACCCGAGCAGCTCGCCGACCTGGCCGTGCTGATGGGCGGTATGAACGACGCTCCGCTCGGCGAGGAGATGGAGGACGCGGTCTACGACGTCGAGCGCGTCCGGGCGCAAGAGGAGTTGATCGTGTCGAGCGGGTGCAACTACTACACCGCGATCGCCAGACGCGTCTCCGACGGCGCGCCCGCCGGCTTCACGCGCCTGTTCGTCGACGCCGACCGCACCGACGGCTGGGCCAGCCAGGCCGACACCGCCGTGCTGCGCCCGCACCGCGGCCACCGGCTCGGCCTGCTGCTCAAGCTGGCCAACCTGATCCGCATGCGCGAGCGGGAGCCGCAGGTCGAGCGGATCATCACGTGGAACGCCACGTCCAACACGCACATGCTGGCCATCAACGAGACGATGGGTTTCAAGCTGCTGGACGCATGGCACATCTGGCAGCTTCGGGCCTGAGAAACCACATCATCCGATCGCGCAGAATGGACATCGTGACCGAACGGGACGCACATCTTCGCATCGCCCCAGAGCTGCTCATGTTCCTGCCCGTCAGTCGCCGGCAGGAGTGGCAGCGGGTGACGCCCGACCGCACCTCGACGCTGGGCCACCACGTGGAGTCGATCGGCATCCCGCTGACGGAGGTCGGCCCGCTGACCATCGGCGACCGGGGCGTCGACCCGTCCTACCTGCCGGTCGCGGGCGACGTCGTGGAGGTGGGCGCGGTGCCGCGACCGCAGCAACTGCCCGACGAGCCCCGCTTCCTGCTCGACGTGCACCTGGGCACGCTGTCACGGCGGCTGCGGCTGCTCGGCCTCGACGCGGCCTACCACAACGACATGGACGACCCGGCCCTCGTCGTGCAGGCCAACGAGGAGCACCGGGTGCTGCTCACCCAGGACCGCGGCCTGCTGCGCCGCCGCGCCCTGTGGCTGGGGGCCTACGTGCGCGGCTCCCGCCCGCAGGACCAGCTGCGCGACCTGCTCGAACGCTTCTCCCCTCCGCTGCGCCCCTGGACCAGGTGCACGGCCTGCAACGGCCTGCTGATCCCGGCCGCCAAGCACGAGGTGGAGCCGCTGCTGGAGGCGGGCACCCGGCGCAACTTCGACGTCTACGGGCAGTGCCGGGCCTGCGGTCAGGTCTACTGGCACGGCGCCCACAGCGGCCACTTGGAGGAGATCGTACAGGCTGCGCGGCAGTGGACTCTGGGCTGACTTATGTGGGTCGAACGGTTCCTGCTACCTGAGTCCAGGCAAGCGGTTCCCCTATCACGTGTTCCCAGAAGTAAGGACTCCAGGTTCGGCCGGTGGCTGATCGGCCACAGCCACACGTGTGCCCCCCGCACCGGAAACCAACACGACATCCCCCGGCAACACCCCCGAAACGGCCGCTTCCTAGGGTCCGGCCATGCGGCTAACCCCACACGAGCAGGAACGCCTGCTCATCCACGTCGCCGCCGGGGTCGCGCGCGAGCGTCAGGCCAGGGGCCTGCGGCTCAACCACCCCGAGGCCACCGCGGTCATCGCGTCGTTCCTGATGGAGGGGGCCAGGGACGGCCGGACCGTGGCCGAGTTGATGGAGGCCGGGCGAGCCGTGCTGGCCCGGGCCGACGTCATGGAAGGCGTGCCCGAGATGCTCGACACCGTGCAGATCGAGGCCACGTTTCCCGACGGCACGAAGCTCGTCACCGTACACAGGCCCATCCCGTGATCCCCGGCGAGTACATCCACCCCGAAGGCGCCATCCCGCTCAACCCGGGACGCGAGCGGGTGACGGTCCGGGTCGTCAACACCGCCGACCGGCCCGTCCAGGTCGGCTCCCACTACCACTTCGCCGCCGCCAACCCGGGGCTGGAGTTCGACCGCGGCGCCGCCTGGGGGATGCGGCTCGACGTGCCGGCCGGCACCGCGATCAGGTTCGAGCCGGGCGTGGAGCGCGACGTGACGCTCGTGCCCATCTCCGGGCGCCGCGTGGTGCCCGGCCTGCGACCGGAATGGGCGGGTCCCCTCGATGGCTGACATCTCCCGCGCCCGCTACGCGGCGCTGTACGGGCCCACCACGGGCGACCGGATCAGGCTGGCCGACACCGACCTGTTCATCGAGGTCACCGAGGACCTGGCGATGGGACCCGCGGGCGCGGGCGACGAGGCGGTGTTCGGCGGCGGCAAGGTGATCCGCGAGTCCATGGGCCAGGCCCGCGCCACCCGTGCCGAGGGCGCGGCCGACCTGGTCATCACCGGCGTGGTGATCCTCGACCACTGGGGCGTGGTCAAGGCCGACGTGGGCGTCGCCGGCGGCCGGATCAGCGCCATCGGCAAGGCCGGCAACCCCGACACCATGGAGGGCGTCGACATCGTCATCGGGCCGTCCACCGAGATCCTCAGCGGCAACGGCAAGATCCTCACCGCCGGCGCGGTCGACTCCCACGTGCACCTCATCTGCCCCCAGCTGCTCGACGAGGCGATCGGCGCGGGCGTCACCACGGTCGTCGGCGGCGGCACCGGACCCGTCGAGGGCACCAAGGCGACCACGGTCACCGGCACCTGGTATCTGGCCAGGATGCTGGAGTCGCTCGACTCCTACCCGCTCAACTTCGCGCTGCTCGGCAAGGGCAACACGGTCAGCTCCGAGGGGTTGATGGAGCAGCTCAGGGCGGGCGCGTCCGGGTTCAAGCTGCACGAGGACTGGGGCACCACGCCCGCCGCCATCGACGCGTGCCTGACCGTGGCCGACGCGACCGGGGTGCAGGTGACGATCCACACCGACACCCTGAACGAGGCCGGGTTCGTGGAGTCGACGCTGGCCGCCATCGGCGACCGCATGATCCACGCCTACCACACCGAGGGCGCCGGAGGCGGGCACGCTCCCGACATCATCCAGGTGGCGTCCCACGACAACGTGCTTCCCTCCTCCACCAACCCCACCAGGCCCTACACCGTCAACACTCTCGACGAGCACCTCGACATGCTGATGGTCTGCCACCATCTCAACCCGTCGATCCCCGAGGACCTGGCGTTCGCCGAGTCGCGCATCAGGCCCACCACGATGGCGGCCGAGGACGTACTCCACGACCTGGGCGCCATCTCCATGATCGGCTCCGACTCGCAGGCGATGGGCCGCATCGGCGAGACCGTCATCCGCACCTGGCAGACGGCCCACGTCATGAAGGGCCGCCGCGGCGATCTCGGCGGGCCGGCCGACAACCTGCGAGCCCGCCGCTACGTCGCCAAGTACACGATCTGCCCCGCCGTCGCCCACGGCCTGGACGCCGAGGTCGGGTCGGTGGAGCGGGGCAAGCTCGCCGACCTGGTGCTGTGGGATCCGGCGTTCTTCGGGGTCAAGCCGGCGCTGGTGCTCAAGGGCGGTG
The DNA here is from genome assembly GCF_040649575.1 of Nonomuraea sp. NPDC048916. Taxonomy (NCBI): domain Bacteria; kingdom Bacillati; phylum Actinomycetota; class Actinomycetes; order Streptosporangiales; family Streptosporangiaceae; genus Nonomuraea; species Nonomuraea sp. NPDC048916. The sequence goes on from NZ_JBEZFS010000017.1 coordinate 11,600, forward strand.
TGGTGGCCTGGGCCCAGATGGGCGACGCCAACGCCTCCATCCCCACCCCGCAGCCGGTGCTGTCGCGTCCCATGTTCGGCGCCGCCCCCGTGACGGCGGCGTCCACGTCGCTGCACTTCGTCTCCCCGCTCGCGCTGGACGAGGGGCTCGCCGGCCGCCTCGCGGTGCGCCGCCGCCTGGTCCCCGTGACCGACGTGCGCGGGCGCGGCAAGCAGGCGATGCCGCTCAACGACGCGCTCCCCCGGATCGAGGTCGCCCCGGACACCTTCCAGGTACGCATCGACGGCGACCTCGTCGAGCCCGCCCCGGCCGCCGCCCTGCCCATGACGCAGCGCTACTTCCTGTTCTGATGAACCCCGCGCTGCTCCTCCTCACCGACTCCCGGCTCCCCGCCGGGGGGCACGCCCACTCGGGCGGCGCCGAGCAGGCCGTCGGCTGCGGCGCCGTCCACGACCTCCCGTCACTCTCGGGCTTCCTCAGGGGCCGCCTGCGCACGTCGGGCCGCGTCGCCGCCGCCCTCGCCGCCGCGGCCTGCGTCCATGCCTCCCGTACGGCCTCCGCACCGCTCGACGAGCAGGGAGGACCGCAGGCGGCGTGGGCCGGGCTCGGCGAGCCGGGAGGAGCACAAGCGGCGTGGGCCGGGCTCGACGCCGAGGCCGACGCCAGAACCGCGTCACCGGCCCAGCGCGCCGCCTCCAGGACCCAGGGCCGGTTGCTGCTCCGGGTGGCGCGCCGGATCTGGCCCTCTCCCGCGTTCGACTTCCTGGCGCGGGCCGTACCCGATCCGCATCACCCCGTCGCGCTCGGGACGGCGGCGTACGCGGCGGGAGCCTCGCCCGGGGAGGCGGCCCTGGCGGCGGCCTACCACGCCGTCACGGGCCCGGCCACGGCGGCGGCGCGGCTCCTCGGCCTCGATCCGGTGGAGGTCCACCGGCTGCTCGCCGACCTCGGCCCCGACCTGACCGAGATGACCGCCGATCCGGTCACCGGCCTCGCACCCACCCCGCATGGAACGGCCGCCACCGGCCGGCGTTGGGCGGATCTGCCCGCCCATTCGGCCCCCGCACTCGACCTCCTGGCCGAGCGGCACGCGGCGGCCGAAGTCAGGCTGTTCGTCTCCTAAGGAAAGGACTCCACCATGGGCGCCCGCCACGACGATCACCACGAGGTTCCCGGCGAGATCGGCCGGGCTCTGCGGCTGGGAGTCGGCGGGCCGGTGGGCAGCGGCAAGACGGCGCTGGTGGCGGCGCTGTGCCGGGTACTCGGCCCGTCGATGCGGCTCGGCGTGGTGACCAACGACATCTACACCACCGAGGACGCCGACTTCCTGCGCGCGGCCGGGGTGCTCGACGAGGAACGCATCCTGGCCGTCGAGACCGGCTGCTGCCCCCACACGGCGATCCGCGACGACATCGCCGCAAACCTCGACGCCGTGGAGACCCTGGAACACCGCTTCGGCCCGCTCGACCTGGTGATCGTGGAGAGCGGCGGAGACAACCTGACGGCGACGTTCAGCCGCGGCCTGGCCGACCGGCAGATCTTCGTCCTCGACGTGTCCGGCGGCGACAAGGTGCCCCGCAAGGGCGGTCCCGGCGTCACCACGGCCGACCTGCTGATCGTCAACAAGACCGATCTGGCCCCGATGGTCGGCGCCGACCTTGGGGTGATGGCCCGGGACGCGGCCGCCGTGCGCGGCGGCCGGCCGGTCATGTTCACCTCGATCAGGCGGGAGCCCGCAGTGGCGGAGGTGGCCGCCTGGGTGTCCGGCCAGGCGCGCGCCTGGCCCCAGCGGCCCGCTCACGTGGCCTGACCATGCGGCCGAGTGACGCCCTGCCCGGCGCGCACCGCGCGATGCGCGCACGCGCCGCCGTCGCGACCCGCCTGGCCGACGGTCGTACGGTGATCAGCCGGCTGGCCTCGGCGCCTCCGCTGACGTTCCGCCAGACGGGCGCGCGGACCGTGCACCTCGTCTCGACCGCGGCGGGCCCGCTCGGCGGCGACCACCTCGAACTCGACCTCGACGTGGCCCCGGGCACCAGCCTGGAGGTCGCTTCCGTGGCGAGCACGCTGGTGCTCCCCGGCCGGGGCTCATCCCACATGCTGATCACCGCCCGGGTCGGCGCGGGGGCCTCGCTCCGCTTCACGCCCGAGCCGACGGTCCTCGCCGCCGGCTGTTCGCACCGCCTGACCGTACGGCTGACCCTGGCGGCGGACGCGCGCGTGCTCTGGCGCGAGGAGATCGTGTTCGGCCGGTACGGCGAACGTCCGGGCCGCTGCCATGCCCGCTTCGACGCCACCTGCGACGGCCGCCCCCTGCTCAGGCAGGAGCACGTCGTCGGCGACCCGGCCCTCGACACCTCCTCGGCGATCTACGGCACCGCCCGCTGCGTCGGCACCACCCTCATCACCCCGGCATCGGCCACCTCAGCCACCGCCGCCCGGCAGGCGGTCATCGGTGACGGAGTCGCCGTGCTCCCGCTGGCCGGCCCCGGCATCCTGGTGTCCGCGCTCGCCGCCGACGCCGTCGACCTGCGCGGCCGCCTGGAATGGGGCGAGTCACGGGCGTCCGGCCTGCTCGGCGCCCTGTGACCGTCTGAGCTCCAGAACCACCCGGCCGCCGGGGCCGAGCCGAGTCCCGGGCGGTCGGCTCACTACCCGCACGCCAACCGGCCGAAGCCGAGTCCGGCGCGGATGACTCACCCCGGCACGCCTACCGGCCGAAGCCGAGAGTCCTGGGCGGGTGGCCTGGTCGGGACCGCCCGGCCGTCTTATGGTGATCGGGTGGCCGACTACCTTTCGCCGGGCCCCGCGAAGCGCCGGTCGCGGCGTGGTTACCCGTTCGCCGTCACCGTCGCCGCGGCGCTGCTCGTGTTCTGCGCGATCCTGCCGTGGGCGGGCGTCGAGGCCAGCAGCGACCTGATCGGCGGCGCCGTCTCCCATGACGTCCGAGGCACCGACGACGGCTTCGGCGTCTACACGCTGATCGCCGGGATGGCGGCGCTGGCCTTCGGCCTGGCCGGGCTGATGACCCGCCCCTGGATCGCGGCGCTGGCCGCGCTGCCGGGCGCGCTGGCCACGCTGATGCTGGTGTTGTACGTGACCGATCCGGCGGGCGTCGGCGAGCGGATCTCCGTCGATCTGGGCAGGGTGCTGTCGGTGGAGCCGGTGATCCGTTACGGCTGGTTCGCCGCTCTGGCCAGCTCGCTGGCGTTGATCGTCTTCGCGCTGCTCTCGCTGGTGCCGGCGCTCGCGAGCCGGGCCGATCAGTCGTAGAAGCCCAACCGGCGCAGCTGCTTGGGGTCGCGCTGCCAGTCCTTGGCCACGCTGATGCGCAGGTCGAGGTAGACGCGGGTGCCGAGCAGCGCCTCGATCTGCTTGCGGGCCCTGGTGCCCACGTCGCGCAGCCGCTCGCCCTTGTGTCCGATCACGATCGCCTTCTGCGACGGGCGCTCCACGAACAGGTGCGCGTAGATGTCGAGCAGGTCGTCGCGCCCCTCGCGCGGCAGCATCTCGTCGACGACCACGGCGATCGAGTGGGGCAGCTCGTCGCGTACGCCTTCCAGCGCCGCCTCCCTGATCAGCTCCCCCACCAGCACCTGCTCGGGTTCGTCGGTGAGCTGGCCGCCTTCGTACAGCGGAGGGGACTCGGGCAGGTGCTCCACGAGCACGTCGGCCAGCACGTCGAGCTGGTCGCCGCGCTCCGCCGACACGGGGACGATCGCGGCGAACTCGCCGAGCTGCGACACCGCCAGCAACTGGGCGGCGATCTGTTCCTTACTGGCGAGGTCTGTCTTGGTGACCACCGCGATCACGGGTGTGCGTTTGACCGCTGCCAGCTTGTCGGCGATGAAGCGGTCGCCCTTGCCGATCGGCTCGTTGGCGGGCAGGCAGAAGCCGATCGCGTCGACCTCGGTGAGCGTCGACAACACCAGGCTGTCGAGGCGCTCGCCGAGCAGGGTGCGCGGGCGGTGGAGCCCCGGGGTGTCGACGATGACGATCTGGGCGTCGGGCCGGTGCACGATGCCCCTGATGACCCGGCGGGTGGTCTGCGGCTTGGACGAGGTGATCGCCACCTTCGTGCCGACCAGGGCGTTCATCAGCGTGGACTTGCCGACGTTCGGCCTCCCCACGAAGCAGGCGAATCCGGCGCGATGGTTGTCTGGCGAAGTCACCCCGCAATTCTGGCCCATCATCGGCCCTGGTCTCGCCACCAGGCGAACACGTCGGGCAGCACCCGCGGCGACCACGGCGTCATCGTGAGCCCGGGCAGCTCCTGCTCGGTGACCCAGCGGGCTTCGGTGATCTCGTCGCCGTCGGGGACGGGGGTGCCGGACGCGAGCACGCAGCCGTACACCGCGATCATGTAACCGCACTGGTGCCCGTTGGGGTAGACGGTGCGGAACTCCGGCCCGCCGTAGACGCCGATCAGGCCGCGTACGGCGATGTCGATGCCGAGCTCCTCGCGCAGCTCCCTGACGACGGTCTCCTCGGGCCGCTCGTCCGGGTCGACGCCGCCGCCCGGCGCGGCCCAGAGGCCGATGTCTCCGTGTCGCGCGACCAGCAGCCGCCCGGCCTCGTCGAACACGCAGCCGCAGGCCGACGGCAGCATCAGCAGGTCGGAGCCCACCTTGGCGCGCACTCCGGCGAGATAGGGCGAGATCGGCATGTCAGCTCCGGGGGGTGCCGTCGGGACCGGCCACGACCAGCGCCTTGACGCCCAGCTCGCGGGCCACCGCCTCGTCCGCGGCGCTCGGCCCGTCGCCCGCCGTGACCAGCGCCGCCGCCTCGAGCGACCGCGCGCCGCTGGAGATCGCCATGGCGACCGCCACCTGCACCGCGGAGAGCTTGAGCGCCTCGAGCGCGACGTCGGTGGCAGAGTAGGTGCGCCCGGTCTCGTCGCGCACGGCGGCGCCTTCGGCGGAGCCGCTGCGCGCTCTGGAGGCTCGGGCCAGGGTGATGAGTTTGCTGTCTTCAGGATCGAGAGTCACGGCACTAGGTTAGGCGCTGGCCATGCCCATCACAGCGGTGAGGAGCTGCCGCGTGCGCTCCCGGTCGACCCCGGCCATGCCCGTGTGCACGAGCGAGACCAGAGTGTCGCCCGAGCGGGCGAGCACCACGTCCAGCGCGTAGGGGTAGCCGTTCAGCTTCCCGCGCAGCTCGGCGCCCACCGCCTCGTCCCCCACGTCCTGCAGCGGCAGCTCGTGCAGCTTGAGGCGGGTGCCGCCGCGTGAGCGCACCTTCCGGCAGTCCGACAGGGCCGCGGCGAGATCGTCGATGTGCCCTTCGGCCTCGGAGCCCGCGTAACGGGCCAGCCCCACCCCGACCTGCTCTCCCAGCTCGTCGCCCTGGTAGGTGACCGCGGCCTGCGCGGTCAGCGCCCGTGCGGGCGCCCTGCCGCCGACGGGGGCGAGCACGGCCCGGCAGTTACGGTTCGCGGCCGTGAACGGCGCCCGCCACGCCTCCTGGGGCTGGAGAGCGAAGCCGTCGGGCAGCCGGGAGGCACTGCCGAGCGCTCCCTGGAGCCGGGCCAGCGCCTGTGGGTCGGCGTAGTCCTCGGTCTTCCCGCTGCCGCACCCCACCAGGCATCCGATCAGGAGCCCGCTCACCAGGCCACAGGCGACGACCAGGCCGGTGATCCGCAGTCCGCGTTTCATGATTCCCCCCGCAGGCGATCTCCCCGGGGGTCGAGTACGGCAATCCACCAGACCCGTCAATAAAGGTCCAAACGCCAAAAGGGTGTTCTCGCCCGTTTATCAGACGAGAACACCCCTTAAGCAGCATCACGATCGGCTAGCAGACCGAGATGCCGTCACCCCCCAAGAGAGTGTCCTTCCCACCGCGAACCCCACCCGGTGTTCGGGACGCTTCCCTTCGTGACACCCACCGCACTGGGGTGTCGAGCAACAGACTGGCGCAGAGCGCTTGCAGACGGCTTGTAGAACACTTGCCACAATCACCCACAACACCGACACCGGTCGCTCCCGTCCAGCCTGGGCGGAGGGCCCCGAAGGTCAGTCCTGCTCCGCGGCGGCCGGCATGACATCGGCCTCGGGCGGCGCGACGCGGCGGACCACCACGGTGCTGATGCGGTTGCGGCGGCCCGCCAGGCTCTCGGCGGTGAGCCGCAGACCGGCCACGTCGGCCTGCGACCCGGCGATCGGCACCCGGCCGAGCGCATGGGCCAGCAGCCCGCCCACGGTCTCGACGTCGTCGACCTCGATCTCGGTGTCGAACAGCTCGGCCAGCTCGTCGACCGGCATCCGGGCCGTCACCCGGACCCCGCCGTCGGGCATGGACTCGACGCGGGGCGCCTCCTGGTCGTACTCGTCGGTGATCTCACCGACGATCTCCTCCAGCACGTCCTCGATCGTGACCAGCCCGGCCGTCCCGCCGTACTCGTCGATGACGATCGCCATGTGGATCTGCCGGGCCTGCATCTCGCGGAGGAGCTGGTCGATCGGCTTGCTCTCGGGCACGTACGTGGCCGGGCGCATGATCGACTCGACCTTCTCCTTGCTGCTGTCCTGGCCCGCCTCGTGCACCCTGCGGGCGATGTCCTTGAGGTAGGCGATGCCGATGACGTCGTCTTCGTTCTCGCCCACGACGGGGATGCGGGAGAAACCGCTGCGCAGCGCCAGTGACAGGGCCTGGTTGAGCGTCTTGCCCCGCTCGATGAACACCATGTCGGTGCGGGGCACCATGACCTCGCGGACCAGCGTGTCGCCCAGCTCGAAGACCGAGTGGATCATCTCACGCTCGTCCGGCTCGATCATCCGGCGTTCCTCGGCCAGGTCGACCAGGTCGCGCAGCTCGGCCTCGGAGGTGAACGGGCCGTCGCGGAAGCCCTTGCCGGGGGTCAGCGCGTTGCCGACCAGGATGAGCAGCTTGGGCAGCGGGCCGAAGATGCGGGTCAGGCCGTAGACGATCGGAGCGCCGGCCAGCGCTATCGGACCGGCGTGCTGGCGGCCCAGGGTGCGGGGGCTGACTCCGACGATCACGTAGCTGACCAGGATCATCACCGCGGCGGCGGTGAAGTAGGCCCAGCCCTGGTCGCTCATCAGGTCGATGAACAGCAGCGTCGCGATCACCGTGGCGACCAGCTCGCAGCTCAGTCTGAGCAGCAGCAGCAGGTTGAGGTAGCGCGGCGGGTCGTTGACGATGGCCTGCAGCCGCTCGGCGCCCCGCCTGCCCTCACGCACGAACTCGTCCGCGCGCACCCGGGAAATGCGCGTCAGTGCCGTCTCCGCACTGGCGATCAGCCCGCCGATCACCACGAGGGTGATGGCCAGAGGCAACCAGGCGTTCACCGCGCGCTGCGCACCTCCTGCCACGACTCGAGGAGCCGGGCCTGCAGACCGAACATCTCCTTGTGTTCGTCAGGCTCGGCATGGTCATAACCGAGCAGGTGGAGAATGCCGTGCGTGCACAGCAGCTCGAGCTCGTCACGGGTGTCGTGACCCGCCTCGGCCGCCTGCCTGGCGGCCACCTGCGGGCACAGCACCACGTCGCCGAGCAGCGCCGGATCGGTGGGGACCTCGGCGTCGCCGCGCGCCCCGCCACCGGGACGCAGCTCGTCCATCGGGAAGGCCAGCACGTCGGTAGGGCCCGGCTCGCCCATCCACTTCTCGTGGAGCTCGGCCATGGCCTCCTCGTCGATGATCATGATCGACATCTCGGCGAGCGGGTTGATGCCCATCTCGCCGAGCATGTAGCCGGCCAGCTCGACGATGCCCTCCTCGTCGACCTCGGCGCCCGACTCGTTGTTGATCTCGATGCTCATCGCCGTTTGCCCCGCTGCTGGATGGGTTTGGCGGTGCTCGGCTCCTGCAGCGCGTCGTAACGGCCGTAGGCGTCGACGATCTCGCTCACCAGCTTGTGGCGCACCACGTCGGCGCTGGACAGGCGGGCGAAGTGGATGTCGGGGATGCCGTCGAGGATCTGCTGGACGACGCGCAGCCCGCTGGTCGTGCCCACGGGCAGGTCGACCTGCGTGACGTCGCCGGTCACCACGATCTTGGAGTTGAAGCCGAGCCTGGTCAGGAACATCTTCATCTGCTCGGCCGAGGAGTTTTGAGCCTCGTCGAGGATGATGAAGGCGTCGTTGAGGGTGCGGCCCCGCATGTAGGCCAGCGGCGCGACCTCGATCGTGCCCGCGGCCATCAGCTTGGGGATCGAGTCGGGATCGACCATGTCGTGCAGCGCGTCGTAGAGCGGGCGCAGGTAGGGGTCGATCTTCTCGTAGAGGGTGCCGGGCAGGAAGCCCAGCCGCTCTCCGGCCTCGACCGCCGGCCGGGTCAGGATGATCCGGTTGACCCGCTTCTCCTGCAGCGCCCGCACGGCCTTGGCCATCGCGAGGTAGGTCTTGCCGGTGCCCGCCGGGCCGATGCCGAACACGACCGTGTGCTTGTCGATCGCGTCGACGTAGCGCTTCTGGTTGACGGTCTTCGGCCTGATCGTGCGGCCACGCGAGGAGAGGATGTCGAGCGACAGCACCTCGGCCGGCCGGTCGGAGGTCATCCGCAGCATGGCGATGCTCCGCTCGACCGCGTCGGGTGTGAGGTCTCCCCCACTGCGCAGCACCTCGACCAGCTCCTCGAACAGCCGCACCACGGCGCCGCTCTCGTCTGGGCTGCCGGTGACGGTGATCTCGTTGCCACGCACGTGGATGTCGGCCCTGAAGGCGCCCTCGATGACGCGCAGCAGCTCGTCACGGGAGCCCAGGAGGCTGACCATCGGATAATCGTCTGGGATCAGCACCTTGGCTTGAGTGCGCGAAGGAGGTGCAGTCCGTCGGGATTCGTGTAGTTCGGACATGGGCAGGCCCGTGGCCTGATGCCTCCCGGTCTGTTTGGATGTACTTCTCCACACATCGTAGCCGGGACCAGGCCTAGCGCTCGCGTCAATATCAACCGGGCGGCCACGACAGGCCACGCCCGCCGAGCATGTGCGCGTGCACGTGGAACACGGTCTGCCCTGCGCCCGGCCCGGTGTTGAACACGATGCGGTAGCCGCCCTCGGCCACGCCCTCCTGGACCGCCACGGCGTGCGCGGCCTTGATCACGTCGTCGGCGAGCCCGTCGTCGGCCTGGGCCAGCGCCGCCGCGTCGGCGTGATGCTCCTTCGGTATGACCAGCACGTGGGTGGGCGCCTGCGGGTTGATGTCGCGGAACGCCAGCGCCCTGTCGGTCTCAAGTACGATCTCAGCAGGGATCTCCCTGGCCGCGATCTTGCAGAAGAGGCAGTCGGTCACAGGAGCACCATACCGACAGGGCCCGCAGCCACCCGGGCGGGTCCGATTCGCCGCGCCCCGTTGCGAATCGGTAATCGTCCGTGCCGTGCGCCGGAAGATCCTCGCGGTTAGGGTGGGTGTGCGACACTTCAGCAAAGTAGGACGATTCAGGGTCGGGCGAGGCCACCTGGCGAGGACACGACTGGGTAATGCCCCCAAAGGAACCGGAAGAGCGTAAACCCACTGGGAAGGCCGCGCGTCCCACAGATGTGACCACCGAAACCCTTCTGGCCGACAGGTCGTTGGGGGCGGTGCCGGTCGGGTGGGATGCCGATATGGCCGTGACTGCGCTCTACAGCGCGCACTTTCGGTCGTTAGTGCGTCTCGCTGTGTTGCTGGTGCGAGATATGGCAACCGCCGAGGAAGTCGTACAGGACGCGTTCGTCGCCATCCATGGCGCCTGGCGCAGGCTGCGCGATCCCGACAAAGCACTCGCCTACCTGCGCCAATCCGTCGTCAACCGGTCGCGTTCCGTGCTGCGTCACCGCGCGGTCGTCGAGAAGTACGCTCCCAAGGGTCTGCCCGACGCCCCGAGCGCCGAGAACGGCGCGATCGGCGAGCTCGAACGCTCAGCGGTCATCGAGGCTCTCCGGTCCCTGCCGACACGTCAGAGAGAAGCACTCGTCCTTCGTTACTACGGTGATCTGTCCGAGGCTGAGATCGCCCACGCCATGGGCATCAGCAAGGGCGCGGTCAAGAGCCACACCGCGCGTGGCATGGCCGCCTTGCGATCTGTCCTGGAGAAGATGTCATGACCCAGCCCCCCGACGAGTACGGCGACGTACTACGCCGTGCACTCCGCGCGGAGGCGGACACGGTCGTGCCCTCGCCGGAAGGACTGGAGATCATCCGTGCCCGCATCGAGCGGCGCGGCGTGCGCAACCTGTTCTGGTGGCGGGCGGGCGCCGCCGCGGCCAGCGCGGTGCTGGTGGCGGGCACGATCGTGATGGTCGTCCCCGAGCTGCGCCAGCAGGTCCTGCAGGAGACCGTCCAGGAGATCAGGAACACCTCCACGCCTCCTGCCAACTCCTCCACCAACCGGGCCGTGTCGCCCGAGCCGACCGAGCAGAGCGACCCGCCGAACGTCGTGATCATCCCCGATCCGACCACGCGACCGCCCAAGCAGCCGTCCGAGACCGCGAAGTCGACCAGCAAGCCGACCCCGACCCCGACCACCACCCCGTGCCCCACGGCGGTCGCGGAGGAGCCGGCCGAGCCTCGCGACGACTGTCCCACGGCCACGCCGACCCCCACGTCCACCCCGACGTTCACCGAGCCGGACGCGCCCGCCGCCAACTGCCCCGACACCGAGTGCCCGCCGACCGACCCCAACCCCACACCCGCCGAGATCGCCAGCCCGTTGGCCGGCACGCCCCTCCCCACCCCCTGAGCCCACACTCACATGGGCGGCACATGCCCCTCCCGCCCCTGAGACTCACCGGGCGGCACACCTCTCTCGATGCCCCGCGACCCGCGCTCACCATGGGCGACATGACCCTCCCCACTCCCTGAGACCACACTCGGGCGGCACGCCCCTCCCGTGAGACCGCGCTCGCGGCACGTCTCTCTCGACACCCGAGCCCCTCGCTCACCAGCGGCCGCTCCGCGTGAGCAGTACGGCCGCCGCCGCCACGCCCGCCGTCGAGGTGCGCAGCACCGTGGACCCGAGCAGGACCGGCACGGCCTTCGCCGCCCTGAACCCGGCCAGTTCCTCCTCCGAGACCCCGCCCTCGGGCCCCACCACCACGACGATGTCACCGCCGCCGGGAAGCTCCCTGCCGGACAACGGCTCGGCCGCCTCCTCGTGCAGCACCAGCCCCAGGGCCGCGCCGGCCAGCAGGGCCTCGACCTGCGCCGTGGACGCCGGCTCGGCCACCTCCGGCAGGTGGAACCTGCGCGCCTGCTTGCCCGCCTCGCGAGCCGTGGAGCGCCAACGGCCGAGCGCCTTGGCCGCCTTGTCGCCCTTCCACTGCGTGATGCTCCGCGAGGCCGCCCAGGGAACGATCACGTCGACGCCCACCTCGGTCATCATCTCGACGGCCAGCTCGCCCCTGTCGCCCTTCGGCAGGCCCTGCACCACGACGAGCCGCGGACTCGGGGCCGCCACCTCGTAGCGCCTGGTCACGGCGAGCCTGAGCGTGTCCCTCAGCGCCTCGCTCACGACGCACTCGGCGACCGTGCCCGCTCCGTCGGTCAGATCGACCCGCTCCCCCGCCCGCAACCGGCGCACGACGGCCGCGTGCCGCCCTTCGGGGCCGTCGAGCACCACCTCCGGCCCCTTGAACTCCGCAAGATCGGCGGCCAGGAAAACCGGCACGGTCACCGGCGATCACCCCAGATTCCTACAATCGGTAGTCAATAGAACACACAACGAATACGGTGTGCATTTCCTGACGTCACTTTACGAGGGGTCAGCGAGATGACCGATCGCCCCGCTCACACCCGCCGTCCCCGGCGTCCACTCACGTCCCGGGCCCGCGTCACACTCCTGCTCGGCCTGTCCGCTCTGGCCCTCTTCCCCATCTCCCCCACGAACACGGACCGGGCCGTCCCCGCCGCCCCGGCCGGCAGGCTCGTGCCCGCTGTGCCCGTCGTGCCCGTCGTGCCGCAGGCGGGCCGGACACCCGACGGGCTGTCCGCGCCGGGCAAGACACACGCTCCCCCCACCCCACCCGGCGCCCTGCTCGATGTCCCGTCCCGCGATCGGCTCGGCACCCCGTCCGATGATCCGCCCGATGTCCCGTCCCGCAGTCGGCTCGGCACCCCGTCCGATGACCGGCTCGATGTTCCGTCCCGCGATCGGCTCGGCACCCCGTCCGGTGTCTCTCCGGCGGGCCTGCCGACCGCCGCGCCGCTGCTGGCCGCCGCGACCGGGATCGCCCTGGTGGCCGTGACGGGGGTCGCGGGCGCCTCCCGCTCGATCCGCCGCCGACGCGTCTGCGGCAAGGTGGCGGGGCCGGTGCTGCGCAGGGCCGCCGCGCGCCTGCGGGCGGCCTCGGCCGCCGACGTGGTCGAGGCGGCGCTGGCCGGGGTGGTGGACCGGCAGCGGGTGGAGGTGCGGGCTCTCGACCACGCACTGGTCAGGGGCGCGATCGTGGCCGAGGTCGCGCACCTGCTGACCGAACTCGTGGAGAACGCGCTGGTGTTCTCGCCGCCCGGCTCGCCGGTGGAGATCAGGGGCCGCGCCGGAACCGGCGGCTATCACGTCACGATCGTCGACGAGGGGATCGGCATGAGCGACGACGAGCTGGCCACGGCCAACGCCCGGGTGCGCGGTGAGCAGAGCCTGCTGGTCGCGCCCACCCGCTGCCTCGGCCATCACCTGGTCGGCCGGCTGGCGGAACGGCTGGGCATCCTGGTCTGGCTGCACGAGTCTCCGCGCAACGGCGTCACCGCGCGGGTAGTACTTCCCAGGAGGCTGCTGGACGGGCGTGCGAGGCAGCCGGGCGAAGGCCGCAGGGCGACGTCGTCAGGCGCGGACGCGCCCGGCGACCTCACCTCCCGTTGAACGCGTCACGCAGACGGGAAAAAAAACCTTGCTGCCCAGGGGCGAACTTGCCGGGAGGGCGCTCTTCGCCACGCTGCTTGGCCAGCTCGCGCAGCAGCTCCTCCTGCGCCGGGTCGAGACGCAACGGGGTCTCGACGTTGACGTGGATCAGCAGGTCGCCGCGGCCGCTCTCGTTGAGGCGCTGCACACCCCGGCCGTACATGGTGATGACCTGGCCCGACTGGGTGCCCGGCCGCACGTCGACCTCCTCGGAGCCGTCGAGCGTCTCCACCGCGAGCACGGTGCCGAGGGCGGCGGCCGTCATCGGGATCTGGACGGTGCAGTGGAGGTCGTCGCCGCGCCGTTCGAAGATCTCGTGGGCTCGCTCGACGATCTCCAGGAAGAGGTCTCCGGGCGGGCCGCCGCCGGGACCGATCTCGCCCTCGCCGGCGAGCTGGATGTGGGTGCCGTCCTCGACGCCCGCGGGAATGCGGACCTTGATGGTGCGACGGGTGCGTACGCGGCCGTCGCCCGAGCACTCCTGGCAGGGGTGGCGGATGACCGACCCGAAACCGCCGCACTGCGGGCACGGCCGGGAGGTCATGACCTGGCCCAGGAACGAACGGGTGACCTGGGAGATCTCGCCGCGTCCGTTGCACATGTCGCAGGTGTCGGGGTGGGTGCCGGGGGCGGCGCCGGCGCCCTGGCACACCTCGCACAGCACGGCCGTGTCGACGACCAGCTCGCGGGTGGTGCCGAACGCGGTCTCGCGCAGGTCGAGCTCGACGCGGATCGTGGCGTTGCGTCCTCTGCGGGCCCGCGACCGGGGGCCGCGCGCGCCGCCTGCCGTGCCGAAGAAGGCGTCCATGATGTCGCTGAACGGGAAGCCTGCCCCGAAACCGCCCGCTCCGGCACCTCCGCCGGCACCGCCGAAGGGGTCGCCGCCCAGGTCGTACATCTGGCGCTTGTTGGGGTCGGACAGCACCTCGTAGGCCTGCGTGATCTCTTTGAACCGCTCCTGGGTCTCAGGATCGGGGTTCACGTCGGGGTGCAACTCGCGGGCGAGTCTTCGGTAGGCCTTCTTGATCTCGTCCTGACCGGCGTCACGTCGCACCCCGAGGGTGGCGTAGTAGTCACTGTTTGCCACTTATCGACCTCTTATGATGCAGCCAGGATCTGGCTGACGTAGCGTGCCACCGCGCGTACGGCGCCCATTGTCACGGGATAGTCCATCCTTGTGGGACCCAGCACGCCGAGCCGGGCCAGTTGCTTGTCGCCAGAACCGTATCCGGTCGCGACGATGGACGTGCCGTGGAGATACGGGTTTTCGGAGCCGATGCGCACAGTGAGCGCGGACGGGATGTCTGTGGAAGTCTCGCCGAGCAACCGCATGAGCACGACCTGCTCCTCCAGCGCTTCGAGCACGTCGCGCAGGCCGGTGGTGAAGTCGGCGCCCGCGAGGTTGGCCGCGCCGGCGAACACGATCTTCTCGTCGTGGCGCTCGACGAGCGTCTCGAGCAGCACCGAGAGGATCGTCGCCACCGCGGGCCGGTCCTCGACCGGCAGCCGCTCGGGCAGGTCGGCCACCTGCTCGGGCACGCTGCTCAGGCCGCAACCGTCGAGACAGGAATTGAGCACCGTGCGCAGGTTGGCGATGCGGGTGTCGTCCACCACCTCGGGCAGCTCGATCACCCGCTGCTCGACGCGGCCGGTGTTGGTGATGAGCACGAGCATGACGCGCCGCTCGCTCAACGGCACGAGCTCGACGTGCCTGACCGTCGAGCGGGTCAGCGTCGGGTATTGCACCACCGCGACCTGCCTGGTCAGCTGCGCGAGCAGCCGCACGGTGCGGGTCACCACGTCGTCGAGGTCGACGGCGCCCGCGAGGAACGTCTCGATCGCCCTGCGCTCCGCCCCGGAGAGCGGTTTGACCTGCGAGAGCCGGTCGACGAACAGGCGGTAGCCCTTGTCGGTCGGCACGCGGCCCGCGCTGGTGTGCGGCTGGGTGATGTAACCGTCTTCCTCCAGCGCGGCCATGTCGTTTCGGACCGTCGCGGGAGAGACCTTCAGATTGTGGCGCTCGGCGAGCGCCTTGGAACCCACCGGTTCGTTGGTGGACACGTAGTCTTCGACAATGGCGCGGAGCACCGCCAGCTTCCGTTCGTCGAGCACGTGCTCACCTCCTGCCTCTTGCCTAGCGGAAACGACAGGTCTAGCACTCTGTGTTCCCGAGTGCCAAGTGTACGGCTCTCACCCACAAGGTGCGATAACACCTGTCCATCCTGCTGCTAGCGTCTGTTGACCTCCAGGCCCCAGACTGACCGACATGACCGAAGAATCCCAGCCTCCGTCCTACGGCCCCCCGCCGGGGCCGGGTCCGCATCCCGGTCAGGGCCCTCCGTACGGCCAGCCGGTCTACGGACAGCAGCCGGGCTACGGGCAGCCACAGTACGGGCCCCAACCAGGGCAGCCTCAGTACGGCCAGCCACAGGGCCAGCCGCAATATGAGCAACCGCAGTACGGCCAGCCACCGTATGGGCAACCGCAGCACGGGCAACCGCACTACGGGCAGCCTCCGCAGGGCCCGCCGCAATACGCGCCACAGTACGGCGACCAGCCGTACGCTCCCGGGCCCTTCAGCGGGCCACCGCAGTTCACCCCGCCGGTGGACCCCAAGCTGGTCAGGCCGAAACTGTGGTGGATCGCGATCGGCTGGGCCGTCGCGCTGGTCTGCGTGGCGGCCGGCGCGGTCCTGTTCGTCACCAGCATCTCCAGCACCGCCGGAAACCTGGCCCCCTCGCCGACGTTCGCGTCCGGCGAAAGCGTCACGGTGCCGATCAACCCGGCCGACCAGCCGGTGATCTACCTGACCAGTGCCACGCGGGTGCACTACACCTGCCAGATCTCCGGCGGTCCTGGGCAGGCCAGGCTCGCCAACACGCCGTCCAACCAGACGGTCACGATCGGCTCCACCCGGTGGCAGCTCATCCTCGTGATCAACGCGCCCGCGCAGGGCGACTACCAGCTCACCTGCGCGACACAGGAGCAGGCCGACGCGCGGTTCGGCGTGGGCCGGGACATCTCCTCGGCCGCGGGCGGGCTCGTGGGCGGCGTGGCCGCGCTGCTGCTCATCCCGGGGCTCGGCGTGCTCGTCGGCGTCGTCGTGACGATCGTGGTCCTGGTAAGGCGGAGCGGCAGCCGCAAGCGCCTCGCGGCGGCGGGGTGATTTGCTACGGTCCCCATGTGTACGAGGGTGATGTTCTCCGGGGAAACTGGCGGCGTCCGGGCAAGGGCAAGATCCCGCAGGTGCCCGCGGAGCCGGATCTGGTCGTGGAGGACGCCGGCAGCGGCTTCTGCGGCGCGGTGGTGGCCTGCGACAAGGAGGCCGTCACGCTGGAAGACCGCTTCGGCAGGCGGCGGCTGTTCCCGCTGGCGCCCGCCGCCTTCCTGCTGGACGGCAAGGCGGTGACGCTGACCCGCCCGGCAGCGCCGGCCGCCGCCCCCGAGCCGAGGCGCAGCGCGTCGGGCTCGATCACCGTCGAGGGGCTGCGGGCGAGGGTGGCCAGGCAGAGCCGCATCTACGTCGAGGGCGTGCACGACGCCGCCCTGGTGGAGAAGATCTGGGGTCACGACCTTCGGGTCGAAGGGGTGGTGGTCGAATACCTGGAGGGCGTCGACGACCTCCCCGCGATCGTGGAGGAGTTCGGGCCCGAGCCCGGACGCAGGCTGGGCGTGCTGGTCGACCACCTGGTGCCCGGCTCCAAGGAGAGCCGGATCGCCGCCCAGGTGACCTCTCCGCACGTGCTCATCGTCGGGCATCCGTTCGTCGACATCTGGCAGGCGGTCAAGCCTTCCGCGCTGCGCATCCCCGGCTGGCCGGACGTGCCGCGCGGAGTGCCGTGGAAGGAGGGCGTGATCGCCGCCCTGGGCTGGCGCATGGAGCCGGCCGACGCGTGGCGGCGGATCCTCGGCGCCGTCTCGACCTACGCCGACCTGGAACCCGAACTACTCGGCCGGGTCGAGGAACTGATCGACTTCGTTACGGAGGCACCATGAGCCAGGACCCGCCCCAACAGCAGCCGGACGACGACGCCACGCGGCGCATCTCGCAGTCGGACATCCCGCACCAGGGCTCGGGGCCTCAGCACCCCGGCTACCAGCCCGGCTCCACGCCGGGCTACCAGCCCCAGCCGGGCTCCAGCCCACAGCCGGGCTACCAACCCCAGCCCGGCTCCGTTCCTCACCCGGGGCACGAGCAGCCCGGTTATCGGCCGCAGCCCGGCTCCAGCCCCCAGCCCGGCTCCGGCCCCCAGCAGGGGTACGGCCCCCAGCAGGGATATGGCGGGCAGGGCTACGGTTACGGGCAGCCGCCCACGCCGCCGCCCGGCTACGAGCAGCCCGGATACGGCTACCAGCAGCATCCCGGCCAGGGCTACGGGGTCCCGCAGCAGCGGCCGCCGCACGTGCCCGGACGCTACGGCCCGCGGCCCGGCTCCGACGACACCACGATGGCGATGCTCGCCCACCTGCTCGGCCTGCTGGTCTCCTGGGTCGGCCCGCTGATCATCTACCTGATGAAGAAGGACGAGTCGCCCTACGTCCGCGACCAGGCGGCCGAGGCGCTCAACTTCCAGATCACGATGTTCATCGGCTATCTGGTGGCCGGGCTGCTGACGGTCGTCCTGATCGGGCTCCTGCTGCTCCCAGTCGTCTGGATCGTGTCGCTGATCTTCCACATCCAGGCCGCGATCGCCGCCAACAAGGGCGAGAACTACCGCTACCCGATCGCCATCCGCCTGGTCAGCTGACCAGGTCGCGCACCAGCGCGTCGGCCAGCAGCCGTCCCTTCAGGGTGAGCACCATCCGCCCCGCCTTGAAGGGCTCCGGCTCCAGCAGCCCGCCGCCGAGCGCGGTCGCGACGACCCGGCGGACGCCCGGAGCCACGTCGGCGAGCGGGTAGCCGGACGCCAGCCGGAGCTCCAGCATCAGGCGTTCGGTCTCTCGGTCCTCGGTGGCGAGCACCTCGCGCGCGTGGGCGGGTGAGACCCCGTCGGCCAGTCGCCGCGCGTAGGCGGCCGGGTGCTTGACGTTCCACCAGCGGGTGCCGCCGACGTGGCTGTGCGCGCCGGGGCCCGCGGCCCACCAGTCGCCGCCGGTCCAGTAGAGCAGGTTGTGCAGGCACCTCGCCTCGTCGGAGGTCGCCCAGTTGGACACTTCGTACCAGCGGAAACCGGCCTTCTCCAGCATCTCGTCGGCGATCTGGTAGCGGTCGGCGGCCACGTCGTCGTCGGGCATCGGCAGCTCGCCGCGCCCGATCCTGGCGGCCAGCCTGGTGCCCTCCTCCACGATGAGCGAGTAGGCGGAGACGTGGTCGGGCCCGGCCTCGATCGCGGCGGCCAGCGAGGCGCGCCAGTCGTCGTCGGTCTCCCCCGGTGTGCTGTAGATCAGATCGAGGTTGACGTGCTCGAACCCGGCCTTTCGTGCTTCGAGCACGGCCTGCGCGGCCCGGCCGGGCGTGTGGCGCCGGTCGAGGACCTTGAGCACGTGCTCGCGGGCGCTCTGCATGCCGAAGCTGACCCGGGTGAAGCCCGCCTCGCGGAGCTCCTCCAGGTAGGCGGGGTCGACCGACTCGGGGTTGGCCTCCGTGGTCACCTCGGCGCCCGGCGAGACCCCGAACTCCGTGTCGATCGCGGCCAGGATCCTGCCCAGGTCGGCGGCGGGCAGCAGGGTGGGTGTGCCGCCGCCGAAGAACACGGTCCGCACCGGCAGGTCGGCGTCTCCCAGCACGCGCCGCGCGAGCCGTACCTCTTCGATCGCGGTGTCGGCGTAGTCGCGGTGTGAGGCGCCGGGGCCGAGCTCGGACGCGGTGTAGGTGTTGAAGTCGCAGTAGCCGCAGCGCGTCACGCAGAACGGCACGTGCACGTAGAAGCCGAACGGGCGCGAGCCGAGGTCGCGCAGCGCGCTCTCGGGCAGCTCTCCGGTGGAGGGCGCGGGATCGCCGTCGGGCAGGGTGGATGGCACACCTCCAGTCTGCCCGTTGCCATTGACTGCCCGATCCCACCGGCCTACGATCCGTCCTACTTATAGGAAAGTTTCCTATAAGTAGGTTCCGGGAGCCGCCTCGTGAAGAAGCTTCTGATCGCACTCTCCCTCTTACTCGGCCTCTCGGCGGTCGCCGTGCCCGCCGAGGCGCACACCGGGTTCAAACGGGTCGCCTACTTCATCCAGTGGGGTGTCTACGGCCGCGACTATCACGTCAGGGACATGGACGCCAGCGGGGCCGCGGCCAAGCTCACGCACGTCAACTACGCCTTCGGCTTCGTCAACGCCGAAGGCTCCTGCTACTCGGCCGACCCGTGGGCCGACTGGCAGCGCCCGGTGCCCGCCGAGCAGAGCGTGGACGGCGTGGCCGACCAGCCGGGCCAGGCGCTCAACGGCAACCTCAACCAGTTGCGCAAGCTGAAGGCCAGGCATCCGCACCTGAAGACGCTGATCTCGCTGGGCGGCTGGACCGGGTCCGCGCACTTCTCCGACGCCGTGCTGACCGCCGAGTCGCGGGCCAGGCTGGCCCGCTCGTGCGTCGACCTGTGGATGCGCGGCAACCTGCCCGGGCTGGAGCCCGGGGCGGCCGCCGGCGTGTTCGACGGCATCGACCTGGACTGGGAGTGGCCCGGATCGTCCGGCGCCGAGGGCAACACCATCCGCCCCGAGGACAGGCGCAACTTCACGCTGTTCGTCGAGGAACTGCGCTCTCAGCTGCGCGCCTACTCCGGCTCCTCGCTGCTGACCGCCTTCCTGCCGGCCGCCGCAGCCAAGATCGACGCGGGGTTCGAGGTCGGGCGGGTGTTCAGGCAGCTCGACTTCGCCACCGTCCAGGGGTACGACCTGCGCGGCAGCTGGGAGACGCGGACCGGGCACCACGCCAACCTGCTCACCGACCGGCGTGACCCCAACCCGGTGCGCTACAGCGTGGACCAGACCGTGCGCGACTACCTCTCGCGGGGCGCGCCCGGGCGCAAGCTGGTGATCGGGGTCCCCGCCTACGGCCAGGGCTGGACCGGGGTGACGGGCGGCGGCGACGGCCTCTACCAGCCCGCCACCGGCCCCGCGCCGGGCAAGTGGGCCGCGGGCACCGAGGACTACAAGGACCTGGTGACCAAGCCGGGCAAGCGGCACCGGGACCTGCGCACCGGAGCGCTCTGGTTGTACGACGGCAATGAGTTCTGGTCGTACGACGATCCGGCGGTGCTCGTGCAGAAGGCCGCCTACATCCGGCTCAAGGGGCTCGGTGGGTCGATGATGTGGTCGATCGACCAGGACGACGACCGCGCCTCCCTGACCGCCGCCCTGTATTCGGTGCTCAGGTAGGCCCTGTGGCGCGCCCTGCCGGGTGCGCCACATCCACCCCGGCCGCCGCGCGCCCGAGGCGCGGCGGACGCGGACATGACATCAGGAAACGCCGGCGCCCAGGACGCGTACCGCGACCTTGTCCCAGCCGGCGGCGTGAGACGGAATGGCGAGGATGCGCCGCATCAGCTCCTTGTCTCCGTGGTAGGCCTGGAACGACTCGGCGACGGTCACGCTGTCGGCGGGCCGCGACACGATCTCCACCGCGTCGCCCACGCCGAGCTCACCGAGCTCCACCACCCTGAGGTAGGCCCCGGGGCGCCCGGCCTGGGTGAACCGTTTGATCCACCCGGTCTCGTCCATCCAGTTGCGGAAGACGACGCAGGGCACCCGGGGGGAGGTCACCTCCAGCAGAGTCGTGCCGACCCGCCAGCGCTCCCCGAGCAGCGCGCCGTTGACGTCGACCCCTGAGGTCGTGAGGTTTTCGCCGAACCGGCCGTCGGGCAGCTCACGCCCGAGCTGCCGCTCCCACCAGTCGTAGTCTTCCCTGGCGTAGGAGTAGACAGCTTGACTGGACGCGCCATGGTTGTGCTTGTCGGCCCGCTCGTCACCGGCCAGCCCGTTGTCGTGGACCGGCACCCGATGGGTCACCGGCGTCTTGCCGATGGCCGTCCACCCGAGCTTGCCGGCCCACTCTGCCTTTACCGCTTGCCCGACATTTACCGAGATAACACGCATACTCCTGACGCTAATCGAGCCCTGTCCTCGGCAGCGATCGAATATCAACCGGTTTCTCGCGCCACCGGGGCCCGCGAGCCCCCCGTCAGCCCTGATGCCACGGCCCGGTGGCGGCGGCGCCGGAGGCGGCGAGCTGGAGCCGCGACCCGGCGTCGAACCCGGCCAGTTGTAAGAGCGTCCGCAGCGCGGCCTCCCTGGTCTCCTCCACCGACTCGCCCCGCTCGCCGAAGCAGTCGGCGGCCACGTCGAGCACTGCCATGACCACCGCCGCGTCGGGGTAGGGCACGTCGACCAGGACGGTGCCGTCCGCCGCCACCTCCGTGGGAGTCAGGTGCAGCCGCAGCAGCCGGCGCAACTCCTCTGCCATCGCGACCCCCAGCACGGCGGCGCGCTCGAATTGCTCAGCAGCTATCACGTGGACCTCCAGTCGCAAGAGTGTTCGAGACAGAAGGTAGACGGCGCCACCGACAGAATCCCCGGCGCACACGGGCTTCCGGCGCATCCCGGTGTCACCGGCCGGCGCGCGGAACCGTCGCCTCGGCCCGGCGCGCCAGGCTCGGTCGATGAGTACGCTCGAACGGTGTCCGAGAAGATCATCGCTGTCGACGGCCTCAGCGTCGAGCTCGGCGGCAACCCCGTTCTGAGACAGGTGTCCCTGACCGTCGCCCAGGGCGAGCTCGTCGCCGTCGTCGGGCCGAACGGGTCAGGGAAGTCCACCCTCCTCCGCTGTCTGGCCGGATTGCAGCCCCGCACCGGCGGCCGGGTGCGGGTGTTCGGCGTGCCCCCCGCCGACGACTCCGCTTTCTGGCGCGAGGTGGCGCTGGTGGCTGACGAGCCCGCGTGGTACCCGGGGCTCACCGGCCGCGAGCACCTGGAGCTCGTGCACGCGGTGTACGGCGACCCGCGCATGACGGTCGACGTCGCGCTGGACCTGTTCGAACTGGGCGAGCGTGCGGACGCCCCGCCGCTGAACCTGTCCACGGGCCAGCGCCAGCGGCTCTCGCTCGCCGCCGCGTTGCTCAGGCCGAGCCGGCTGCTCCTGCTGGACGAGCCGGAGCGCGGACTGGACGCCGCCTTCCGGGTCCGGCTGGCCCGGCTCCTCGAGGAATACACCGCGGAGGCGGGAACCGTGATCATGGCCACGCACGACGCCGGCCTGGCCGCGCTAGGGCGCCGCGTCTCACCGTCCTCCGGGCAGGTGACCGCGTGAGCACGCCATGTCCCGCCGACTCCCGTGGGGGTGGGGGGTGAGCGCGACACCGGGGTCGGCGCGGGCCTTCATCCGGTCGCGCCGCCCAACCTCCGCGAGCCTGCTCGACCGCTATGTGGCCGTGTTCGCGACCGTGCTGGCCGTCGCGGTGCTGGGCGAACCCGTCTCCGCCGCGGTGGCAAGCATGGCCGGGCAGGCCGAGCCCGCCGCGGTGGGTGCGGGCGCGGCGCTCGTCCTGCTCGCCTACGCGGGCTTCATCGCCGTGGCCCGCGCCTCGGGGCCCGTGGCGGTGCCCGCCGCCGACGCCGCCTGGCTGGTCCTGTCGCCGCTGAACCGGCGCGGCGTGCTCAGCCGCACGGCACGCGTCCTGCTGCTGGTCGCGGTCGTGGTGGGGGCGGCGCTGGGGCTGGGCCTGCTGCTCGTACTCGGCGCGCCCGACCAGCTGGTCTGGCGGCTGGTCGCCGCGGTCGTCCTCGGCGTCTCGGCGACCGCGGGCGCGATGGCGATGGCCGTCCTGGCCCAGGTGTCCCAGACGTGGAACAGCTGGTTGACCGCCGCGCTGGTCACGCTGTGCGCGCTGGCCGTGGTGGCGGCGAGCGGTCAGCTCCGCGCCGCGCTCACCATCGCCGGCGGCGCGCCCATGGCGGCCGTGGCCGCCGTCGCCTCCGCCGCCGTGATCGCCGCCTCCCTGCCGGCACGGCTCGCCTGGGCAGCGCTTGACCGCATGCCGGCTCGTGCCGTGCTGGCCGCCTCGACGCGGGTGGGACACGTGGCGACGGCCGCCGTGACCCTGGATCCCGGCGCACTGACCTGGCTGGCCGAGGACAACCACTGGCGGGCGAGGAGACTGCGATCGAGGCCGTGGCCGTCGCTCCCCGCGCCTCTCGCGCTGGCCTGGCACGACTGGCGCCGTGCCGGCCGCCGCCCGGGACGCCTGGCGGTCATCCTCGCCTCCACCGCGCTGCCTGCCGTACTGGCGCAGGCGGGAGCCCCCACCGCGGCGGGAGCGAGCGTGCTGGCCGGAGCGATGGCGGTGGCCGCGACGAGCACATCCGGCGCCCGCAGGGACGGCGAGAACCCGAGCCTGGCGCGGCTCACGGGGGTCGGCCGCCGCCCGGCGCTCGCCGCGCGTGCTCTGCTGCCCGCGTTGCTGAGCGGCGCCTGGACGGCCGCGGCGCTGGCCGGATTGACCCTGACCGGAGGACTGCCCGCCGGGGCGTGGTGGCTGTTCGGCCCGCTGACGGCTCCGGCCGTCGCGGCGGGAGCACTGCGGATGGCCCGCCGAAACCCGATCGACCACTCGCTGCCGGTCATCGACACCCCGGGCGGCGCCATCCCCTCAGGGCCCGTCATCTGGGCGTTGACCGGCGTCGACCTCGCCCTGCTCGGCTGCCTGCCCGCGCTGGCCGCACTGGTGGCCCCGCCGGACGCACCGGCCACCCTCCTCGCCGCGCAGGCGGCGCTGGGCGTGGCCGTGCTCACGGGATATCTGCTGCGCGTCAAGCCGGAAAGGAGGTAGCACCGGCCGGCGATGTGCGGGGATCGTCAGGCGGACGGCGCCGAAGCGCCGTCCGCCACCAGTGCGGCGACCACGCCCGCTGGGAGTGCCCGCGCGCGGCCCGGGCTCTGACTTGGCGCGGCGGGCTACTTCTTGGGCTTGTCGCCGCTGGAGTCGGTGGACAGCGCGGCGACGAAGGCCTCCTGGGGCACCTCGACCCGGCCGACCATCTTCATCCGCTTCTTGCCCTCCTTCTGCTTCTCCAGCAGCTTGCGCTTACGGGAGATGTCGCCGCCGTAGCACTTGGCCAGGACGTCCTTGCGGATGGCGCGGATGTTCTCGCGGGCGATGACCCGGGCGCCGATGGCGGCCTGGATCGGCACCTCGAACTGCTGCCGGGGGATCAGCTCGCGCAGCTTCTTGGCCATGTCGACGCCGTAGGTGTAGGCCTTGTCCTTGTGCACGATGGCGCTGAACGCGTCGACCGGCTCGCCCTGCAGCAGGATGTCTACCTTGACGAGGTCGGACTCCTGCTCGCCGGCGGGCTCGTAGTCCAGCGAGGCGTAGCCGCGGGTGCGCGACTTGAGCTGGTCGAAGAAGTCGAAGATGATCTCGCCGAGGGGCAGCGTGTAGCGGATCTCGACGCGGTCCTCCGACAGGTAGTCCATGCCGAGCAGCTGGCCGCGCCTGCCCTGGCAGATCTCCATGATCACCCCGATGAACTCGGCCGGGGCCAGGATCGTCGACTTGGTGATCGGCTCGAAGACCTGCGCGATCTTGCCGCCGGTGGGGAACTCCGAGGGGTTGGTGACGGTCAGCTCGCTGCCGTCCTCCATGACCACCCGGTAGACGACGTTGGGCGCGGTGGAGATCAGCGTCAGGTCGAACTCCCGCTCGAGCCGCTCACGGATGATCTCCATGTGCAGCAGGCCCAGGAAGCCGACGCGGAAACCGAACCCGAGCGCGGCCGAGGTCTCCGGCTCGTAGACGAGGGAGGCGTCGTTGAGCTGGAGCTTGTCGAGCGCCTCGCGCAGCTCCGGATACTGGTCGCCGTCGATCGGATACAGGCCGGAGAACACCATGGGGCGGGGATGGTCGTAGCCCGCCAGCATCTCCCCGGCGGGCTTGACGACCGTGGTCACGGTGTCGCCGACCCGCGACTGGCGCACGTCCTTGACGCCGCTGATCAGGTAGCCGACCTCGCCGACGCCCAGCCCCAGCTCGGACGGCTTGGGCTCGGGCGAGATGACGCCGATCTCGAGCGTCTCGTGCGCGGCCTTGGTGGACATCATGAGAATGCGCTCGCGCTTGCCCAGGTGGCCGTCGATCACCCGCAGGTAGGTCACGACGCCCCGGTAGGTGTCGTAGACGGAGTCGAAGATCAGCGCGCGGGCGGGCGCTTCGGCGTCGCCGATGGGCGGCGGGACCGTCTGGACCACGTGGTCGAGCAGCTCGCGCACGCCCACGCCGGACTTGCCCGACACCCGCAGCACGTCGGACGGGTCGCAGCCGATCAGGCCGGCCAGCTCCTCGGCGAACTTCTCCGGCTGCGCCGCGGGCAGGTCGATCTTGTTGAGCACCGGGATGATGTGCAGGTCGTTGTTCATCGCCAGGTAGAGGTTGGCCAGCGTCTGCGCCTCGATGCCCTGGGCGGCGTCGACCAGCAGGATCGCGCCCTCACAGGCCTGCAGCGACCGCGAGACCTCGTAGGTGAAGTCGACGTGGCCGGGCGTGTCGATCATGTTGAGCACGTGGCCGTCCCACGGCAGCCGCACCGCCTGGGACTTGATCGTGATGCCGCGCTCGCGCTCGATGTCCATCCGGTCGAGGTATTGGGCGCGCATGGAGCGGTCGTCGACCACGCCGGTGATCTGCAGCATCCGGTCGGCAAGGGTCGACTTGCCATGGTCGATATGCGCGATGATGCAGAAGTTGCGGATCAACGCGGGGTCGGTCTGGCCAGGCTGAGTGCGCACCGAAGCTCGTTTCGACTGGGTTGAGGTCAAGCGTCTTTCATGGTGACATGCCCGGATGATTGCCCGAACCGTCATCCACCGCGGCCTGCGCCTGATCGCGCTTGCCTTGGTCATCGTGGTCGCGCTGCTCGGCCTCCTAGCCGGCGCGTACCGGCTCCAGTTTACCGGTGACCCGGCGGCCTGGGCGAAGAGCACCGGCAACGACGCCCTCTGGATGGGCCACATGTGGGTGGACGGCCGCCGTACGGAGAAGGACGTCAAGGACCTGGCGGTGCGGCTGGGCCGTACCGGGATCAAGGACCTGTACGTTCACTCCGGCCCCTTCGGGTACGACGGCCGCCTCGATCCCGCCAGATACCCCAACGCCCGAAATTTCGTCCAATGGGTGAAGAAGTATCTCCCCGGCGTCCGCGTCTCCGCCTGGCTCGGCCAGAAGGTCAACGGCGGCCGCCTCGACCTGGACGACCCCCGTTCCAGGGAGAACGTGCTGAACGGCGCCGCCGCCATCATGAAGACCGGCTTCGACGGCATCCACTACAACTTCGAGCCCATCGGCGACGACGACACCAGCTTCCTCGACCTGCTGGAGAAGACCAGGCGGCACACCGGCCTGCTGTCCACCTCGACCCCGCAGATCGAGCCCTATCCCCTGATGCGCACCGCGTTCAGAGTCGCCAGAGGCCACGACAAGTACTGGTCGCAGGCGTACTTCCGGCAGGTCGCCGACCGCGTCGACCAGGTGGCGGTCATGACCTACGACTCGGGCCTGCCCCTGGAGGCCCTGTACGGCGGCCATGTCGTACGGCAGGCGAAGCTGGCCCTCGACCTGGTCCCCGAGGACAAGGCGGTGTTCGTGGGCGCCCCCGCCTACCACGACCACGGCGTCGCGTGGAGCGACGCGGCGGAGAGCGTGGCCACGGCCGCGCGGGGCGCCAAGCTGGCCCTGTCGGAGCACGGCGCCCGCGAAAGGTTCGGGCTGGCACTCTACGTCGACTTCGCCGCCACGGAGGAGGACTGGAGGGAGTACGCTACCGAGTGGCTGACCTGATTCCAGCACACCCGGGCCGTTGATTTGAGCGACGACCTGGGTTATTGGTAATCTGGTCAACTGCGTGTGGCGCGCCCTCTCTCGAGCCCGCGCGCCCCATCCATCACCAAGACTTTCACCGAGGCTTCTTCGTGGCGAACATCAAGTCCCAGATCAAGCGCAACAAGCAGAACGAGAAGGCCCGCATGCGCAACAAGGCGGTCAAGTCTTCCCTGAAGACGGCTGTCCGCAAGTTCCGTGAGGCCGCCGAGCAGGGTGACACCGAGCAGGCCGTCGCGCTCCAGCGCGCCGCCGCCCGCCAGCTGGACAAGGCCGTCAGCAAGGGCGTCATCCACAAGAACCAGGCTGCCAATCGCAAGTCCGCGATCGCCAAGCAGGCCGCCTCTCTGGCCGCCAAGTAATCCCTGGTTCCATCGAGCGCCGCACTCCGACAGGGGTGCGGCGTTTCCGTCTGCCCATACCTCACTGAGATGGGCATGGCAACCGGGTTGTGTCACAGTTTCGATATCACATGCGCATCGCCGCGGCGCATCGGCTGTGTCACCGTTGGAAAGATCCCTTGCCACGCATCGGTCCGTTGCCCAAGGTTCACCTAACGGGTGAAGGGGGTCACATGCGGGGGCCGCTGGTGGTCAAGCGCGCGTTCAGCGAGCCGTTACTCCTGCTGGCCGCGTTCGGCTCGATCCTGCTGGCCACCACCACGCTGGTCGCCCTGACCATGTACGCCTCCTCCATCGCCGAGGCGGGCGTCCGCCGCACGATGGAGACCGCCACCCTCGGCCAGGTCGCCGCGACCGTCGGCGCCCCGGTGACGGCCGGCACGTTCCCCCGGCTGGACCAGGCCGTACGCGCCCGGTTCGGCGAAGCGTACGCCGGAGCGCCCACCGACATCACGACCAGCTTCCGCTCCGACTCCTACGTGCTCCCCGGCCACGAACGCCGCGAGCGGCCCGAGCTGCTCAGGTTCGGCGGCTACGACGGCCTCGACCGGCACGCCAGGCTCGTCTCCGGCGCCTGGCCCGGCGGCTCGGGCGAGAAGGACGGGGCGGTCGAGGCGGCGATCTCGCTGTCGGCGGCCTCCGCGACCGGGTTCGAGGCCGGTCAGGAGTTCACCACCGAGGGCCGCCTCGACCGCGAGCCGGTCACGGTCCGCATCACCGGCGTCTTCCAGCTGAACGACCCGTTCGGCGACCGCTGGGACGGCGAGGAGCTGCTCAGCCGGGGCGTCGAAGCCGGCGAGTACACCACCTACGGCCCGCTCATGGTGTCGCGCGAGACGTTCCTCGGCCGCTTCGCCACCAACGTCAACGCGACCTGGACGGCGGTCCCCGACCTGCGCGCGCTGGCTCCGGAGCAGCTGCGCCCGCTCGCCGGCCGGGTGGCCGAGCTCCGTTCGGCGTTGCACGCGAACGGCTGCGGCTCCTGCACCGCGGCCAGCCGGCTGCCCGACCTGCTCTCCCAGCTCGGCACCGCCTCCCTGGTCGCGCGCTCGACCATGCTCATCCCGGTGCTGCAACTGCTGCTGCTGTCCGGCTACGCGCTCATGCTGACCGCCCGGCTGCTCGCCGACCACCGCCGCATGGAGATCGCGCTGCTGCGCTCGCGCGGCGCGGGCACGCCGCGGCTGGCGTCCCTGGCCGGGGGTGAGGCGCTGCTGGTGGCCGTCCCGTGCGCGGTCATCGCGCCGTTCCTCGGCCCGCCGCTGCTGGCACTGGTCAACTCGCTGCCCTGGATCAGGGCCTCGGGGGTGCGGCTTTCGCCGCCCGTCGATCTCGGCGCGTTCCTCGTCTCGTTCGGCGTCGCCCTGGCCGCGGCCGTGCTGCTCGTGCTGCCGGCGCTCGCGGGCGCGCGCCGTACCTATGTGGAGGAGCAGTCGGCGCGCGGGCGCGGCGGCGGGCGCGGGCTGATCGAGCGGGCGGGCGCGGACCTGGCGCTGCTGGTGGTGGCCGGGCTGGCCATCTGGCAGCTGCGCCACTACGGCGCGCCGGTCACCACCACGGCCGGCGGCGACCTGGGCATCGACCCGCTGATCATCTCCGGGCCCGCGCTGGCGCTGCTCACCGGCGGCATGCTGGGGCTGCGCCTCGTCCCGCGCGTCTCGAAGCTCGCCGAGCGGCTGACCAGCCGGCGGCCCACGCTCGCTCCCGCGCTCGGCGCCTGGCAGGTGAGCAGGCGCCCGCTCAAGTACGCCGGGCCGGCGTTGCTGCTGACGATGGCGATCGCGATCGGCATCGTGTCCATGGCCACGGCGGCCACCTGGCGCGCCTCGCAGCAGGACCAGGCCCGCCACCAGGCCGGGGCCGACCTGCGGATCTCGGGGCCGCCCGACGGGCCGGAGCTGGGCTGGTTCGGCCGGGGGACGGCGTTCGCCGCGCTGCCGGGCGTCACGACCCTCTCCCCCGCCTTCCGCGGGCAGGTCGAGTTCGGCGGTGAGGCCGCCGTGCTGCTCGGGCTCGACGCGGCCAAACTCGGCGAGGTGTTCCAGCTCCGCCCCGACCTGTCGGCGCAGCCGGTCGAGCGGCTGGCGCACGGGCTCCGCGGCGGCAGCCCACCCGCCCCCGCGCTGGAGCTCCCCGGCCGGCCCGCCACGCTGACCATGCGGGTGCGGACGGACAGGGCGACGCCACTGCGGCTGGTCATCTCCGACCGGCTCGACGTGTGGCGCGAGCTGCCGCTGGGCATGCTGCGCACCGGCGACAACCGGATCGAGGTGGACCTCACGGCGCTGGCCGGGCGGAGCGGGAAGATCACCTACCCGCTGTCGATCCGCGGCCTCGTCGCCGACCGGCTCCAGGCCGGCGCCCCGATGGTCACGCTGACCGGCCTCAGCGCCGACGGCACGCCCGTCTCCGGCACCATGGACGTCGTCGGATCGCAGCCGGTGGAGCTCGCCCGGAGCGCGTCCTCGACGGCCTGGCCGCTTTCCGTGGTGCTCACCGCCGACCTCGCCGCCACGCTCGACCTGTCCACCGGCGCGGTCGGACGAGTCAGCCTGGACCGCAGGATCATCGAGATCAGGGTGACCGGCATCGTCGACCGGATGCCGACCACGGCGCCCCACCAGCAGGCCGTGCTCGTCGACTGGGGCGATCTGCAGGCCAGCGGGCTCGGGGCCGGGCAACCGGCCAGGCCGGCGACCGAATGGTGGCTCGCCGCCGAGGGCGGCGACGCCGGGCCCGCGCGCGCCGCGCTGAAGCGCAGTCCCGGGTGGGACGTCACCGTCGTCGACCAGCGCGCGCTCGCCGCCGAACTCCAGGACGACCCGCTGGCCAGCGGCCTGCAGGGGGCGCTGATCCTCGGCTTCCTGGCGGCGCTGGTGTTCGCGGTTCTCGGGTTCCTGGTCAACGCCACGGTCGCGGCCAGGGAGCGGATGGCGGAGTTCACCATCCTGCGCGCGCTCGGCGTGAGCT
This sequence comes from Nonomuraea sp. NPDC048916, assembly GCF_040649575.1. Lineage (NCBI taxonomy): Bacteria > Bacillati > Actinomycetota > Actinomycetes > Streptosporangiales > Streptosporangiaceae > Nonomuraea > Nonomuraea sp. NPDC048916. The sequence goes on from NZ_JBEZFS010000017.1 coordinate 41,603, forward strand.
TCCGGCAGGTGTTCGGGCTGCTGGCGATCGAGCAGGCGTTCGTCATCGGGCTGTCGCTGGCCGCCGGGACCGTGCTCGCGATCGTGGTCGGGGCCCTGGTGGTGCCGCACATCGTGCTCACCGGGCAGGCGTCGGCCGTCACGCCCGGCGTGGTGCTCGACATCCCGTGGCTCGCGACCGCCGCCATGCTGGTGGCGGTGGCCGTGGTGCTGTTCGCCATCGTCGCCGGGCTGGCGCGGCACCTGCGCGGGCAGGGGCTGGGCCGCGCGCTCCGCATCGGGGAGGACCAGTGAGGATCCTGCCGCTCGCCCGGGTGCACCTCGGCACGGTGACCGTGCTCGCGCTGCTCACGCTGAGCGCCTGCCTGCTCGTCGCCGGGCTGCCCCGGCTCGTGCAGGGCTCGTTCGACGGCGCGCTGCGCGAGTCGCTGCGCGGCGCGGGGGCGGAGCAGGTCGATCTGACCGTGCAGGTCATGACGAGATCACGGGAGGAGGACCTGGTCCGGCGCGACCAGTTCGGCTCCAGGGACGAGGAGTTCCGCGCGCTCCTGCCCCCGCCGCTGCGGCCGGTCGTGCTGCCGGCCGGCACGTCCACCGGCCACGCCAGCGCCAAGACGTACGACACGCCGGTCCGCGGGTCGGGCGGGATGAGGTTCGTCAACCTCGGCTGGCTGTCCGACGCCGACCGGCGGGTCCGCTGGATCGACGGCAGGGCTCCCGGCGCTCCCTCCACCATGGCATACGAGAAGGCGACCATCCCGGTGTTCGAGGTGGGCATCGTCGAGGAGGCCCGCGCCAAGATGGGCCTTCGGCTCGGCGACGTGGAGATCATCGGGGAGAGCAATCCCGCCGCAGTCAAGATCGTCGGTGTGTTCGCGGCCAACGACCCCGCCGACCGCTACTGGAGCCATCACGGCGACGTGCTGCACGTCACCGAGACGCAGCCGCCCGGCAAGCTGGACCCGGAGAGGCGCACGACCGCGCTGATCCCCGACAGCGGCCTGGCCGTGCTGAGCGGCGCCGACCGCAACCTGTTCTACGGCTGGGTCCTGCCGGTCGCCCCGGAGGCGTTCACGTCGCTCGAGGTGCCCGAGGTCAACGCCGCGATCACCGCCTTCGGCCGCGGGGTCACGCTGCAGTCGGCGAGCGCGTTCAGCCAGACCCGGCTGGAAACCGGCCTGCCCGAGCTGCTGACCGGTTTCCTCGCCGCGATGGCCACCGCGCGGACCGTGATGTTCCTGGTGCTCGGCGGCCTGCTGGTGGTGGCCCTCGGCGTGATCGTGCTGGCCGTACAACTGCTGGTCGAGAGGATGGACCACGCGCTGGCGCTGGCGCGGGCGCGCGGCGGGTCGCTCCGGCAGGTCGCGGGCGCGGGCGCGGCACTGGTGGCGCTCGTCGTGGGGCCCGCGGCGCTGGCCGGCTACGCCCTGTCCTACCTGGTCCCGGGGCCGGTGCTCTGGATCGTGCACGCCGGGCCCGCGCTGGTCGTCGTCACGGCCGCCGGATTCGCCGCCGCGCGGCTGGCGCTCACGCACCGCGCGCCGCTGCACGAACGCCGCGACGACGTGGTCTTCGCCCGCCCGTCGGCCAGGCGGATCACGCTGGAGGTGCTGGTCGTGGTGCTCGCGCTGGCCGGCGCCTACCTGCTGCGCAGCCGTAGCCTGACCGCCCGGGGCGCCGGGGACGATCCGTTCCTGCTGTTCGTGCCGATCGCCCTGACGGTCGCCGCCGCGCTGATCACGATCCGCTGCTACCCCTATCCGCTGCGCCTGCTCGTACGCCTGGCCGCCCGCCGCCGGCCGGCCGTTCCGTTCCTGGGGCTGACCAGGGCGGCGCGGGCGCGTTCCGGCAGCGTGCTGCCGGTGCTGATCCTGCTGCCGGCGCTCGGCGTCTCGGTGTTCGCGTCGGTGATCTCCGGCGGCATCACCGACACCCAGCGGCTGGCGGCCTGGCAGAACGCGGGGGCGCCGATCAGGCTGACCTCGGCCGTAGAGCTGCCGGCCGACGCCGTCGAACGGGTGCGCCGGGTGCCGGGCGTGGAGCTCGTCGTGCCCGCCCAGACGTCCCAGGTGCAGCTCGGCTACGGCGGCGAGCGGGCGGAGGCCGTCGCCGTCGATCTCGAAGGGTGGCGGCGGGTGCTGTCCGGCGCGCCGATCAGCGTGCCCGCCCTGCCCGGCACGCCGTCCGGCGTCACCGCCCTGGTCTCGCCCGACCTGCGCGGACGCGGCACACTCGACGTCGGCTGGCAGGCTCGCATCCAGGTCACCGAGGGCGGCGTGATCGCCTCGGTGCCGGGGTTCTTCTCCCGGGGGCCGTTCCTCGTGCTGCCCTTCGAGGTGAACCGTCGCCCGTCGGTCAACGCGTTGCTGATCAAGGGTGACGCCGACCCGGCGGCCGTGCTCAGGGCGTCCGGTTCGCCGCGTGCCACCGTGGCCACGCAGGCCGGGGAACTGACCGCGATCGAGAGCGGCCCGCTGACCACCACCGTGCGGGATGTGCTGCTCGTCACCACGATCGCGCTGGCCGCCTACGCGCTCGTCGCGGTGGTCGTCACGCTGGTGATCGGCGCGGCCGAGCGGGCCAGGGCGCTGTCGTTCCTGCGCACGCTCGGGCTGTCCGACCGGCAGGCGCAGCGGCTTACCGTGCTGGAGGTCCTCCCCATGATCCTCATCACCGCGCTCGTCGGCCTGGCGCTCGGCCTCGGCCTGCCGGCGGCGCTCGGGCCGGGCGTCGACCTGTCCTCCTACGCCGGCGGGGTGTCCGTCGGCCACTTCGACCCCGACCTGGTCACACCCGCGCTCCTCGCCGCCGGGCTCGCCACCGCGGCCGTGCTCGGCGCCTACGTCCACACCGCCATCAGCCGCCGCCGCGCCCTCGGCGCGACGCTCCGAGTGGGTGAAGTCGCTTGAACCCGACCATGTCCGAGCTGGAAGCCCAGGCGAGCGCGGAACGGACCGCCTTCGGCGGCGACGCGCACATCGTCTGCGACAATCTGGTACGCATCTACAAGACCGAAGGCGTCGAGGTGGTCGCCCTGCAAGGGCTCGACCTGCTCATCCAGCGCGGCGAGCTGGTCGCCATCGTGGGCGCGTCGGGCTCGGGCAAGTCGACGCTGCTCAACGTGCTGTCCGGCCTCGACGTGCCCACCGCCGGTGTGGCCAGGGTCGCGGGCATGGACCTGCTGGCGATGACCGCCAAGGACCGGCTGCGCTACCGGCGCGAGGTGGTCGGATTCATCTGGCAGCAGACCGCGCGCAACCTGCTCCCCTACCTGAACGCGCGGGAGAACGTCGAGCTGCCCATGAAGCTGGCCGGCAAGGCCCGCCGCGGCCGCGCGCTCGAACTGCTCGAACTGCTCGGCGTCGGCGACCGTGCCGGCCGCGGACCGGCCGAGCTGTCCGGCGGCGAGCAGCAGCGCGTGGCCATCGCGGTCGCCCTGGCCAACTCCCCGCAGCTCATCCTGGCCGACGAGCCGACCGGCGAGCTCGACAGCGAGACCTCGGGCCAGGTGTTCGACGCGCTGCGCAAGGCCAACAGGGAGCTGGGCGTGACCGTGGTCATCGTGACCCACGACCCGCTCGTGTCGGAGCAGGTCGACCGGACGATCGGCATCCGCGACGGGCGCACCAGCAGCGAGACGCTGCGCCGGGAGGACTCCGAGGGACAGCTCGTGGCGGAGGAGTACGCGGTGCTCGACCGCGTGGGCCGGCTGCAACTCCCTCGCGACTTCATGAACACCCTCAAGATGGAACGCCGGGTACGCCTCGAGCTCGAATCCGACCATATCGGCGTATGGCCGGCCCGGGAGGAGCCCACCAGTGAGCAGTGAACCGTTGGTCGTGGTGGAGGGCCTGCGCAAGGTCTACCGGACCGGGCCCAAGGAGGTCGTGGCGCTGCGGGAGGTGTCGTTCGAGGCGTTCCCCGGCGAGCTGATCGCCATCCGGGGCAGGTCGGGATCCGGCAAGACCACGCTGCTGAACCAGATCGGCGGCCTCGACCGGCCCGACGCCGGCCGCGTCGTCGTGGAGGGCCGGGAGGTCACCTCGATGTCCGAGGACGCCCTGCTGGAACTGCGCCGCGACGTGGTGGGGTTCGTGTTCCAGTCGTTCGGGCTGATCCCCGTCCTGTCGGCCGCGGAGAACGTCGGGGTGCCCATGCGGCTCCGCCGTACCCCTGTCGAGGAGCGGGAGAAGCGGATCCGCATGCTGCTCGCCCTCGTCGGGCTGGAGCAGCACGCCAACCAACGCCCCTACGAGTTGTCCGGCGGCCAGCGGCAGCGCGTCGCGATCGCCCGCTCGCTGGCCAACCGGCCGCGGCTGCTCGTCGCCGACGAGCCCACCGGGCAGCTCGACTCCCAGACGGGCCGGCAGATCATGCAGCTGCTGCGCGCCCTGGTGCGCAGCGAGGGCGTCACCGCGCTGGTCGCCACCCACGACCCCGGCCTCATCACGCTCGCGGACCGGGTGCTGGAGATTCGCGACGGAGTGCTCCGCGAGGCGGCGCTGCAGGAGTCCTGACGACCGGTTCCGCCGCCTCGGCCGGCACAGCGCCCGCCATCGGCGACCGGACCGGCGGCGGCGGCCCGCACGATCTCGGCGAAGGAGGTGAGCAGCGCCCGATCCAGCCGGCTTGGCCGCCAGCTCGTCACGGAAGAACTCGGCACAGTCGGCGGCCTCGATCTCAGCGGGCCGGTCAGCGGCCGGTGCGGCTGGCCAGTCAGCGGCCGGTGCGGCTGGCCACGATGACCTGGACGGTGTGCTCCAGCGCGTACGCGGGGTCGGCGCCGCCGCCCTTGACCTGCTCGTCGGCCTCGGCCACGGCCTGGATGGCCCGGGACAGGCCCTCGGGGCCCCAGCCGTTGAGCTGGCGCTTGACCCGGTCGATCTTCCACGGCGGCATGCCGAGATGACTCGCGAGCTGCCCGCCGCGCAGGTTGCGGGGCGCGCCGCCCACCTTGGCGATGGACCTCAGCCCACCCGCCAGCGCGCTCACCAGCAGCACCGGCGCCACGCCGGTGCCGAGCGCCCACCTGAGCTGTTCGAGGGCCTCGCCGAGCCGCCCCTCGATCGCCGAGTCGGCCACGTTGAACCCGGTGACCTCCGCGCGCCCCTTGTGGTAGCGGGCCACGGCCGTGACGTCGATCGTCTTCTGCTCGGTGTCGAACATCAACTGGCTGCACGCCGCCGCCAGCTCCCGCAGGTCGTTGCCCACGGCGTCGAGGAGCGCCTGCGCGGCGTCGGCCGAGATGGCCCGCCCGGCCCTCTTGATCTCGCCCTTGACGAAGTCGAGCCGCTCTCCCGCCTTGGTCACCTTGTTGACGGTGACGACCTGCGCCTTGGCCTTCTTGAGCCCGTCGACCAGCGCCTTGCCCTTCACCCCGCCCGGGTGCGCCAGAACGAGGACGGCGTCGTCGGAGGGGTTCGCGGCGTAGGTGACGACCTCGGCGATGACGTCCTTGACCAGATCCTGCGCGGACCGGATCACCACCACGGTCCGGTCCCCGAACAGGGACGGCGAGGTCAGCTGCGTCAGCTCGCCCTGCGTCACCTTCGACCCGACGAGATCGTGCACCTCGGCGCCCGCGTCACCGGCTCGCGCCGCCGCGACGACGACGCTCACCGCCCGCTCCGCCAGCAACTCCTCGTCGCCGACGACCAAGGTCACGAGTGCTGGATCGGTACGCGCCATCAGACTCTCCCGAGGGGACCGTCGCCTTTAGGCGACGGGGGAATCGGGAGCGGGACCGTCAGGGCCCGAGCGTGCAGTGACCTGTCCGGTCTGCGCATCAGAGGTCTCCGTTGTTTGGGCACGTTAGAGGTGTGACAGCGATAATGATCGTGTGATGCGTCAGGTGCGCACCTCCGGCTCGGCGTACGACCTCGGATACCACGTCGTGTGGTGTCTGAAGTATCGCCGCCCGGTCCTGGGCGGGCGGGTGAAATCACGCTACGTCGACACGCGGTACGAGCGGCCTGGCAAGGGCGGTGGCCGTGCGTAGGTCGTTGAAGTTCCTGCTGCGTCCCACCGCGAAGCAGGCCGCCGCGCTGACGGCGTGCCTTGAGGATCATCGCCAGCTGTACGCACTGGAGCACCGGCGTACCGCCTACCGCAAAGCGGGGGTGACGATCCGCTACGGCGACCAGTCGGCCGAGCTGAAGCACATCCGCGCTGATGACCCGGATGGGCAGGGCCGGTGGTCGTTCTCCTCCCAGCAGGCCACGCTGCGCCGCCTGGACAAGGCGTTCGCTGCGTTCTTCAAGCGGGTCCGCCAGGGCCGCACGCCCGGCTTCCCGCGTTTCAAAGGCAGAGGCTGGTTCGACACAGTCGAGTGGCCCAAGGACGGCGACGGCTGCCGGTGGGACTCCCAGCCCGAACACCCCACGGCGACCTACGTTCGCCTTCAGGGCATCGGGCAAGTGCGGGTCCACCAGCACCGGTCCGTCAAGGGCCGGGTGAAGACGATCAGCCTGAAACGGGAAGGCGAGCGCTGGTTCGTGGTGCTGTCGTGTGACGAGGTGCCCGCCGAGCCGCTGCCCGCGACGGGCGTCGTGGTCGGGCTGGACATGGGCGTGGCCTGGCTGGTGACGACCAGCGACGGCGAGCAGGTGACCAACCCGCGTCACCTGGCCGCGTCGGCCGAGCGGCTGGCCGCCGCGCAGCGTGACCTGGCCCGCGGAAAACGCGGCTCCAGACGGCGGCGTAAGGCTGTCGCCCGTGTCGTCGCGCTGCACGCCAAGGTGCGGCGGCAGCGCCTGGACGGGGCGCACAAGGCGGCCAACGCGCTGGTCGCCGGCTACGACGTGATCGTGCACGAAGCGTTGCGGATCGGGAACATGACCCGGTCGGCGTCGGGCACGGCCGAAGCTCCGGGCCGCAACGTGGCGGCGAAGTCCGGGCTGAACCGATCGATCTTGGACGCGGGCTGGGGGGTGTTCCTGACGGTCCTCGCGTACAAGGCTGAAAGCGCCAGTCGCAAGCTGATCGCGGTGAACCCCGCCGGCACCTCCCGCACCTGCACCCGCTGCGGGCATTGCGCGAAGGAGAACCGCCTCACCCAAGCCGAGTTCGCCTGTACGGCGTGCGGCCACACCGCGCACGCCGATGTGAACGCGGCGATCAACATCCTCAGGGCAGGGCTTGCCCTTCGCGACACTGCGGAAGCGGCTTAGCGAGAAGCCGCTCCCTTCAGGGAGCGGAGGAGTCACATCGAGCAGCATGCCACGCCCGGCCGCCAACCAGGTACTCGACCGTCACCGCCCACGCATCGCCGGAAACGAGAGCAGCAGGACAGCTAACCACGGCCGTGCGTCCGGGCTGAACGGGCCGGTCACCGACCTCGGGCCACCACGGCAAGGGTGCCGTTCTGCTCGACCACCGCGAGGTCGCCGGATCGGTCGGTGCGGTGGACGCGGGCGCCGAGGCCGTTGAGGAGGGCGATCGTGGGCTGGGCGGGGTGGCCGTAGTCGTTGTCGGCCCCGACGCTGATCAGCGCCGCCCGGGCGCCCACCGCCGCGAAGAAGGCCGGATCCTGCCTGGGTGACCCGTGATGCGGGACCTTGAGAATGTCGGCCCGGGGAAGAGGGCCGCGCAGCAGTTGCTCCTGGGCCTCGATCTCGATGTCGCCGCTGAGCAGGGCCGAACCGGCTCGCCAGCGTACGTGGACGACGATGCTGGAGTTGTTGACCTCGCTGCCCTCTCCCTGACCGGTGACATGCTCCTGTGCCGGGGCGAGGACGGTCAACTCGGACGGCCCCAGTTGCCAGCGGGTGCCCGGCGGTGCCGTCCACTCGGGGATGCGGCGCCGGGACAGGTCGCCCGACAGGCTGGACGGGCGGCCGGAGGCGGTGCGCTGCGGGCTGACGACGACGGCTCCGACGCGCCTGCCCCTGAGGACGCCCGGCAGGCCGTCGACGTGATCGGCGTGGGGATGGGTGAGGATCACCAGAGGCACGTCGCGTATCCCCAGCGTGCGCAGGCAACGGTCCATGGTCACGGGGTCGGGACCGGTGTCGACCACCACGCCGCGCCCCGGGCCCGCCGCGATCACCAGGCCGTCGCCCTGGCCCACATCACACATCACCATCAACCACGCCTTCGGCGGCCAGGGCGAGGCGATCGGGCGGATGACGAGCACCGCGACGAGGGCTCCCCCGGCCACCGCCAGCGTCACCGCGCGCCAGGCGCGGCGTCTCCAGACGAGGGCCACCGCCGCGACCGTGACGGCCAGCAGGCCCAGCCCTGCCATGCCGCCCGGCCAGGGCAGGGTCGCCATGGGGAGGTTCACCGCCCAGCGCGCGACCATGATGATCCAGCCCACCGCGTAGCCGGCGGGGATGATCAGCAGCTGCGCCGCCTCGGGCCAGAAGGGGGCGACCAGCGCGGCGGCGAACCCCAGCAGCGTCGCGGGAGCCACGGCAGGGCCCGCCAGCAGGTTGGCCGGCACCGCGACCGGCGACAGCTGACCGGCCATCAGCACCAGCACGGGCGTCACCGCCGCCTGCGCCGCCGCCGGCACCGCCACGGCCTCGGCGGCCCACCTGGGCAACCGCGCCCGCGCGCCGCACCCCCCGGCCAACCGCGCATGTGCCCCGCTCTCCCCTACCGACCGTGCACACGTCTCGCGCCGCATGAGCCGCCGCGCCCACGCCTCGCGGCGCACGACCAGCCGCGCTCCCGCCTCGCGCCGCACAAGCAGCCGCGCCCACACCCCACGCCGCCTGGCCGGTCGCCTCAAGACGCCCAGATCGGATGCAGGAGTGATTTCACCGCTGGGTGGCGGCTTCGGTCCTGCCAGATAGGCCACGCGCCGTGGACTCGTCGGCGGGGGGACGCCGTCGTCGGGGTGTGGGCCGGCCGCCGGGTTCGGCTCGGGTGGCGGGCTCGACAGGCGGTCGCGCCAGCGGGGGGCGAGGAGGAGGATGCCCGCGGTTGCGAGGACGGACAGGGCGAAGCCGTACGAGCGGGAGAGTTCGGGGGCGAAGAGGATCAGCAGGAGGACCGCCGCCGAGAGTGCCGCCACGCCGTCCTTGGCCCGGCCGGTGCCGAGAGCGACAGCGGCGACGAGGCCCATGAGGAGCGCCCGCAGGACGCTCGGAGACGGCCGGGCCACCACCGCGAAGGCGATCATGGCTACGGCGGCGAAGACGGCTCTCAGGACAAGGGGAAGGCCCGCCAGCCGGGAGAGGGCGAGGGCCGCACCGGCCACGATCGACAGATTGGTGCCGCTCACCGCGTTGAGGTGGCTCAGGCCCGCTTCCTTGAGGTCGGCACTGACCTGAGGGTCCATCCGGGAGACGTCGCCGACGACCAATCCCGGAAGGAGACCGCGCTGGTCGGCGGGCAGCACGTCGGAGGCGGTGCGCAGGCCGGCCCTGAGAGCGCCTGCCACGGCCTGCGACCGGCTTGGCTGGGTGAGCACCCGGGGCGGCCCGCGGACCAGCAGGACAGCGCTCACCAGGTCGCCGGGAGTCGCCTCGGCGAGCCTCGCGGTGACCTCCAGTCGCTGGCTCGGCAGGAGGGAGCGCCACCCTGCGCCGTTGGCGAAGACCGTGACCGGTGTTCGCACGGCCACGCGCTGCCCGGCGGTGCGATAGATCTCCAGGTTGGCCGGGACCACCACCCTTTCCTGCTGGAAACGCCCACGGCTGATCCTGGGATCGTCCGTGAGGGTGATCTCGGCGGTGACCGTCGCCCCCTGGGCCGCCAGGCCGGCCACGGGCCCAGTGGTGACGGCGTGAACCCGCAAGCCCACGGACGCCGAGGTCGCGGCCAGGCAGGCCAGCACGGCGATCATCAGGTTGCGCCAGAGCCACCGGCCCGTGGGGGCTAGGCAGAACCACCGGCGGATGCCGGCGATCCCGATCCAGCGGCATGTGGCCGCGCGCCACGACCTCAGAGGTGAGGAGGCCGGGCCGGCACTCCCTGCGCGGTGGGAGGCTGGAGCATCCTCGCGTGAGTGCGCGAGACAGGCCGCTGCCAGCGCTCCGAGCGTGGACAGTGCGCAGACGATCAGGCTGGTCGCCGCGGAGCACCCGAGCAGGGCCAGCGCGCCCGCCCAGGCCGTGAGCGCGGGCGGAACCAGGACCCAGGAATGCTCGCGGAGAGAGTCGCCACCTGGTGGGCTCGATGGGAGATCGCCGAGAGCGCCGTTTCCCGCCCACCTTGATGGGAGGTCACCGGGAGAGCCGTTTCCCATCGATGGGAGGTCGTCGAGAGAGCCCCTCTCTGTCGATGGGAGGTCGTCGAGAGAAGTGTTTCCGGGCGAGTTCGATGGGAGGTCGCCTGGGGAACCGCTGCCACGCGGGGGCAATAGGAGGTCACCTGGGGAACCGCTGCCACGCGGGGGCGATGGGAGGTCGCGGGGCATGTCAGACGCGGACCTTTCCTTTGATCTCCTCATAGGTCCTCGGTCCGATGCCGCTGACCTCCCGTAGTTGGTCGACGCTGGTGAATCCGCCATGGACGGTGCGGAACTCGGCGATGCGGGAGGCCAGAACCTCGCCGACACCTGGTAGCTGCTCCAGTTGGTCGGGCGTCGCCGCGTTGAGGTCGAGCACCGAGGCGGCCGGATCTGCCTGCGTCGTGCCGGCGGCCGGAGCGCCCGCCGGGGCGCCGACGACGATCTGCTCGCCGTCGACCAGCCGTCTGGCCAGGTTGACCGAGCCCGTGACGGCTGTTTGGCGTGCTCCCCCGGCGGCTGTCACCGCGTCGGTCACCCGGGCGCCCAACGGGAGGGTGTAGACGCCCGGCTTGCGCACCTTGCCGGTGACATGGACGGTCACCTGAGCCGTGGGGGTCGAGGACGCGGGCGTGGCCACGGGCAGGTGTGGCATGGGTGACGGCGCGGTCAGAGGCTCCGGAACCGGTTGGGACCGCCAGAGGAAGACGCCTGCGGCCACCGTCGCGAGCACGCCCAGCACCAGCAGAACGCGGAGGCCAGGTCTTCCGGGGTCAAGAGCCGGCGCCTGGGCCGCGATGGCGGTGCGGAAGGCCGCGAAGGAGGGCGGCACGGAGATGGGGTGTCCGCCCGGTGGCCGGGGATTCGGGCCGTGGGCCACGGTCGGACGCTGGGGGTGCGGATCCCGCGACGGCGCATAAGAGCGTTGCGGCCGGCGGTCGGGTGTGGTGATCGACCGAAGCCTGGACTCGGCTATGGTCTGCTCGGCCGTCGGATCGGGAGTGCGCACGCCGACGAACGTAGGAGCTGAGAGCCTTCGGGCAGGGAGCTGAACGAGGTTCTGGGGACAGCGCGTCCATGCTCAGGGATCCTGTGGACAAACACCGGGCAGGGGACGCTGCCTTACGTGGGCAACGCAGACCGGACGTGGGCAAAGCGGGCCTGACACAGACGCGGGCCCGACGTGGGCGAGGCAGGCCGGACACAGACGACGCAGGCCTGCCGTGGGCGGGCAGGCCGGATATAGGCGAAGCAGGCCTACCGCGGGCGGGGCAGGCCGGACATAGGCGACGCGGGCCCGACGTGGGCGAGGAGGGGCGTGGAGGGTTTCAGCCGGGCATGGTCATCGTCAGCCCCAGCATGCCGGGCCCCACGTGGACCCCGATGACGGCGCCGACCTCGACCACCCGCAACTCCACGAGCCCCGGCAGCCGCTTGGGCAGCCGTTCGGCCAGGGACTCGGCCCGTTCCGGCGCCCCCAGGTGCTGCACCGCGACGTCGACCGGTTCCTGTCCGGCGGCCTGCACCACCAGGTCCTCCAGGCGCGAGATGGCCCTGGCGGAGGTGCGTACCTTCTCCAGTAACGACACCCGCCCGTCCACGACGTGCAGCAGGGGCTTGATCGCGAGCGCGGACCCCACCAGCGAGGCGGTCGCGCCGATCCGGCCGCCGCGCCGCAGTTGCTCCAGCGAGTCGGCGTAGAAGAACGACCGGGTCCGTGCGACGCACCACAGGGCGGCGTCGGCCACCTGCTTCAGGGTGCCCTCGCGGGCGGCGGCGACGGCGGCGGCCATGACGGGGTAGCCGAGCCCCATGGCGATGGACCGGCTGTCGATCACCTCGACCGGGACGGGGGCCTCTTTGGCGGCCAGCCGGGCCGCCTCGGCCGTGCCCGAGAGGTCGCCGGAGAGGTGGATGGAGACCACGGCCGCGACGCCGGCGGCGGCGAGGTCGGCGTAGCAGGAGGCGAACCGCGAGGGCGCGGGGCGCGAGGTGGTCGCGCCGGCCAGGTCGCCGGTGAAGGAGCCCTCGTCGTAGGAGACGCCATCAGAGATCACTTGGAGGGGCACGACCGTGACGTTAGGGATGGGCGGCAGGTAAGCGGTGGAATCAGTGACTACGGCGACTGATTGCGGCATATACCGAGATTAACTACTGGACCGGGGTCCCACCCCGCCAGACGCGGCGCGGCTTGAGCCCGAAGGACCAGGCGAAGGCGCCTTCGTGGTCGGCGTCCCACTGGACGATGTCGGCCAGCCGGCCGGGAGCGAGGACGCCGCGGTCGGGCGCGCCGAGGACGGTGGCGCCACCCAGCGTGGCGGCCCGCAGCGCGTCGTTGACGCTCATCCCGAACGCCGACACGGCCATCGCGATGACCAGCGACATCGAGGTGATGCCGCAGTAGCCGGGGTTGTGGTCGCTGCCGAGCGCGATCTGGACGCCGTGCTTGATCATCTGACGGACCGGCGGGACCTTGCCGCGCTGGAGCGCCGTCGCGGGGCAGACGACCGCGGGAACGCCGTAGCGGGACATGATCGCGATGTCCTCGTCGGACATGTGGTGCAGCCCGTCGGCGGAGGCGCAGCCGAGCTCGGCGGCCAGTTGCACGGCGCCGCGGCGGCTGAAGAGGCCGGCGTGGATGCGCGGCAGCAGGCCGACGTTGCGGCCCGAGGCGAGCACCCAGCGGGACTCCTCGGTGGTGAAGTGGCCCTCGTCGCAGTAGACGTCGACGCTGTCGGCGCCGGCCGCCGCGGCGTCGGCGCACCAGGCGCCCACGGCCTCGACGTATTCGCGCTGGCGGCCGAAGTATTCGGGAGGCACCACGTGCGCCGCGAGGAAGGTGACGTGCACCCGCGGCATCATCGGCTCCTTCTCCAGCTCGCGCAGGAGCCGCACGTCGGCGAGCTCGCCGTCGCGGGTCAGGTGGTAGCCGGTCTTGGCCTCGACGGTCGTGGTGCCGTTGAGCAGCCAGCCGCGCAGCCGCTCGCGCACGCCGTTGCACAGGGTCCACGGGTCGGTGCCGCGCGTCACGGTGACGGTGGAGCCCACGCCGCCGCCCGCGGCGGTGATCGCCGAGGAGGTGGACCCGCCGGTGCGGATGGCCAGCTCGGCGTAGCGGTTGCCGGCGTAGACGGGATGCGTGTGGGCGTCGATGAGACCGGGCGTGACCAGGGCGCCGCCCAGGTTTTCGACGTGGTCGACGTCGACGATGTCGTCGACGACTCCGGGCACGCTCTGCGGCAGGTCGGGCGCTCGCCCGACCCACGCGATGCGGTCGTTGTGCACGAGGATGGCCGCGTTGCTGAGGACCTCGTTGCCGGTCCAGAGGCGGCCGATGTTGGTCAGGAGCCGAACGGTCACCGCACCACCGCCCCGCACGAGCGCAACACCCAGCGCACGGCTGGCGCCGCGCCCACTGAGTCGGCTCCGGGTCCGGACGACATGGGGGGTCTCCTGCTCTCATCCGCGTAGGGCTGTGCGGTGACCGTATCGCTGGACTCATGATCCGGCGATTTCAGTTCAGTTACGTTATTTCACAGGCTGGCTCGCTGTACAGGGTTATTCGGAAGATAGCCCAATCATCCCAGGCACCACGGTGCCCCGGCATCCCCCTCTGGCCCCCGCAGGCAACATGATTCACACCAGCCATCATCCGAAACCCGCGTCATTAACGTTGTAAGGCTCGGCTTATCCTAGCAATCCCTCGATGCAAGGACCACTGTCGCCTTTGGGCAGCTCTGCGCTATTTATCGGCCAGAGCTGCCCCGGCCTTACCTCCAAGAGCGCCTAGGAGACGCGTTCCACCGGCTTGCCCACCCGCACCAGCTCCTGGAACAGGCTGGGCAGCACCCGGGCGTGCAGGACGGTGCCGTCGCCGACGTGGTCGATCGAGAGCACCTCGCCCTCCTTGTGGGCCCGCGAGATGAGGTCGCCCCTGTCGTAGGGGACGAGCAGCAGCACCTCGTGGTCGAGCCTGGGCAGCTCGCGCTCGATGAGCTCCATCAGCTCGGGGATGCCGGCGCCCGTGCGGGCGGAGACCACGATGCTGTCGCGCTCGCGCCTGGCGATGCGGTCGAGCACGTCCTGGTCGGCCGCGTCGGCCTTGTTGATCACCACGATCTCGGGCACGTCGGAGGCGCCCTCGATGTCGGCGAAGACCTCGCGCACGGCGGTCAGCTGGCCCTCGGGGTCGGGGTGCGAGCCGTCGACCACGTGCAGGATCAGGTCGGCGTCGGCGACCTCCTCCAGCGTGGACCGGAACGCCTCGACCAGCTGGTGGGGCAGGTGCCGGACGAAGCCGACGGTGTCGGCGATCGTGAACACCCTGCCTTCGGGCGTGCGCGCCCTGCGGACCGTCGGGTCGAGGGTCGCGAACAACGAGTCCTCCACCAGCACACCGGCGCCGGTGATGCGGTTGAGCAGCGAGGACTTGCCCGCGTTGGTGTAACCGGCGATGGCGACCGCCGGGACCTCGCGCTGGGTGCGCCGCTGGCGCATCGTCTCGCGAGAGGTCGACATGCCGCCGATCTGACGGCGCAGCTTGGCCATCCGCTCGCGGATGCGGCGCCGGTCGAGCTCGATCTTGGTCTCACCGGGCCCGCGACCGCCGATGCCGACGCCGCCCGCGGCGCGACCGCCGACCTGCCGGGACAGGTTGCCGCCCCAGCCGCGCAGGCGCGGCAGGAGATACTGCAACTGCGCCAGCTCGACCTGGGCCTTGCCCTCGCGGCTCTTGGCGTGCTGGGCGAAGATGTCGAGGATCAGCGCGGTGCGGTCGATCACCTTGACCTTGACCGTCTCCTCGAGCTGGCGGAGCTGGCCAGGGGTCAGCTCGCCGTCGCAGATCACGGTGTCGGCGCCGGTCGACTCGACCACGTCGCGCAGCTCGAGCGCCTTGCCGGAGCCGATGTAGGTGGCGGGATCGGGCTTCTGCCGGCGCTGGACGAGGCCTTCGAGCACCTCGGATCCTGCGGTCTCGGCCAGGAGTTTCAGCTCGAGAAGGGAGTTTTCGGCGTCGGTCGCGGTGCCCGAGGTCCACACGCCGACCAGCACCACCCGCTCGAGGCGCAGCTGGCGGTACTCGACCTCGGAGACATCCTGAAGCTCGGTGGAGAGGCCGGCCACGCGGCGCAGCGCCTGGCGGTCCTCTAGGTCCATGTCGCCGGTCTCGAACTCGTCGAGCTCGGAGTATTCGTGCATTCGTGTCATCTCTATGAGGGAACGTCTGGACACCGCGGTGTCTTCCCCGATCGTGGCACGACATCCCCGGCGTAAGCACCTATTTATCCGGGCAGCAGCCTGACATCACCCGAACCGGCCTTGACGGAGATCTTGTGGGGGGACGCGTCGTCGTCCTTGACCGACACTGTGACATCACCCGATCCCACCTCGGTGGACACCGCGTAGGAGCCGTCGGGGACACGGAGCTCGACCTCACCCGAACCGGTCTTGACCACGGCGCTGTCGGGCGGGGACACGTACTTCAGGTCGAGGTTGCCCGAGCCGGTCTCGGCGACGAGCGTCTTGCCGGCCAGGCCGGTGCCGTCCACGTCACCGGAGCCGGAGGAGCTCTCGACGGGGCCCGTCAGCGACCTGAGCGTGATGTCGCCGGAACCGGTGCCGGCGACGACGCGCAGGCCCTTGGGAACCTCGATCTTGTAGTTGACGGTGCAACCGCCCCAGTTCATCCCGCCCTTGCAGTCGTAGGTCACGAAGAGCGTGTCGCCCTCGACCCGGTGCTCGGCCTCGGGCTTGTCGTCGCGCCACTGGAGGGTCTCGGTGACCCGGACGGTGGTGCCGTCGTACTCGCTGATCACGGCATCGCCGGAACCGGTCTTGAGGTGCAGCCTGGCCACCTTGTCGGCGACCTCGTAGTTGACGGTGTCCTGGTTGGTGGGGCCGGCGAGGCCCTGCAGCCCACAGCCCGTCAGCAGCACCGCGGAGGCGAGCAGCCCGCCCGCGATCACGATCGTCTTCATGCCTCGAATCCTCTCGCGGGCCGGGTTTTCGCACATCGGGGATGCCCCCGACCCCCGCCCCGAGGGCCCCCCTGGGCTTTGACCGGGCTGTGCCGGGTAAAGTAGCTTCACTTCCATAATCCAGAACTTGTTTTCCACATAGCGGAAAGAGAAGACATGGAGATCACCGGCCCGATCCTTGAGCGGTTCGACGAGATCCTCACGCCGCAGGCGCTGGAGTTCGTGGGGACTCTCCAGCGGGAGTTCGGCGCCACGCGGCTGGAGCTGCTGGAGGCCCGGCAGGCGCGGCAGGCCGAGCTCTCGGCGGGCGGCACGCTCGACTTCCTGCCCGAGACCAAGGAGATCAGGGAGGGCGAGTGGAGCGTGGCCGCGCCCGCCCCCGGTCTGGAGGACCGCCGGGTCGAGATCACCGGCCCGGTGGACCGCAAGATGACGATCAACGCGCTCAACTCGGGCGCCAAGGTCTGGCTGGCCGACTTCGAGGACGCCAACTCCCCGCTCTGGGCCAACTGCGTCAGCGGCCACCTCAACCTGCGCGACGCGCTCGACCGGACGATCGACTTCGAGTCGGGCGGCAAGTCCTACGCCCTCAGGCCGGACGACGAGCTGGCCACCATCGTGGTCCGGCCGCGTGGCTGGCACCTCGACGAGAAGCACGCCCAGGTCGGCTCGCGGCCCGTCTCGGCCTCGCTGTTCGACTTCGGCCTCTACTTCTTCCACTGCGCGCAGCGGCAGCTCGCCAAGGGCAAGGGCCCCTACTTCTACCTGCCCAAGATCGAGTCGCACCAGGAGGCGCGGCTCTGGAACGACGTGTTCGTCCGCGCGCAGGAGCTCCTCGGCGTCCCGCGAGGGACGATCAGGGCGACCGTCCTCATCGAGACGTACCCGGCCGCGTTCGAGATGGAGGAGATCCTGTACGAGCTGCGCGAGCACTCGGCGGGGCTCAACGCGGGCCGCTGGGACTACCTGTTCAGCGTGATCAAGAAGTTCCGCACCCGGGGCCGCGAGTTCCTGCTGCCCGAGCGCAACGCCGTCACGATGACCGCGCCCTTCATGCGGGCCTACACCGAGCTCCTGGTGCGCTCCTGTCACAAGCGCGGCGCCCACGCGATCGGCGGCATGGCGGCGTTCATCCCGTCGCGGCGCGATCCCGAGGTCAACGCCGTGGCGCTGGAGAAGGTCCGGGCCGACAAGACCCGCGAGTCGGGCGACGGCTTCGACGGCTCGTGGGTGGCGCACCCCGACCTGGTGCCGATCTGCCGCGAGGTGTTCGACGGCGTGCTCGGCGACCGGCCCAACCAGCTCGACAGGAAGCGCGAGGACGTCGGCGTCTCGGCCGCCGACCTCCTGGCCGTGTCGGAGACGCCCGGCGACATCACGGAGGCGGGGCTGCGCAACAACGTGGACGTGGCGCTGCGCTACCTGGCCGCCTGGATGGGCGGGCTCGGCGCGGTGGCGATCCACAACCTCATGGAGGACGCCGCAACGGCCGAGATCTCCCGCTCGCAGATCTGGCAGTGGATCCACAACGACATCACGCTCGCCGACACCGGCGCGACCGTGACGAAGGCGCTGGTCGAGCAGATCATCGCGGAGGAGCTGGCCAAGATCGCCACCGAGCCCGGCTACGACGAGGACCTTTACACGCAGGCCACGGCGCTGTTCAAGGAGGTCGCGCTGGACGACGACTTCGCCGACTTCCTGACCCTGCCCGCGTACGCTCGGATGCCATAGAAACCCATACATAAAGAAATTTCCGCTTATGTCCGGTGTATCAGCACCGGACATAAGCGGACGGGTATAACCAGAGATGGACTGAGACCGGAAACGGGCGACCTGGAGACTCATGCGTGCTGGAGACGCCCCGCCGGCGACCGCCGCGCTCGACCCGCTGACGGCGGCGCTGCGCTCGTCGCTACCCGCCGACTCGGTGATCACCGATCCGGTACGGCTGCGCACCTACGAGTGCGACGGCCTCACCTATCACCGGGCCACCCCGGGCGTCGTCGTGCTGCCGGAGACCGCTGAGCAGGTGGCGCGGGTGGTGCGGCTGTGCAACGAGTTCGGGGTGCCGTTCGTGGCCCGCGGCTCCGGCACCGGGCTGTCCGGCGGCGCGCTGCCCCGCGAGGACGGCGTGCTCATCGTCACCTCCAAGATGCGCCGCATCCTGGAGATCGACCTGCCCAACCGCAGGGCCGTCGTCGAGCCGGGCGTCACCAACCTGGCCATCACCGAGGCGGTGCGCGACCAGGGCTACTACTACGCCCCCGACCCGTCCAGCCAGCAGGTCTGCTCGATCGGCGGCAACGTGGCGGAAAACTCCGGCGGCGCCCACTGCCTGAAATACGGCTTCACCGTCAACCACGTCGAAGCCTGCGAGATCGTCACCCCCGACGGCGACCTGGTCACGCTCGACCTGCTGGACCCGGGCTACGACCTGCTGGGCGCGTTCGTCGGGTCGGAGGGCACCCTGGGCATCGCCACCAGGATCACGGTACGGCTCAGCCGCGCCCCCGAGAGCGTGACCACGGTGCTGGCGGCGTTCGAGAGCATCGAACAGGGCGGCACGGCGGTGTCGGCGATCATCGGGGCGGGCATCGTGCCGGCCGCGATCGAGATGATGGACGCGCTGTCCATCGAGGCGGCCGAGGCGGCGGTGGCCTGCTCCTATCCCGAGGGCGCCGGCGCGGTGCTGATCGTGGAGCTCGACGGGCCCGAGGCCGAGGTGACCCGGCAGTTCGCCCGGCTGCGGGAGATCTGCTCGGGGGCGTTCGAGCTGCGGGTGGCGGCCGATCCGGCCGAGCGGGCCGCGATCTGGAAGGGCCGCAAGTCGGCGTTCGCGGCCGTGGGCAGGATCAGCCCGGCCTACATCGTGCAGGACGGCGTGGTGCCGCGCACCGCGCTGCCGAGGGTGCTGGCCGCCATCGACCGGCTGTCGGCGGAGCACCGCATCAGGGTGGCGAACGTGTTCCACGCCGGTGACGGCAACCTGCACCCGCTGGTGCTGTTCGACGACGCCGAGCCGGGGGCGGGCGAGCGGGCCGAGGCGGTCTCCGGCGCCATCCTCGACCTGTGCATCGAGCACGGCGGGTCGATCACCGGCGAGCACGGGGTCGGGGTGGACAAGGCGAGATACATGCCGAGGATGTTCTCCGAGGACGATCTCGACACCATGCAGCTGGTCAGGTGCGCCTTCGACCCCCGTGGCCTGTCCAACCCGGGCAAGGTGTTCCCCACGCCGCGCCTCTGCGGCGAGGTGCCGGGCGTGCGCAAGGGCGTGCACCCGCTGGTGGAGTCCGGCAGGGCGGAGCAGTTCTGATGTCGCGCGAGCAGCTGGACAAGACCGGGGTCACGGTCAGGGACGCCGACTCGGGCGACGCGGTGGCCGGCGTGGAGCCGCGCTGGGTGGCGCTGCCGGAGACGGTCGAGGAGGTCTCGGCGGTGCTGCGCGTCTGCGCCGAGCAGGACCTCGCGCTGGCGCCCGTCGGCGGCGGCACCAAGCTGCACTGGGGCCGCCCGCCCGAGCGCTGCGACGTGCTGCTCGACCTGTGCTGCCTGAACGAGATCCTGGAGCACGCCTCGGGTGACCTGGTGGTGCGCGCCCAGGCCGGGGTGACGATGGACGCGCTGGCCACCGCGCTCGCCGCCGAGGGTCAGGAGCTGGCGCTCGACGTCCCGCCCGGCGCCACGGTGGGCGGCACCCTCGCCACCGCGACGGCCGGGCCGCGCGCCTTCCGCTACGGCACGCCGCGCGACCTGCTGATCGGCATCACGGTCGTGCTGCCCGACGGGACGATCGCCCGGTCCGGCGGCAAGGTGGTCAAGAACGTCGCGGGCTACGACCTGGGCAAGCTCTTCACGGGCTCGTACGGCACGCTGGGCGTGATCGCCGAGGCCACGTTCCGCCTGCACCCGCTGCCGGCCGACCGGCGCTGGCTGGTGACGCGGGTGGCTCCCGAGCGGGTGCGGGAGCTCACCGCGGCGCTGGCGGCGTCGCAGGCCGAGCCCAGCGCCGTGGAGATCGACCGGCCCGATCCCGCGGGGCCGATGACGCTGGCGGCGCTGGTCGAGGGCTCGGCGGCCGAGCCGCGGGCCCTCGCGCTGCGCGAGCTGGCGGGAGGAGGCGAGGTCACGGCGGGCCCGCCGTCCTGGTGGGGGCTGCTCCCCGGCGACGAGGCCCCGGCCGGAGGCCGCTCCCCCGACGAGGCGCCACCCGACCAGGCCTCGGTGGAGCGCCGCCCGGTGGACGAGGTGCTGGTCGAGGCGAGGTTCCTGCCGGCCGGCCTGGACGCGGTGCTCGACGCCGCCCGCGACGCCGGATTCCGGCTGCGCGGCTCGCCGGTGTCCGGCCGTCTCCACCTGGCGCCCCGGGGCGAGGTCACCGAGGAGGCGCTGGCGGGCGCCGTGGCCGGGCTGCGGGATCGGGTGCGCGGGGTGACCGTGCTGGCCTCGCCGTACGAGAGCGTGGAGCGGTGGGGGCACATCGGCGCGCTGCCGCTGATGCGCCGGGTCAAGGAACGGTTCGACCCGGGGCGCAGGATGTCTCCCGGTCGCTTCGTGGGAGGGATCTGACATGGACCCGGAGCTGATCGACGACTGCGTGCACTGCGGCTTCTGCCTGCCGACCTGCCCCACGTACGTGCTGTGGGGCGAGGAGATGGACTCTCCGCGCGGCCGGATCCACCTGATGAAGCAGCACGTCGAGGGCACCCCGGTGACCCCCGAGATGGCCGGGCACTTCGACGCCTGCCTGGGGTGCATGGCCTGTGTCACCGCCTGCCCGTCGGGCGTGAAGTACGACCGGCTGATCGAGCAGACCAGGGCCGAGGTCGAACGGGTGCACGTGCGCGAGCCCCGGGAGCGGGCGGTGCGCGGGCTGGTCTTCAGCCTGTTCCCCTACCCGCGCAGGCTCAGGCTGCTCCGGCCCGGCATGTGGCTGGCCGAACGGCTGGCGCCGTTCCTGGAGCGGGCGCATCCGAGCCTGGGCGCGATGGCCGGGCTGGCGCCGCGGGTGCGGCACCGGCAGCGGATGCCGCGCCTGGTCAGGGCCAGGGGCGAGCGCAGGGCCGTGGTCGGCATGCTGACGGGGTGCGTGCAGGGTGAGTTCTTCCCGCAGGTCAACGCGGCCACCGCGCGAGTGCTCGCGCTGGAGGGCTGCGACGTGGTCATCCCCGCCGGGCAGGGCTGCTGCGGAGCGCTCAGCGTGCACGCCGGGCGGGCGGACCAGGCCAGGCGGCTGGCCCGGCGGACGGTCGCCACGTTCGGGAAGGCCGGGGTCGACACGGTCGTGGTCAACGCGGCCGGGTGCGGGTCGTCGATGAAGGAGTACGGCGAGCTGCTCGGCGCCGAGCCGGGGTTCAGGGTGATGGACCTGTCGGAGTTTCTCGCCGAGCTGGGCCCGGTCGCCGAGCGGCATCCGCTGCCGCTCACCGTGGCCTACCACGACGCCTGTCACCTGGCCCACGCCCAGGGCATCCGGGCCCAGCCGCGCGAGCTGCTGCGCGGCATCCCCGGGCTGGAGCTGCGCGAGGTGCCCGAGTCGGCCATCTGCTGCGGCTCGGCGGGCACGTACAACATCTTCCAGCCCGAGGCGGCCCGCGACCTGGGCGACCGGAAGGCCAAGGCGGTCGGCTCGACCGGCGCCGAGCTGCTGGTGTCGGCCAACCCGGGCTGCACGATGCAGATCGCCGCGGCCATGCGGCGGGGCGGCGCCACGATCAGGGTGGCGCACACGGCCGAGGTTCTGGACGCCTCGCTGCGCGGAGTCTCGCTTTGAGCGCGGTCAGCACGATGAGCGCAGTGAGCACGATGAACGTGGTGAGCACGATGAGCGTGGTGAGCGCATGAGCGTGCAGTCGGTCGAGCGGGCGCTCGACGTGCTGGAGGCGCTGGCCGAACACGGCGGCGAGGCGGGCCTGTCGGAGATCGCCGCCAGGACGGGCCTGCCGTACGGGACGATCCACCGGTTGTTGCAGACCCTGCTCACCCGGGGCTACGTGCGCCAGGACTCCGGCCGCCGCTACGCGCTGGGCGGCGGCCTGGTGCGGCTGGGCGGCATCGCCGAGGGCATGGTCGGCGAGTGGGCGCAGCCGTACCTGACCAGGATGGTGGAGCTGTCGGGCGAGACGGCGAACCTGGCGGTGCTCGAGGGCGACTTCATTGTCTACGTGGCGCAGGCGCAGTCGCCGCGCAGGCTGCGGATGTTCGCCGAGGTGGGCAGGCGGGTGCTGCCGCACAGCACGGCCGTGGGCAAGGTGCTGCTCGCCGGCCGGACCACCGAGGAGGCCGTCACACTGCTGGGGCGCACCGGGATGCCGCGCCGAACGCCCAACACGATCACCGAGGTGCACGCCATGCTGGCCGAGCTGGACCGGGTCAGGGACCGGGGCTACGCGATGGACCTGGGCGAGGAGGAGCTGGGCGTGCACTGCCTGGCGGTGCCGGTGCGCGGCGCCGGCCGGGTGGTGGCCGCGATGTCGGTGTCGGGACCGGCCGAGCGCATCGACGCGCTGGACCGGGGCGAGCTGGCCGAGGGGCTGCGGAAGATCGCCCACGACTTCGGCGCCGAGCTCAGCCCGGTGCCTGGCGGAGGCTGACCATGCCGCCGCCCGCCGCGTGGGTGACGACGGCGACGCGCCCGCGAGGGGTGTCGAACGGCTCCACCGGCACGTCGGCGCCCAGCTCACGCGCCTCGGCCACCAGGGCGTAGTCGGCCAGGGGCCCCTCCAGGAGCCAGCCTCCGGCGGCCTCGACCCTGGTCAGCGCGGCCCCGAGGTCGGAGGTCGCCAGATAGACGGTCCACAGCGCCGGGTCGTCGGCCTCGGGATGGGGCGTGATGGCGGCGACCGGGCGCTCGCGCAGGCGGGCCATCGCCCAGCCGCCCTGGTCTCGGCAGTCCCAGCCGAGGAGCGCGGTGTAGAAGCGCCCCGCGGCGGCGGCGTCGCGGGTGAGGAGCTGGGCCCAGCAGGGGGTGCCGTCGGAATAGGCGATCTTCTCTGGCCTGCGGAGAGGGTCTCACCACGCACCGACAGTTTAGTCTGTTGCGCTATGAGCACCTCCGTTCAGTCAGTCGACCGGGCGATCACGATCCTGGAGATCCTGGCCCGGGAGGGTTCGACGCGGGTGACCGATCTCGCGGTCGAGCTCGACGTGCACAAGTCGACGGCGTCCCGGCTGCTGTCGGCGCTGGAGCAGGGCGGGCTCGTGGAGCAGAACGGCTCGCGCGGGCGCTACCGGCTCGGGTTCGGCGTGGTGCGCCTGGCGGGCGCGGCCGCGGCCCAGCTCGACCTGTCGCGGGCGAGCAGGCCGGTGTGCCTGCGGCTGGCCGAGGCCGTCGGCGAGACGGTCAACATCGCGGTGCCGCAGGACGGCGACACGGTCAACATCACGCAGGTGCGCGGCCCCTCGGCGATCAGCGGTCACAACTGGGTCGGGCAGCGCACCCCTTCTCACGCGACGTCGAGCGGGAAGGTGCTGCTGGCGTTCGGGACGCTGCCGCTGCCGCACAGGCTGGAGCGCTACACGCCCGCGACCGTCACCGACCCCGACCGGCTGGAGCTCGGCCTGGTCAGGCGGCGCGGCTGGGCCTGCACGGTCGAGGAGCTGGAGGTCGGGCTCAACGCGGTCGCCGCGCCGATCGTGGGCGGCGACGGCTCGGTGGTGGCCGCCGTGAGCGCCTCGGGGCCGTCCTACCGGCTCACTCCGGACCGGCTGCCGGAGGTGGGCGAGCTGCTGGCCGAAGGCGCGCGGGAGATCAGCCGGCAACTCGGCCATTACCGTTAGAGCATGTGCAGAAGCATCAAGACCTTGCGCCCGCCCTACACCGAGGACGTGACCGAAGAGGACATCCGGGCGGCGGCCCTGCAGTACGTCCGCAAGATCTCCGGGTTCCGGGCGCCCGCCTCGCACAACGCCGAGGCGTTCGACCGGGCGGTGGAGACGATCACCAAGGCGTCGGAGGAGTTGCTCGGGGCGCTTCATGTTCGCGGAGGCCGTTGACAGCGTCCGCTGCCGGGAGAAGTCTCCCCGATGTACCCCCACATCGATTTCCCAGGGAGCTTCCCATGATCAGCGGGCTGTATCAGGGTCAGGACGGCGACGCGCGCCTGGAGCTCCGCATCGACGTGGACGGCACCCGGCCCACCGGCCGGCTCAGCGGCGACGTGTTCTCCGTGTCGGGCGCGACCACCGCCTACGTCGGCTCGTTCGTGGTCAACTCCCCCGCCGTGCGGGCGGAGGGTGACGAGGCGCGGATCGACGGGCGGGGCGCCTTCACCTTCGACGCCCCGGTCAAGGACGTCAGCGTCACGATCAGCCACGGGACGGGCACGGCCGTGGTCGGCGGGCACTCCTACCCGGTGGCCTACGCCTCGCCGTACTTCCGCAGCGTGCTCCTGGAGCAGGACTCGGTGACGGGCACCGAGCCGTTCATCGCCTACAACACCGGGGCGCTGCCCTGCCCGCCGGGCACCGTGGCCCGCGATCTCGGCGTGGCCGAGGCGTACGCGGAGGCGGGCATCCGGCTGACCGTGGCCCAGCCGGGCGTGATCCCGGTCGACGGGTCGGGCGCGGACCTGGCGTGGGACGACGCCGAGCTGCACCACGCGATGACGCAGCAGTTCGGCGGGTTCAGCGACGCCGTGGCCTGGCGGGTGTGGCTGCTGGTGGCCAGCAGGCACGTGGGCGGCTACCGGGGCATCATGTTCGACTACAACGACGCGCACCAGCGGCAGGGGGCCGCGGTGTTCTACGACGCCATCAAGGGCGGCACGCCGCAGGCGCAGCGGGCGCAGCTGCGCACGTACGTGCACGAGCTGGGACACGCCTTCAACCTGCTGCACTCGTGGCAGAAGAACCTCGCCACCCCGCCCCAGCCGCTCGGCCCCGACGGCGGCTTCGGCGACCTGTCGTGGATGAACTACGTGCAGAACTACCGGCCCGGCGGCGAGATCGGCTACTGGTCGGCGTTCCCCTTCCAGTTCACCGATCCGGAGCTGGTGCACCTGCGGCACGGGTTCTACCGTGACGTGGCGATGGGCGCCAACGCGTTCGGCACCGGCGCGGCCGAGATCACCCCGTTCGAGCAGCCCGTCGAGGACCGTTCCGGGCTGCGGCTGGAGGTGCGGGCCAAGGAGTGGTTCGGCTTCGGCGAGCCGGTCGTGGTGGAGCTCAAGCTGTCGGCCACGGGCGAGCCGCGCACCACGCACAGCCACCTGCACCCCGACACCGAGTTCACCCAGATCTGCATCACCCGGCCAGACGGCCGGACCCTGCTCTACCAGCCGATGATGCGGCACTGCGTCGACTCGTCGAACGAGGTGCGGCTCGACGCGGGCAACCCGGCCATGTACCGGAGCGCCTACATCGGGCACGGACGTGACGGTCACTACTTCCAGCAGCCCGGCGAGTATCACGTCCGCGGGCAGTACATCGCCGCCGACGGCTCGCGCATCGTCTCCCCGTCCTGCCTGGTCAGGGTGCGCTATCCGGTCAGCGCCGACGACCACCAGGTGGCCGAGCTGATGCTGGGCGAGGAGCAGGGCAAGCTGTTCTCGCTGCTCGGCTCCGACTCACCGTCGCTGCGCGCCGGCAACGAGGCGCTGGACGAGCTGATCGACAGGCACGGCGGGCACCGCCTGGCCGTCTACGCCCGCATGGTCAAGGGCCTGAACGCGGAGCGGGGCTTCAAGGCGCTCACCCCGGGCAAGCGGCTGCGGATCCGGCCGCCGGACCCCAAGCAGGGCATCGAGCAGCTGACCGAGGTGGCCCGCGACGCGACCATCGACAACATCACGCTGAACATGGTGATGCGCCGCCTGGCCAGGGCCGAGGCCCGGCAGGGCGACCTGGGCCGGGCCAACGCGGTGATGGACGAGATGGTGACCGTGTTCGAGGCCAAGGGAGTCAACCCGATCGTGATGGCACAGATCCGGCGGCAGGCCGAGCTGACGAAGACCGCGCTCAGTGCCGAAGCGTGACCGGACGGCCCGCCGAGCAGCCGATGCGCACCTCGACCTCCTCCCCCTCGTCGGGTTCGAACTCCACCTTGGCCTCGTGGCGCGGGCCGGGCTCGACGCCGTCGACGGAGTAGCCCTGGGCCGGGCTCCACGACCGCAGCGTCACCTCGTCGCCTTCGCACGAGGCGATGACCGTGCCGCCGGCCGTACGGATCAGCTCCTCGCGGGGGGCGGGAGGTGAGCTCGTCTCGGGGGACGTCACCGACGGGGAGGCCGACGAGGTGTCCGACGGTGTCACTGACGAGGTCACGGACGAGGTCACGGACGGGGTCGTGGATGGGGCGGCCGATGGCGTGGCCGGGCGCGGGGTGACGGAGGAGAGCGCGGCACGGATCTCTCCCTGGCTCAGCACGCGGCCGGAGGAGCCGGTGAGAGCGCTGCCGAGCAGGCCGAGCACCGCCACGGCGGCGCCGGTGGCGGCTATCGCCGTGACCACCCAGGCCAGCACGAGTCGCTTCACTGCGCCAGTTTCCCCCATCTGCGGCTAATGCCTGGTTAAGGCGATGATAAGAGCGCACCATGCATCGTGTTTCACCGTCTACGGTTTCCCCATATGGCTGACATCCTGCTCATCGAGGACGACGTGGCGATCCGCAGCGCACTGAGCCGCGGCCTGCGGGAGCTCGGCCATGCCGTCTCCTCCTCGCCCACGGCGTTCGAGGGGCTGCGGCTGGCCGTCGACGACCGTCCCGACCTGATCGTGCTCGACCTGGGACTCCCCGATCTCGACGGCGTGGAGCTGCTGCGCATGCTGCGCGCGGTGAGCCGGGTGCCGGTGATCGTCGCGACGGCCCGCGACGGGGACTCCGAGATGGTGCCGGTGCTCGACGCCGGCGCCGACGACTACGTGGTCAAGCCGTACAGTGCCGCGCAGTTGGACGCGCGGATCAGGGCCGTGCTGCGGCGCGCGGGCGCGGAGCCCGCCGCCGAGCCGCTGAGAGTGGGCGGGCTGCGCGTCGACCCGCGGGCGCGGGCGGCCACGCTCGACGGACAGGAGCTCGACCTGACGCCGCGCGAGTTCGACGTGCTGCACTACCTCGCCACCCGGTCCGGGGAGGTGGTGAGCAAACGGCAGCTGCTCACCGAGGTGTGGCAGCTCCCCTACGGCGGCGCCGACAAGACGGTCGACGTCCACCTGTCGTGGCTGCGCAGGAAACTGGGCGAGACCGCCGCGGAGCCCCGCTACCTGCACACCGTGCGCGGAGTCGGGGTCAAACTGGCGGAGCCATCATGAGGCTGTCATGAGGCGCTGGCTGGCGCTGCTGGTGGCGGCCACCACCTCGCTGGTGCTGATCGCGCTCCTGGTGCCGATGGCGGTGCTGATCCGGTCCGTGGCGGAGAACGGCGCGATGAACCGCGCCACCGCGGCCGCCGAGTCGGTGAGCGTCGCCATCGGCACTCCGGACCTGGCGCTGGCGGTCGGGCAGGTGCCGCGGCCGGTGACAGTGTTCCTGCCGGACGGCCGGACCCTGGGCGCCGGCGCTCCCCGCTCCGACGCGGTACGCCTGGCCGCGACCGGCCGGAGCGTCACCGCCGAGACCACCGGCGGCAGGGAGGTGCTGTCGTCGGCCCAGACTCCCGAGGGCACGGCGGTGATCAGGGTCTTCGTGAGCGACGCCGAGCTGACGCGGGGCGTCCAGGCGGCCTGGGCGGCGCTGCTGATCCTGGGGCTGGCCCTGGTGCTGCTGGGCATCGTGCTGGCCGACCGGCTGGCGCTGGCGATGACGAGGCCGATGGACGGGCTGGCCCGCGTCTCCCACCGGCTGGCCGGGGGCGACCTGGCCGCGCGGGCCGAGCCGGGAGGGCCACCCGAGGTGCGGTCGGTGGCCCTCGCCCTCAACCACCTGGCCACCCGCATCGACGACCTGCTGGCGGCGGAGCGGGAGTCGGTGGCCGACCTGTCGCACCGGCTGCGCACCCCGCTGACAGGCTTGCGGCTCGACGTGGAGGCGCTGCGCGACCCGGAGGAGGCGGCCAGGGTCGGGGCCCGGGTCGACGCGCTGGAGCGGGCCGTGAGCGCCGTCATCACCGACGCCCGCCGCCGCTCGGCCGGGCGGGAGAGCTGCGACGCGACGGCGGTGGTGAGCGAGCGGGTGCGCTTCTGGTCGGTGCTGGCCGAAGACCAGGGCCGCGAGGTGTCGGTGTCGTTGCCGGACGCGCCCGTGCCCGTGGCGGTGGGCGCGACCGATCTCGCGGCGTGCGTGGACGCGCTGCTCGGCAACGTCTTCGCGCACACCCCCGAGGGTGTTCCGTTCGCCGTACGGCTCGTGCCGCGCGACTCCGGCGCCGTGCTGACCGTGAGCGACCGGGGGCCGGGGTTCGACCCCGCGCTGTCGAGGCGCGGGGACAGCGCGGGCGGCTCGACCGGTCTCGGCCTCGACATCGCCCGCCGCACGGCCGAGTCGTCGGGCGGCTCGCTGTCGGTCTCGCCCGCCGCCGGAGGCGGGGCGATCGTGGACGTGGTGTTAACCGCTCCTTAGCGCGCTGTTACCGGCCATCACGGTTCGCTAGGGGGCATGCGGATCACAAAGAGAATCATCGTAATCGGGACCGGTGTCACCTTCCTCATCGCGGGCGGAAGCGCGGCCGTCGCCGTCGCCGCCACGACGGCTCCATCCCAGCAGGCGGCCGCGACGGCCGCCGCGCCCAAGGTCACCGCCGAG
Organism: Nonomuraea sp. NPDC048916; assembly: GCF_040649575.1. Taxonomy (NCBI): domain Bacteria; kingdom Bacillati; phylum Actinomycetota; class Actinomycetes; order Streptosporangiales; family Streptosporangiaceae; genus Nonomuraea; species Nonomuraea sp. NPDC048916. Next base: position 70,436 of record NZ_JBEZFS010000017.1, read on the forward strand.
CAGGCCATCCAGATCGCGCACAAGCAGGTGCCCGGCGGATGGATCGACGAGGTGTCCCTCGACAAGCGGGGCCAGAAGCCGGACGTGTGGGAGGTCGAGCTGGTCAAGGGCGACGTGGAGCACGAGCTCGACGTCGACGCGGCGACCGGGAAGGTCCTCAAGCACGAGCAGGAGCACGTCGACGACTCCAGGCACCGGGGTGGCTCGGACGACCACGGCTCCGACGACCACGGCTCCGACGATGACTGACGTCCTCCCGGGATGACATCCCCGGACGGCCTCCCCCGGATGACATCCCTGAATGGTCCCCAGAAGACGTCCCTGGATGGTCCTGGATGGTCCCGGATGACGTCCCCGGACGGTCCCGGATGACGTCCCCGGATCGCGCCGGTCTCCCGGCGCGATCCGGTCCGTCAGCAGGCGTCCAGAATGCCCTTCATGGCGGCTTTCTCGGCGGAGGTGACCCACACGTCGTACTTCGCCTTCACGTCGATCTGACGGGCGATGTACGCGCACCGGTACGCCTTGCGCGGAGGGAGCCAGGTGGCGGCGTCGGAGTCGCTCTTCTGGCCGTTCAGGGGACCGTCGACCGCGAGCAGGTTGAGCGGGTCGTTGGCGAACTCCTTGCGCTTGGTGGCCGTCCACTGCTGGGCGCCCTTCTGCCAGGCGTCCGAAAGCGGGATCAGGTGGTCGATCTGGACCGCCGTGCTGGTGTCCTGGCCACGCTTGAAGGAGATGGTCTTGCCGCTGTAGGGGTCCTTGAGGATGCCGGTGAGCACGATGCAGTCGTGGGTTCCGGGCTTGAACGTCTCGTCGCTCAGGTCTCGCTTGAGGATGTCGTTGCGGGTGTCGCAGCCGTTGCGGTCGACGTCCGCCCAGGCGGGGCCGAACTTGTCACGTTCGAACCCGGTGCGCGGGGCTCGGCCTTTGACGGCCAGCTTGTCCAGCTTCTTGAGGGCGTCGGTGATGTCGCCCTTGGAGTGGGAGCCCGTCGCGTCGGTGGCGGTGCCGGTGTCCGCCCCGATCTGCGCTTCCAGCTCCCCGCATCCGGTGAGCGCCGCCACTACCGCTAATCCGGCCAAACCAACACGAAAGCGCACACTATCTCCCAGACTTAAGTTTTCGTAAAGCCTAGGTACAGCTACTACCCCAAAATCCCCAAATCTCCCGCCATCGCGTCAAGTAGCCATTCGGCCACGTATGCCGTAAACGACGAGCGCACGTAGACGCGGTAGCCGGACGGCGTCCGCTCCAGGACGACCGGGGCCTTGCCGAGCAGCGTCTGGGCGTGCCCGGTGAACACGGAGGGGTGCAGGTCGATCGGGCACCCGGTGATCAGGACGTCCAGGGCGCCCGGGCCGTCGAGCTCCAGCACGGTCCGCTGCCCGGACACGTCCACCCACCCCGGCCGCCCGTCGAGCCCGCCCACCACCAACCACCACGCGGGCCCCAGCCGAAGCACCCGGTACGCCCCCGCGCCGAGACCCGTATCGGCCCCCACACCCGGCCCCATGCCCGGCCCTGTGGCGGGATCCATGCTCGGCCCCGCGCCGGGCCCCTTACCGGGATCCATGCCGGGATCCACGCCGGGATCCACGCCGGGATCCACGCCGGGATCCACGCCGGGACCCGTGCCGCGTACCTCCCACATCGGCGTGAAGGGTGCCTCGCGGAGCCGCACCCGCTCGCCGCTCGCCGCCGCGAAGCGCTCCGCGAACCCGGCCGCCGGGCTCTCCGCGGGACACGCCGCGTCCCCGCAACGGCCAGGCGACCCGCCCGGGGAGCCGGCCGATGAGGTGTCCGGCGGCGTGCCTGGCGAGGCGTCCGGCGGCGTGGTGGGCTCCGGGACGCCGTCGCGCCGGGTGTTGTCCGGGTCGTAGAAGACGGGTTCCACCACCGTCACGGGAACGGCGGCCTCACCCGAGACCGCCATGAGCCGGTCACCGGTCGCGACGTCGCGGACCATGGCCAGGCCGAACGGCCGACCGAGCGTCGCGCTGGCGTAACCGGAGGTCACGTGTCCGAGCATGACCCGGTCGGCGGGTCCCGCCACCACCTGCGCCCCCTCCTCCACGCAGGTCTCCGGATCGTCGGCGAGCAGCCCGACGAGCCGCTTGCGGCCGTCGCGTGAGGTGTCCGGCCGCGCGTGTGAGCGACGGCCCACGTAGTCCGGCTTGCGCTTCGACACCAGCCAGGACAGCCCCAGGTCCTGCGGGGTGACGGTCCCGTCGGTCTCCTGGCCGACGATGGCGAACCCCTTCTCGGCCCGCAGCACGTGCATGGTCTCGGTCCCGTACGGCACCGCGCCCAGGTCCAGGACGGCCTCCCAGAGCCCCCGGCCGTACCCCCAGGGCACGTTGACCTCGTAGGCGAGCTCGCCCGAGAAGCTGATCCTGAACACCCGCCCCTCGACCCCGAGCACCTCGGCGGCCGTGTGCCGCATGAACGCCAGCCCGGCGGCGTCCGGCGCGATCACGGAGAGGATCTCGCGGGCCCCCGGTCCGACCACCGCGACCGTCGCCCAGTGGTCGGTCACCGAGGTGAACGAGACGTCGAGCGAGGGCCACTCGGTCTGGTGCCATTCCTCCAGCCAGTCGAGCACGGCCGCCGCGTTGCCCGTCGTGGTGGTCATCAGGTAGTGGTCGTCGCCGAGCCGGCTCGTGGTGCCGTCGTCGAAGACCATCCCGTCTGCGGTGCACATCACCCCGTAGCGGCAGGCTCCGACCGCGAGCGTGGAGTACAGGTTGGTGTAGATCCGGTCGAGGAACCCGCCCGCGTCCGCGCCCCTGATGTCGATCTTGCCGAGCGTGGAGGCGTCCATCGCGGCGACCCCGGTGCGGGCCGCGCGGCACTCGCGCAGCACCGCCTCGCGCATCGTCTCGCCGTCGCGGGGGAAGTACCAGGGGCGCTTCCACTGCCCGACGTCCTCGAACACCGCTCCCCTGGCCAGGTGCGAGCCGTGCATGGCGGTCGTCCTGACCGGGTCGGACAGCGGGCCGCGGTCGCGTCCCGCCAGGGTCGCGAACGACACCGGCGTGTACGGCGGGCGGGACGTGGTGCCGCCCACCTGGCCGGGCGTGACCCCGAGCAACGCGGACATCACGCCCGCCACCACGGCTCCGGAGGTCTTGCCCTGGTCGGCGCCAGTGCCCGCGGTGGTGTAACGCTTGACGTGCTCGGCGGAGCGCATGCCGGTCCCGGCGGCCCTGGCCAGGTCGGCCACGGTGACGTCCCGGTGCAGGTCGGCGAAGGCCGGCTCGCCTTCGCCCGACTCGGCACCACCGGTACAGCCACCGCCAGGCTCGCCGTGATCGGACTCCGCGCCACCGGACCCGGCACCACCGGTACAGCCACCGCCAGGCTCGCCGTGATCGGACTCCGCGCCACCGGACCCGGCACCACCGGTGCAGGCACCACCGGACTCGGCGCCGCCGGGGACGGTCAGCCAGAGCGCCGCCGGGGCCCGTAGGGCTCGCTCGTCGCTCTCCGGCACCCGGGGGACCCTGCCGGAGGCGAATCCCGCCTGCCGGGCGGCCTGGGCCCCGGCGGCGAAGCCGTCCTCGATCGCCTCGGCCGTGCCGTACACGCCCCGGCACGCGCCCGCCGACCGCTCGGCCTGCGCCGACACGTTCGGCACGAACGCCTGCGCCCCCTCGTCGAAGCGGAGCGTGCCCTGCGACTGGCTGAACAGGTGCACGGCAGGGTTCCAGCCGCCCGCCACGGCCAGCAGGTCGGCCTCGACGTGCCGTGACCCGATCCGCACGCCGTCGAGCAGCCCGTCGGCGTCGGCGGTGGTGCCGGTGACGACCTCGCCGCCGGGCGCGCGCGGGTCCACGATCTCCGCTATCTCCACTCCGGCGGCGACCAGGTCGTGGACCGCCTCGTAGCCGGAGTCGGCACAGGCGAAGACGACGGCCCGGCGGCCGGGACGCACGCCGTACCGGTTGGCGTAGGCGCGGGCGGCGGAGGCGAGCATGACGCCGGGCCGGTCGTTGCCGGGGAACGCGAGCGACCGCTCGTGCGCGCCGGTCGCGAGCACGACCCTGCGCGCCCGGAAGTGCCACAGTCGTTCGCCGCCGGCGCGCCGCTCGACGGCCACCACATAGTTGTGGTCGTAGTAGCCGATCGCGGTCGTCCGCGTCAGGACCCTGACCTCGGGCAGGGCGGCCAGCCGCGCGCCCGCCAGCACCGCCCAGTCGAGGCCCCGGGCCCCGTCGAGCCGCACGCGGCTGCTCAGCAGGTCACCGCCGAGCCGCGGCTGGTCGTCCACCAGGATGACGCGGGCGTCCGTCGCGCCCGCCGCCAGCGCCGCGGCCAGCCCCGCGGGCCCGCCGCCGACGACCAGCACGTCGCAGTGCAGGTAGCCCTTGTCGCAGCGCCGGTCGTCGCCCGCGTCGGGGTCCACCCGGCCCTTGCCGCGCAGGCTCCACGCCTCCAGCCCGTCGTACAGCTCGACCGTGGTGGCGGCCACCATCGGATCGGCCCCCACGCGGACCAGCGCGTTGGGCTCCTCGGCGCCCGCCGAGAAGACGCCGCGCGGCCGTCCCAGCTCCACGCTGTGTCCCACCACGCGCACCCCGCAGGCGAGCAGCGCGGAGGCGAGGGTGTCGCCGGGGTGCCCGTGGAGCGGGCGGCCGTCGAAGCGGAACGACAGCGTGACCGAGCGGTCGACCAGACCGCCCGAAGGGAGACGGGTCATCGCGCCTTCCGGATCTCGTGGGTGACGGTGTGCCGCTCGACGGTGAACCAGGTGCGGCAGCCGTGCGCGTGGAACCAGCGTTCGTGGAACCAGCCCTTGGGGTTGTCGCGCCGGAACACGTACCCGGCCCATTCGTCGTCGGTCAGCTCCGCGGGCCGCTCGGGGTAGGCGATGCCGGCCTGGCCGCCGTACCGGAACTCGTTCTCGTCGCGTGGCCCGCAGTGCGGGCAGTCGATCAGCAGCATCGGCGCGTCCCCTTCAGTGCGCTACGGCGGCCGCGCCGTGCTCGTCGATGAGCGCGCCCGTGGTGAACCGTTCGAGCGCGAACGGCTCGGCGAGCGGATGTGGCTCGCCGTGCGCGATCGTGTGCGCGTAGACCCAGCCGGAGCCGGGGGTCGCCTTGAAACCGCCGGTGCCCCACCCCGCGTTGATGTACAGCCCTTCGACGGGAGTGCGGCCGATGATCGGCGAGGCGTCGGGCGAGACGTCCACGATGCCGGCCCAGGTCCGCAGCACCCGCACCCGGCTGAAGATCGGGAACAGCTCCAGCGCCGACGCCATCTGCGCCTCGATCACGTGGAACGCGCCGCGCTGTCCATAGGAGTTGTACGAGTCGATCCCCGCCCCCATGACCAGCTCGCCCTTGTGCGCCTGGCTCACGTACACGTGCACGGCGTTGGACATGACCACGCAGTCGAGCACGGGTTCCAGCAGCTCCGAGACGAGCGCCTGCAGCGGGTGCGACTGCAGCGGCAGCGGGATCCCGGCCCGCTCGGCGAGCACGGAGGTGTGCCCGGCGGAGGCCAGCGCCACCTTTTCGGCCGCGATCCGGCCCCGCGAGGTCCGCACGGCCCGCACCCGGCCGTCCGTGATGTCGAAGCCGGTCACCTCGCACCCCTGGATCAGGTCGATGCCGTGGGCGTCGGCCTTGCGGGCCAATGCCCAGGCCACGTGGTCGTGCTTGGCGATGCCGCCGCGTCGTTGCAGGGTCGCGCCCATCACCGGGTAGCGGGCGCCGGAGGACACGTTGACGATCGGGCAGAACTTCCTCACCTCGTCGGCGTCGAGCCACTCGGCGTCGACCCCGTTGAGCCGGTTGGCGTTGACCCGCCGCCTGCCCTCGCGCACGTCGCCCAGGCTGTGCGCCAGGTTGAGCACGCCGCGCTGGCTGAACTGCAGGTCGTAGTCGAGCTCCTCGCTCAGTCCCTCCCACAGTTTGAGCGAGTGCTCGTAGATCGCGGCGCTCTCGTCCCACAGGTAGTTGGAGCGGATGATCGTGGTGTTGCGGGCCATGTTGCCGCCCGCCAGCCAGCCCTTCTCCAGCACGGCCACGTTCGTCAGGCCGTGGTTTCGCGCCAGGTAGTAGGCGGTGGCCAGGCCGTGTCCGCCACCGCCCACGATGACCACGTCGTAGGAGGGCTTGGGGTCGGGGTTGCGCCAGAGGAAGTCGGGGTGGGTCAACGTCTGATCTTCTCCATCTTGGGGTCGAACAGCGGTTCGGCGGCGACCTCGGCCGGGACCCGCCGCCCGAAGTAGGAAATATCGACATGTGTCCCGGGAGTGGTCAGCTCGATCGGCAACCAGGCGTACGCGATGGGCCGCTCGATCGTGTGCCCGTAGGCGGCGCTGGTGACATATCCGACCGTACGGCCCGCGTGCCGTACCGGCTCCTTGCCCATCACCACCTCGGTGCTGAGCAGCGGCACGAGCTTGCGCGTGATGTCGGCGGACAGGGCGTCGCGGCCGAGGAAGTCCTTGTCATCGCGCACGGCGAACGCCAGCCCCGCCTCGTACGGGTTGTGCTCGGGGGTCATGTCGACGCCCCAGAGCCGGTAGCCCTTCTCCAGGCGCAGGCTGTTGAACGCGGCCCTGCCTCCGGCGATCGGCAGGCCGGTGGCCCAGAGGGTGTCCCAGAGCTTGAGGCCCAGGTCGGCGGTGGTGTAGAGCTCCCAGCCCAGCTCCCCCACGTAGGACACGCGCATGGCGATGACCGGGACCTGCCCGACATATCCCTCTTTGCAGGTGAAGTAGCGGAAGCCCTCGTGGGACATGTCCATGTCCGTGAGCGGCTGGACCAGATCTCTGGCCAGTGGCCCCCACACGCCCACGCAGCAGGTGCCCGGCGTGATGTCGCGGACCTGCACGTCGCGGGGCGCGTGGCGGCTCAGCCAGTCGAGGTCGAGGTTGCCGTTGGCGCCCACCTGGAACCGGTCCTCCGCCAGCCGCGCCACCGTCAGGTCCGAGCGGACTCCGCCACGGGCGTCGAGCAGCAGCGAGTAGGTGACCGAGCCGGGCTTCTTGTCCACGTTGTTGGTGGTCAGGTGCTGCAGGAAGGAGGCCGCCGCGGGCCCGCGCACCTCGATCCGCTTGAGCGGCGTCATGTCGTAGAGGGCGACCTTCGCCCTGGTCAGGAAGGACTCGGCGGCGGCGACCGGCGACCAGTGCCTGGCGGCCCACTCCCCCCGCTGCGCCACGCCGAGCAGCGGCTCGACGGCCATCCCCCGCGCCTCCTCGGGCGCCTCCATGCCGCTGCGCCGCCGCCGGACCAGATCCTCCAGCGCGGGGAGGTTCGCCTCGAACCAGTGCGGCCGCTCCCACCCCGCCGCCTCCAGGAAGGCGGCGCCCAGCTCGCGCTGGCGCGGGTAGAACGGGCTGGTCCGCATCGGCCGCGGCGACTCCATCGGCTGCAGCGGGTGGATCACGTCGTAGACCTCGACGAAGTTCTGCCTGCCGCGCTCCTCGACGAAGGCCGGGGCCAGCTGGACCTTCTCGAACCGGCTGAGCTCACATTCGTGCAGGTCGAAGCCCGAACATCCGTCGACCAGCAGCTCGGCCACGGCCTTGGCGACACCGGCGGAGTGCGTCACCCAGACCGCCTCGGCCAGCCAGAACCCGTCCAGCTCCGGCGCCTCCCCGATGAGCGGGAAGCCGTCGGGGGTGAACGAGAAGATCCCGTTGATGCCGTCGGTGTACTTGGACTCGCCGAGCGCGGGCAGCAGCTCGACGGCGTCCCGCCAGGCCGGCTCGAAGTCCTCCTCGGTGAACGCCTGCACCGATGGCATCACGGTGCCCTTCGGCCCGATCTCGTGCTGCTCGACCGGCATCGGCCGGTGCGAGTAGGACCCGATGCCGACGCGGTCGCCGTGGCCGCGGAAGTAGAGGTCGCGATCCTGGTGCCGCAGGATGGGCCCCTCCGGTACGGCCAGCGGCCCGGACTTGGCGTACTGGTGGGCCAGTGGCAGCAGCGGCACGGTGAGCCCGGCCATCCTCCCGACGGTCGGCCCCCAAAAGCCGGCGGCGCACACGACCACGTCGGCCGGGATGATCTGGTATTTCGAGCCTCCGGCCTCCACCGCGACTCCGGTGACCCGGCCGCCCTTCTGCTCGACGCCCACCACGGTGTGCCGCGGCAGCAGCCTCGCCCCGCGTTCCGCGGCCCGGCGCGCCTGCGCCTCCGCGCACCTGACGGCGGCGGCCAGCCCGTCGCTCGGCACGTGGAAGCCGCCCAGGACCAGGCTCCGGTCGAGCATCGGCCAGAGCTCCAAGCACCGGTCGGTGTCGACCAGCTCGCCCTCGACCCCCCAGGACTCGGCCCATCCCAGCTTGCGGTGCAGGTCGGTCCAGCGTTCGGGGGTGGTGGCCACCTCGAGCCCGCCGACCTGGTCGAAGCAGGGGCGCCCGGCGAGGCTGAGCCCGGTGTACTTGCGCACCGTGTAGGAGGCGAACTCGGTCATCGTCTTGGACGGGTTCGTCTGGAAGACCAGGCCCGGGGCGTGCGAGCTCGACCCGCCGGTGGCGAAGAGCGGTCCCTGGTCGACCAGGGTGACGTCGGTCCACCCCCGGGAAGCGAGCTCGTCGGCCAGGGCACAGCCCACAATGCCGGCTCCAATGATCACCAAACGAGGCTGGCTCACCATGCGCCCTCCGGTTGTTCCCTATTACGCAACAAACACCGGACTACGCAACGAACATAGAGCCCAGAACACCGCCGGACAAGGGTGTGGACCTTGACGGCCCGCCGAACCGCCTCACGAGCCGGGCCGCGGGACGGCGTGCCCGGCCGCCCGGCTCACCGCCTCCCACGCCTCCCAGGTGGCCATCAGCCGCCGCGACAGGTCGAACGCGAGGTCGTACACCATGCTCCCGAGCAGCAGCCGCAGCGGCGGGTCATCGCTGCCGACCAGCCCGAGCACGGCCTCCGCGGCCGCCTACGCGGACGCGGTGGTGGAGACCGCCCTCAGTGGCCTTTACGCCCGCCGAGCGTCAGGAACGGCCGTAGGCGTCCTCGAGACGCTCGATGTCGTCCTCGTCGAAGTGGCCGAAGGCGATCTCGAGGATGCGGGTGGCCGGGCCGGAGGAGCTGAGCCGGTGGGCCTGCCCACGGCGGATGAGGATGCGCTCGCCCACCTCGGGCTCCAGCCGCTGCCCGTCGACCTCGAAGACACAGCCCGCGTCGAGGGCGACCCACAGCTCGTCGCGGTGCTCGTGGCGCTGCAGGCTGAGCCGCTGGCCGGGCGCGACGTCGATGATCTTCACGGTGGACGTCTCGTTGAGCGTGAACCGATCGAAGCCCCCCCAGGGCCGCTCGTCCCGGATCACCGCCGCCAGCCTGTCGATGTCCTGCATCGTCCCTCCCAAATCCCGCCATAACGGAACCCGAAACCCGGGCCAAGAGCGCAAGCTATCAGGTGATCAGAAACCCGCCGTCCACAGGAAGCGTCACACCGGTGATGTACGACGACGCGTCACTCGCCAGAAAGACGGCGGCCGCCACGAGTTCGGCGGGGTCGCCGGCCCGGCCCATCGGCACCCGCCGCTCCACGATCTGCTGCACGTAGCCGGGTTTGTACTGCGACGTCATCTCGGACTCGAAGAACCCCGGCTCCAGGCAGTTGACCCGGATCCCGCGCCGCCCGGTCCACTGCTGGGCCAGGTCGCGGGTCAGCCCGATCACCGCGGCCTTCGACGCGCTGTAGGCCGCCTGCGGCAGCCCCGCCGTCGTCTCGCCGAGGACGCTGCCGATGTTGACGATCGACGACCCGGGCCGCATCACCCGCGCGCACGCCTGGGCCATCCAGTAGGTGCCGAGCAGGTTGATGTCGATCACCTGCCGGAACTCCTCCGGCGTCTCCCGCAGGGCGGGCACCGCGGTGCCCACGCCGGCGTTGTTGATCAGCACGTCGACGGCGCCCAGGTCGGCGACGGCCGCCGCCACGAGCGCGTCGCAGTCTTCCACGCGCGTCACGTCGGTGCGCACGGCCAGGCACCGGCGGCCGGCCTCCTCCACCAGCCGCCGCGTGTCGGCCAGCCGGTCGAGACGCCGGGCGCCGACCACCACGTCGGCCCCGGCCTCGGCCAGCCCCCGCGCGAAGGCCACGCCCAGCCCGGAGGACGCGCCGGTGACGACGGCCACCTTGCCCTCGAGACTGAAGCTCCGCAGCATGCTAGAGCCCGTACTCCTTGACGATGCGCTCGTGGCGCTCCACCTCGACATCGACCTCGCGGGCCAGGTCGAGCCAGGCCAGCGGATGCGACCAGCGCTCGGTGGCGTCGTCGAGCAGCGCGTCGACCTCGACCGCCGACACGCCGGGCGGCACCGCGACCCAGCCGAACACGCCCGGCAGCGGATCGCCGCCGGTCGGGTGGGTGACCGTGTAGTTCTCGTCGCTGTAGACCCACATCGGCCAGCCGCGCTCGGCCATGACCTCGGTGAACTCCGCCCAGTCCGACTCGCTCGGCGCCGCGCCGTCGAAGAAGTAGCTGGTGTAGCCGCCGGGCCGGAGGATGCGCACCGCGGCGAAGGGCGGCACGAAGTTCTGCTGCTCCTCCGGGTCTTCGGGGACCGGCTCCAGCAGCTGCGGGTCGAACACGACCAGGTCGCCCGCGTTGTAGTCCATGCCGCGCGGCTGCGGCAGCGCCAGCCTGGCGGTGGCGGGACCGGTGCGGATGGACAGCACCTGGCGCTGGCCGCCGTCGGGCGCGGGCAGGATGACCCTGATGAGGCCCATCTCCTCCTCGATCGGGCCCTCGGTCGACTTGACCGGCATGCCGATCTTGGCCGCGCCCTTGCGCACGGTGTCCCAGTCTTCGGCCGAGGTGGCCATGACGATCATGCGCCAGACGTCCTCCTCGGTCAGCTCGTCGAGGACCTCGTGCAGCACGTCGGCGCCTCTGGCGTTCTCGTCGAGCTGCTGGGCCGCGCCGGCGACGATGCGGCGGGCGTCGAGGCCGGCCCCGGCGGCGACGGCGTGCTCGGCCGCGTCCAGCGTCTCGGCCCAGCGCTCGCGGGCGCTGTGCAGGCGGGCCAGCGCGAGATGCTGCTGGTCGTGCGAGAGCATCGCGGCCATCTGCTCCAGCCGCTCGTCCTGCCTGGCCTCGATGAGCAACGTGGTGAGGAACGCGATGTCCTCGGCGTCGGCGGTGGCGATGTCGCCGGTGTCGACGAGACGCTTCCAGTAGATGTCGGCGCCCGTCGCCGGGTAGCCCAGGTAGCCGAGCGTGGTGGTGTGGCGGCGCGTGGTCTCGAGGTCCTGGCCCGAGAGCGGGGCCAGCCAGCCGACCCACCGCTCGGGGTCGGCGTTGTAGCCGTCGGCGGCGTCGAAGTAGGCGACCCGCTCGTCCACCGGACCGGGCGCCTCCGGCTCCGGGGTGGCGTCGGCGGCGGCGCGCAGCGCGGCGATGCGCTCGGCCAGGCCCTCGCTCTCGCGCAGCTCGGCGGTGCTCGACTCGGCGAGGTCGGCCAGCAGCCGGGCCTGCCAGACGCCCTGCCTGGCCAGCGCCAGGTCACCGGCGACCAGGGCGAGCTCCACGCGGGCGCGATAGCCGCCCATCATGCCGAAGTAGTCGACCCACTGGCGGAGCACGCGGCCGAGCTGCCAGGTGTTGGTGATCTGGGTGGAGCCGGCCAGCTTGCCGACCGCCTGCGACCACTCGACCCAGGAGCGCGGGTGCTCGCCGACCACGTCGAGGTCGGGCAGCGCGTCGACGGCCTCGGCGATGCGGCCGAGCGTGGCCAGGATCAGCGCGCGGCGCACGCCGTCGCGTCGGGCCTTGGCCACCGGGTCGTCGGCCTGGAAGTCGCCCGCCGCCTGCAGCGCGGCCAGCGCGTCCTCGGCGCGGCCGGCGGCGAGCAGCGCGCGGGCGCTCTCGGCGCCGAGCTCCCAGCTGGCCTGGCGGCCGGCGGCGCGCAGCCGCTCGACGGCGGCCTCGGCGTAGCTGACGGCCTCTGCGGCCTTGCCCGCGTCGACGAGGGCGGCCACGTACTGGGTGACGAGCCCGGTGTAGGCGGGATCGGCGGGCTGGAGCTCGTCGATCACCGCGCCCAGCGTCTCCAGGCGCTCGGTCGCGTAACCGGGGCCGTCGGCGTTGGCCCACGCGATCGCCAGCGCCTCGACCGCCGCCGGGGTGGACGGGCAGTCGCGCACGCCTTCGCGCTGGGCGAACGCCAGCAGCTGCTCGGCGTCGCCGATGGCGACCGCGCCCTGAGCCCGGTCGCCGACCCGGCCCAGCAGATGCCAGTAACGGGCGTAGAACTCGAGCCAGGGCAGCTCCAGGGCCTCCGCCTGCTGGGCGATGGCCGGGGCCATCACGTCGAGCTGGGGAAAACGGCCCTCGTAGGCCTGTGCGGGTAGGTCTCCCAGCGCCATGGCGAGCCCCACGTTGCCCGCTTCAGAAAGCTGCTGCTGGGTTTCGCCGACCCAGGCCCAGATGTCCACGTCCATGGCAGGTCAGTCTGCCAGGTCAATGCGCGTGCCCAAAACGCAGAAGCTCGATGAGCTCGTCCGATTCGCTGTCATTGAGAACCGAAAATGCCGATGCCATGAGATCGTCGGTGGCCTTCTCCGCCGCCGCCCTTCGCGCCACCACGTCCGGTGGCGGCGCCGGATAGGGCTCGGGCCACTCGAAGAACCTCGCGATGTCGGCGCCGGTCACCAGTCCGAACGGCGTGGCGTCGTGCTCGCTGGCGAGCGTGGCCTCCAGCGGCCGGAGCCCCGCCCCGATCACCGCGTTGGCGTGCAGGCCGCCGCGCAGCTCCCGCACGACGTGCATCAGCTGCGTGGCGCGCCCCGGCGGGTCGTCGGGCAGCGGCACGGACCGCCATCCCGCGGCCAGCGGCGCCCCGATCATCGAGGCCTGCCGAACGACGGGTTCGAGCAGCTCGGCGATCCTGGCGCAGCCGTCGAAGTGGCCGATCCTGCGCCGTCCCCAGGCGTGGCAGACCTCGGTGTAGAGCTCGACGGCCCTGTCCACGGGCAGCTTGCGCCCGCCGTTCCAGCTCTCCTCGACGTGGGCGGGCGGGAAGAACACCGCGACCGAGGTGACCACGTCGGCGTCGCACTCGCCGAGCACCCCGCATCGGCCGCGGAAGTAGAATTCGCGCGCGCCGAGCCCGTACTCCTCACAGACCGCCTTGGCCTCCCTGGAGATCATGAAGCCGCCGCCGTACTGGCCTATGGGCGCCTTCACGCTCGTCGCCGTGGTGCGTGGGTCCGCCATGTCCACCCCTCTCAGTTCCAAAAGCGGACTCAGCATCCCTCAGGAGAACATCATTCTGCAAGCATCAGATTTCCGGACGCGACGAGAACCGCCGGGCCCGACAGGTAGCTGGTCTCTGCCTCCAGCGTGACCGTGAGCGTGCCTCCGGGCACCTCCACCGCCCAGACGCCGGTGGTCTCGCCGCTCAGCCCGGCCGCGGCGACGGCCGTGGCGACCGCGCCGGTGCCGCACGAACGCGTCTCGCCGACGCCGCGCTCGAAGACCCGCATGACCGCGCGCGCCTCGCCGACGGCGTTGAACAGCTCGATGTTGACTCCGCTGGGGAAGACGCCCGGGTCGAAGCCGGGCTGATGGCCGAGGTCGAGCTGGACGACGGGGTCGCCGATGGGGCAGGCCAGATGGGGGTTGCCCAGGTCGACGTGCACGCCTTCGTACTCCTGACCGCCGACGCTCGCGACGCTCCGGCCGCGCACCACGGGCTTGCCCATCTCGATCGTGACGTCGCCGGAGACATCGAGCCGCACCTTCCTGACGCCGCCCCTGGTGGCCACGGCGAACTCGCCCGGCTCGGCCAGGCCGGCCTCGACGAGGTAGCGGGCGAAGACCCGTGCGCCGTTGCCGCACATCTCGGCCATGCTGCCGTCGGCGTTGCGGTAGTCCATGAACCACTCGGCCTCGCCGGCCTGGTCGGAGACCTCGGGGCTGAGCTTGCTCCGCACCACGCGAAGCACGCCGTCGGCGCCGATGCCGGCCCTCCTGTCGCAGATCGCGGAGACGAGCGCGGGATGCAGCTCCAGCTCGTCGTCGGGATCGGGAAGGATGACGAAATCGTTCTCGGTGCCGTGGCCCTTGAGGAATCGCATGTTCGAATTTTATGCCGAGTCGGGGCGGGCGATCTGCGCCAGGGATCGTTCGAGCAGATCGGGGGCGTCGTACGGCAGCCAGCGCACCCGGGGATCGCGGCGGAACCACGACTCCTGGCGCCGGGCGAAGCGCCGGGTGGCCCTGACCGTCTCCTCCAGCGCCTGCTCCTCGGTCCACTCCCCTTCCAGGAAACGCAGCACCTGGGCGTACCCGAGGGCCCGGCCGGCCGTACGGCCCTCCGCGAGCCCCCGCCCGAGCAGGCCCCGCACCTCCTCGACCAGCCCCGCCGCCCACATGCGCCGGACGCGGACCTCGATCCGCTCGTCGAGCTCCGGCCTCGGCACCCGCAGCCCGAGCTGCACGCTGGGATAGACCGCCCGATAGGACGGCATCGTGGCCGAGAACGGCCGGCCGGAGTGCTCGATCACCTCCAGGGCGCGGACGATCCGGCGGCCGTTGCTCGGCAGGATCGCCGCGGCGGCGGCCGGGTCCTCCCGCCTGAGCCGTTCGTACAGGGGCGCGGGACCGGTCTCGGCGAGCTCGGCCTCCAGCCTGGCCCTGATCTCCGGGTCGGTGCCCGGGAACTCCAGGTCGTCGATGGCGGCCCGGACGTACAGCCCGCTGCCGCCGACGAGCACGGGCACCGGCAGCGACTCGATGAGCGGCCTGACCAGCTTCTGGTATTCGGCGACGCTGGCCGTGACCGTGACGTCCCAGATGTCCAGCAGATGGTGCGGGACGCCCCGCTGTTCGGCAAGGGAGAGTTTGGCGGTGCCGATGTCCATGCCTCGGTAAAGCTGCATCGAATCGGCATTGACGCATTCACCCCCCAGCCGGAGTGCTATATCCACGGCGAGATCGGACTTTCCGGCCGCGGTGGGGCCCACGACGGCGATGACTGGCTGCTGGCGCACACCGGTAAGTGTGTCAAGAGTCGGGGTAGGAATGGACAGACGGCGCCCTGGCGCCGGCCAGGGACGACTGATCGGGGGATCAGATGTCGATTCTGGACAAGGTCAAGGAGATGCTCGGCGGCCTGCAGGAAAAGGCGCACCACATCCCCAAGCAGCGCAGGCAGGAGAAGCCGGGTGAGATGCCCGGTGAGCCTCGCGGACACGGCGAAGACACCGCCGGCGGCGGCCAGACAGGACGGGCCGCCGAGGACAAGACCGGCGACGAGGAGGGCTGACCGGTCAGAGATCGAGAAGCGTTGGCTGCAGGTATCCCTCGTGGGTCAGCAGCCAGCGCTTCGTCTCGACGCCCTCTCCGCCGCTGAACCCGCCGAGGCCGTTGCCCGCCACGACCCGGTGACACGGCACCACGATCGGGATCGGGTTGGAGCCCATGATGGAGCCGATGCCGCGGGCCGGCACCCGCGAGCCGCTGAGGGTGGCCAGCTCGCCGTAGGTCACGGCCGTGCCGTAGGGGATCCGGTGCAGCGCCCGCAACACCTGCCGGCGCGAGCCCGAGGTCAGCCGCCAGTCGACGGGCGTCTCGAACACCCGCAGCTCACCCGTGAAGTAGGCGCCGAGCTCCGCGACGGCGAAGGCCGTGCGGGCAGGGTCGTGCACCTCGGGCAGGCCGAGACGTTCGCTCAGGCGCGCCCGCGACCCCCATCCCGACGCGACCAGGCCGTCCTCGGTGACGGCCAGCACGAACGACCCCACCGGCGTCGGCACCTCGGCGAACGCGACCGTGGCCATCATGTTCCTCACGTGAGCTCGTCGTACGCGGCATCCGGGTCATATCGTACGCCCGTGACATCCTGGTTCGCGGGCGCGAAAGCGGCGAAGTCCACGCCGAACGTCTAGCATCGCGCTCGTGTCATCTCGCGAACTCGTGGTGCTGGGCACGGCCAGCGCCGTCCCGACCCGGCACCGCAACCACAACGGCTACCTGCTGCGCTGGGACGGCCAGGGGTTCCTGTTCGACCCGGGCGAGGGCACCCAGCGGCAGATGGCACACGCCGGGGTCAGCGCCAACGACGTGCACTGGCTGTGCCTGACCCACTTCCACGGCGACCACTGCCTCGGCGTGCCCGGCGTCATCCAGCGCATCGCCCGCGACAAGGTGCGCCACCCCGTCCGGGCCGTCTTCCCGGCCTCCGGTCAGACCTACTGGCGCCGCCTGCGCCACGCCGCCGTCTTCGCCGACACCACCGTCATCACCGAACACCCCCTGACCGGCGACCAGGCCGCCATCGGCCCCCTGACCGCCCGCCGCCTGTCACATCCCGTCGAGTCCTACGGCTACCGCCTCCAGGAGCCCACCGGCCGCCGCATGCTCCCCGACCGCCTCGCCGCCCACGGCATCCACGGCCCCGAGGTCGGCGAGCTGCAGCGCACCGGCTCCGTCCGCGGCGTCACCCTCGCCCAGTGCAGCGTCCCCCGCCCCGGTCAGAGCGCCGCCTTCATCATGGACACCCGCCTCTGCGACGCCGTCTTCGAGCTCGCCGCCGGCACCGACCTGCTGGTCATCGAGTCCACCTTCCTGTCCGCCGAGGCCGCCCTGGCCAAGGAGTACGGCCACCTCACCGCCCACCAGGCCGGTCTCGTCGCCGCCGAGGCGCGCACCCGTCACCTCGTCCTCACCCATTTCTCCGAACGCTACGGTTACGCCGACGAGCCCGCCTTCCTCGACGAGGTCCGCCAGAGCTACGACGGCCCGGTCACCCTCGCCCGCGACCTGATGACCATCCCCGTCCCCAAGCGCCCACGCCACATCACGGCCCAGGAACGCTAACTTCAGCAATTCATCGGAAATTTCGCCTCTATGCGGAAGGCGGTGGATTTTGATCATTACCGTGATCGCCGCGCGGTGATCGGCCGGGGAGAGTCTCCGGCGCTGGTGCCGCAGGGAGTCTCACGTGCGAAAGATCACTGCATTGGCACTCGCCGTAGTCGCCACCGTCGCGGGTGCCGGCACCGCCGCCGCCGAACCCCAGCCATCCCGCTGAACCCGGACGGCTCCGCGGGGACGCCGACCACGCTGGTCGCCGACGCGCACAAGGCCGGGTTGAAGATCGGGGTGTACACCTTCCGCAGCGAGAACCAGTACCTGCCGCTCGGGCTGCGGCGCGGAGCGGTGCCAACCGATCACGGTGACGCGCTGGCTGAGTACCGAGCGCACCTCGACCTCGGGGTGGACGCCTTCGCAACCGACTACCCGGACGCCGCCGTGCTGGCGAGGAGCGACCGTGACCGTCCGCGCGGGCCCGGCCTGGTGCAGCCGTCTCCCATGGAGAACGGAGTGGCTGAGGAAGGCCGCGACTAGTGCTCCAGTGACACTTTGCGCTCTTCCTGGTTGAGGTCGACGAGGTCCGTGGTCCCGCTCGTTGTGACGACGCTCTCCCTCCCGGCGCGGTACCAGTCCTTCAGCGCCAGAGGCCCACGAAGTAGCCGACGCCGTAGGGGGCGAGGTCGGCCAGCAGGCTTCCCTCGAAGTCATCCGTGCCGGCCGCCCCCGCCAGCACCTGGAGCGCGGCCCGCCCGGCCACCCACAGCCGGTCGGCCTTCGCGGGGTCGAGGTGGGCGAGCGCGGCCGCGTCCGCGTCGGCGATGGCGCGGGCGATCACCTCGTTGTACGGCTGCGCCGCCGGATCGTAGTAGCCGGGCGCCTTCTCGGTGAGGCGGGCGGACCCGTCGGCCATGACCAGCAGGGCGACCCTGCCCTCCCGGACGAGTGCCTCGCCCAGGGCCAGGCAGTCGCCGGGGGCGGCGTCGAAGGCCACCGCCTGGAAGCCGTCGACGTCGTGGGCGTCCAGCAGCCAGCCGCCGATGGTGAGCGACAGCGGCAGGACCGGGTCGCCGTGGCCCACCGTGACGTCGACGCCCCAGGGGCGCAGCGTGCCCGCGGCTCCGCCGTCGTATCGAGCGGTGGTGTCGGCGCCGCCCACCACGACGAGCAGGTCGGGGCCGGCGGCGCGGAGCGCGGCGACCGCGGCGCGACAGGCCGAACGCAGCTCGTCCAGCTCGGACGCGGCGGCGCCGGCCAGGTCGGGCACGATCAACGGCGGGTGCGGGCAGACGGCCGCGGCGGCAAGCACAAGGCCAGGGTATGCCTACGCGTACGGATCGCGTCCCTCGGCGACGGCCTGGAACAGGGTGCGCGCGTGGGCGTGCGCGGCCGCGTGCAGCCCGTGCCCGAAGCTGATCCTCGCCACTCCCAGCTCGGCCAGCCGGGCGAGCGAGGGTGTCCCCGGCCTGAACAGCACGTTGACCGGACCCTCGACCTCGGTGACGAGCCTTTCGATCTCCTTCTCGTCGCCGAGCCCGATCGGGTAAATGCAGTCGGCCCCCGCCTCCAGGTAGCGTCGCGCCCGCTCGACGGCCGCCTGACGGGTGCGGTCACCGCGAAGGTAGGTGTCCACCCGGGCGTTGATCACCAGGTCCGGCCCGGCGGCGGCCCGTACGGCGGCCAGGAACCCGGCCTGTTCCTCGACGTCGACCAGATCACCGGTGGCCCGGTCGGTGTCCTCCAGGTTGCAGCCCACGGCTCCCGTGGCGGTCAGCCGTTCCACCAGGTCGGCGGGCGGGAGCCGGTAGCCGCGCTCCACGTCGGCGGTGACGGGCACGTCGACGGCCCGGGCGATGCGGGCGATCGCGGCCATCATCTCGGCGGGAGGCGTCGCCTCGCCGTCGTCGTATCCGAGCACCTCGGCGACCGCGGCGCTGCCGGTGGCGACCACGGGGAAACCCGCCTCCACGACGGCGCGGGCGGACGCCGCGTCCCAGACGTTCGGCAGGATCAGCGGCTTTCCCGGCACATGGAGGTCACGCAGCACCGCGGCTCTGTCAGTCATACCCGGACCCTATGAAGGAAGTGGCCTTCACCGTAGGTCCAGTAAGGGGGGAAACCAACGAGCCACTTCGGGTCGGCGCAGAGCCGAGTCCGCGTCACATCAGGTCGTGCGGCGCCGCGCGGTCAGCAGCCGCTCTTGGCGCACTGACCGCTGACCAGGCCGCCGGGGCCGTCGGCGGGGTTGTCGGCCGGCTCGTCCTCGGCCGGCGCGGTGGGCGAGGACGTGGGCTTCTTGCCGGTGCCGACGTTGGTCGAGCGTTTGGTGCCGGTGCCCGCCGAGCCCTGGTCGGCGGGCTCGTCGACCGTGTTCGCATCAGTGCGGGTGCCCGAGTCGCCGCCCGTGTCGCCGCCCGTGTCGGTGCCGGCGTCGGAGGCGGTGCCGTCCTGCGGGACGTCGGTGGTGGCGTCGCCCGTGGCGTCGTCCTCCTTCGCCTGGCCCTCGCCGTCGGACTGGGCCGGCGCGGGCTGGACGGGCTGGCCGACCTGGGCGGGGTCGTTGCCGGCCAGGCCGTAGCCGATGCCGCCGGCGGCGAGGAGGGCCACGAGCGCCGAGGCGGCGATGACGAGGGTTCTGTTCTTTCTGGGAGACCTGGGCTCGTCGCCCGGCCCGGTGAGGATTTCCTGGCGATCCGGCTCGGTCGGATCCTGCATGGGTGACAACTCCCTGCGGTCGTATCGGGAAAGCTCTCCGGCTTCCGCGGGTGTTGGACCACACTAGCCGCAGCAGTGGAATGCTCGCACACCAATCACAAAGGAATCACGACTTGTCCCCCCTTGGATCCATTCGCCCAGGTAGTCGGGGCCGCCTGGCGCCCGCGGCGGGCGTGGCCGGAGTGCTCGCCATCGCCGGCCTCGGCATATTCCTCGCCTTCACCGGAGCCTCCAGGGCGGCCCCGAAAAAGGCGTCGATAAACGATCAGGAAGCCGTGCTTTCCGGCGGATCGAGCATTCCTTCACCGACACCGCAGGCGATATATCCGGCGCCGTCGCCCGCCGCCGTGACTCCCGGCGAGCACCCAGG
Source organism: Nonomuraea sp. NPDC048916 (assembly GCF_040649575.1). Taxonomy (NCBI): domain Bacteria; kingdom Bacillati; phylum Actinomycetota; class Actinomycetes; order Streptosporangiales; family Streptosporangiaceae; genus Nonomuraea; species Nonomuraea sp. NPDC048916. Next base: position 90,316 of record NZ_JBEZFS010000017.1, read on the forward strand.
ACACGCTGGGCAGGCTGGGCAGGCGGGTCGCCCCGCCGAGCTCCGCACCGTCTCGCCCGGCGGTCACCCGGCGCCGGTCACCCGCTGGCTCGAGGTCCTCCCCCCACCCGGGGCCACCGCCGTCAGGGCCCTGCCGCCGGAGGACGCCGCCGCCACGGCCCTCCCTCCCGCCCACGCCGGCGACGCGGCCGTCCCTCCGGCCGGCGGTGGCGACGCGACTCCGGTGGCAGCGGAGCGGGGCCCTGCCGGGCCACTCGCACCCGCTCCCACGCCGCCACGCCCCGCCGCCACCCAGCCGGCTCCCACGGTCGCCACGCCGTCGGCGCTCCCCAGAGTGACTCCGCCCGCACGTCCGGCCGCCACGCAGCCTCCCGTCACGGCCAGGCGCACACCGTCGCCGGAGCCGCCCGCGCCACCGGCACGAGGCGCGGACCCGTGCTCCACCTTCGACGACTTCCGCCGCCCGTACTGCTACCAACTGCTCGACGGCCTCCGCCGCTGACCAAGCGCCGGCGCGGGCTCAGTGGGCGGCGCAGCCGCCGGACGCCGGCACGGGGTCGGGGCGGCCGATGGACGGCATGCCCAGGAGCACACCGGAGTCCTTGGCCGGAGCCCCCTGGCGGATCTCCCAGGCGTCGCCGGCCCGGGTGCGGCGCAGCGCGCGGACGGCGCCGTCGGCCACCAGGTGGTGTGGCGCGGCGTAGGTGACCTCGACCGTCACCATGTCACCGGGCCGCGGCGTCTCGTCGCCGACGGCGAAGTGCACCAGCCGGTTGTCGGGGGCGCGGCCCGACAACCGCCGGGTGGCGTCGTCCTTGCGGCCCTCACCCTCGGCGACGAGCACCTCCAGCGTGCGCCCCACCTGCTTCTTGTTCTCCTCCCAGGAGATCTCCTCCTGGAGGGCGACCAGGCGTTCGTAGCGTTCCTGGACGACCGCCTTGGGGATCTGGTCGTCCATCGTCGCCGCGGGGGTGCCCGGGCGGATGGAGTATTGGAAGGTGAAGGCGTTGGCGAAGCGGCTCTGCCGTACGACGTCGAGGGTGGCCTGGAAGTCGTCCTCGGTCTCGCCGGGGAAGCCGACGATGATGTCGGTGGAGATCGCCGCGTCGGGCATGGCCGCACGGACCCGCTCGATGATGCCGAGGTAGCGTTCGGCCCGGTAGGAGCGCCGCATCGCCTTGAGCACGCGGTCGGAGCCCGACTGCAGCGGCATGTGCAGCTGGTGCATCACGTTGGGCGTCTCGGCCATCGCGGCGATCACGTCGTCGGTGAAGGCGGCCGGGTGCGGCGAGGTGAAGCGGACCCGCTCCAGCCCCTCGACCGAGCCGCAGGCGCGCAGCAGCTTGCCGAACGCCAGCCGGTCGCCGAACTCGACGCCGTAGGTGTTGACGTTCTGGCCGAGCAGGGTGACCTCCAGGACCCCCTGGCCGACCAGCGTGCTGACCTCGGCGAGGACGTCGCCGGGCCGCCGGTCCTTCTCCTTGCCCCGCAGCGAGGGCACGATGCAGAACGTGCACGTGTTGTTGCACCCGACCGAGACGGCCACCCAGGCGGCGTAGGCGGACTCGCGCTTGGTGGGCAGCGTCGAGGGGAAGACCTCGAGCGACTCCTTCAGCTCGACCTGCGCCTCGCCCTCGATGCGGGCCCGCTCCAGCAGCACCGGCAGCGAGCCGATGTTGTGGGTGCCGAAGACCACGTCGACCCAGGGCGCCTTGCGGACGATCTCGCCCTGGTCCTTCTGCGCCAGGCAGCCGCCCACGGCGATCTGCATGCGGGGGTTGCTCATCTTGGCGGGCCGGAGGTGGCCGAGGTTGCCGTAGAGGCGGTTGTCGGCGTTCTCGCGCACCGCGCAGGTGTTGAAGACGACCACGTCGGCGCTCTCACCGTCGGCCGCGCGCACGTAACCGGCGTCCTCAAGCAATCCTGACAGCCGCTCGGAATCGTGGACGTTCATCTGGCACCCGTATGTGCGCACTTCGTAGGTGCGGGCGCTCTCCTGGGTCACAGTCATGGCACGTTCAAGGGTAGTCGCTGTCTGCCTTGCGGCAGCCGCTAGCATATAAAACAGCAGCTCGGTGGCATGATGTGATCGGATCGGTACCGCTCGGTTAGTGACCAGCGTCCTAAGGCCCCCTAGGTTTTGACCCATGACGGAGAACGGGGACGTCACTCCACTGGTCCAGTTGGAGAACGTCAACAAGCACTTCGGGGCCCTCCACGTTCTGAAGGACATCAACCTGACGGTCTCCCGTGGCGAGGTCCTTGTCGTCATCGGTCCTTCGGGCGGCGGGAAGTCCACGCTGTGCCGGGCGATCAACCGGTTGGAGACCATCGACGGCGGCACGATCACCTTCGACGGCGAGGTGCTGCCCGAGGAGGGCAAGGCGCTGGCCAGGCTGCGCTCCGACGTCGGCATGGTGTTCCAGTCGTTCAACCTCTTCGCGCACAAGACCATCCGCGAGAACGTCACTCTGGGGCCGGTCAAGGTGCGCCGGGTCGCCAAGAAGGCGGCCGACGCGCGGGCCATGGAGCTGCTCGAGCGGGTCGGCATCTCGGCGCAGGCCGACAAGTACCCTGCTCAGCTCTCGGGCGGCCAGCAACAGCGGGTCGCGATCGCCCGGGCGCTGGCCATGGACCCCAAGATGATCCTGTTCGACGAGCCGACCTCCGCGCTGGACCCCGAGATGGTGCAGGAGGTGCTCGACGTCATGGTCGGGCTGGCACGTGACGGAATGACCATGATGGTCGTCACCCACGAGATGGGCTTCGCCCGCCGGGCCGCCAACCGGGTGGTCTTCATGGCCGAGGGACAGATCGTGGAGGAGAACACCCCCGACGAGTTTTTCACCAACGCGCAGACCGACCGAGCGCGTGACTTTCTCTCGAAGATCCTCACGCACTGACTATTGAGGTAGGTACACATGCACATGCGTCGAACGGGAGCGGTGCTCTCCATCGCGGCCCTGGCTGTCGGCCTGGCCGCGTGCGGCGGTGGTGACGAAAGCTATTCCACCGTGGTCGACAAGGTCCAAGGGGCCAACAAGATCGTGGTCGGCACCAAGTGGGACCAGCCGAGCCTGGGCCTGAAGAAGGGCTCCGAGCCCGAGGGCTTCGACGTCGACGTGGCCAAGGCCCTGGTCAAGGAGCTGGCCGGCGGCAAGGACGTGGAGATCGAGTGGAAGGAGTCGGCCTCGTCCAACCGTGAGCCGTTCCTCGCCAACGGCACGGTCGACATGGTCGTCGCCACCTACTCCATCACCGAGGAGCGCAAGGGCAAGGTCACCTTCGGCGGGCCGTACGTCATCGCCCACCAGGACGTGATGGTCCGCAAGGACGACACCTCGATCAACACCCCGCAGGACCTGAAGGGGAAGAAGATCTGCAAGGCCGCCGGGTCCAACTCCTACAAGCGGATCACCGACCCGCCGCCCGACGGTGAGCTCGACCTCGACGCCACCACGGTCGACGCCGCCAACTACTCCGAGTGCGTGCAGAAGCTGACCGGCAGCAACCTCGACGCCGTCACCACCGACGACCTGATCCTGGCGGGCTTCGCCAAGCAGGCCGGCGGCAACTTCAAGGTCCTGGGCCAGGGCTTCACCGACGAGAAGTACGGCATCGGCCTGAAGAAGGGCGACACCAAGACCTGTGAGGCCGTCAACACCGCGGTGAAGAAGCTGTGGGACGACGGCACCATGAAGCAGCTGCTGGACAAGTGGTTCGGCGGCATCGACGGACTGAAGGTGTCGGAGGCCGCACCGCCGGCTGAGGGATGCGCCTAGTCACACCAGAGGCGGCGGCCGGTCACCCGGCCGCCGCCCTTCTCTGTGGTGGAGCACGATGGACGAACTGATCAAGTACGCACCCGCCCTCGCGCAGGGTTTCCTGGAGAACGTCAAGCTCTCCCTCGTGGCCGGGGTCGTCTCCCTCGTCCTCGGCACGATCCTGGTGTCGATGCGGGTCTCCCCGACGCCGGTGCTGCGCGCGGCGGGCACCATCTACGTCAACGTGGTGCGCAACACCCCGCTGACCCTGGTCCTGGCCTTCTCCGCGCTCGGTCTGAGCGACCAGCTCGGCCTGGTCTTCTCCGACGTGCCGAGGACCAACTCGTTCTGGCTCGTCGCGCTGGGCCTGGCGGTCTACACCTCGGCCTTCGTGTGCGAGGCGCTGCGCGCCGGCATCAACACGGTGCCGCTGGGGCAGGCGGAGGCGTCCCGGGCGATCGGGCTGACCTTCTTCCAGTCACTGACGCTGATCATCCTGCCGCAGGCGTTTCGCGCGGTCATCGCACCACTCGGCAGCGTGATGATCGCGATGATCAAGAACACCACGGTGGCCACCGCCGGCGGCTACCTCGCCGACGCCGCGGCCGTGATGAAGGAGACCTTCGACACCACCGGCGCCTCAATTCCGATCTTCCTCGGACTCGTCGTGGCCTTCATGGCCCTCACCCTGCCGATCGGCTACTACACCGGCTGGCTGGCCCGACGCCTGGCGGTGGTCCGATGAGCGCCTCTGTCCTGTTCGACGCCCCCGGACCGCGTACGAGGGTGCGCAACCACCTCCTCACGCTGGTCAGCGTCGTGGCGGTCGGGGCGGCCCTGTACGGGGTCTACCGGGGTTTCGACGCCAAGGGCCAGTGGGAAGGCAAGATCTGGCAGCCGTTCCTTGAGGCCGAGACCTGGGAGTTCTACATCATCCCCGGCCTCATCGGCACGCTGAAGGCCGCCGCGGTGGCCGCGGTGCTCGCCCTGGCCTTCGGCGCGATCTTCGGCCTGTCCAGGCTCTCCGACCACGCCTGGATCCGGGTCCCCGCGGGCCTGGTGGTCGAGGTCTTCCGGGCCATCCCGCTGCTGCTGCTGATCTTCTTCATCTTCTACCTCGCGCCGACCCTGTTCGGCGGCGGCGACTACGCCTTCGCCGCGGTGGTGCTCGGCCTGACGCTTTACAACGGCTCGGTGCTGGCCGAGGTGGTCAGAGCGGGCGTGAACGCCGTCGCCAAGGGCCAGTCCGAGGCGGCCTACGCGGTGGGCATGCGCAAGAACCAGGTGATGCGGCTGGTGCTGCTGCCGCAGGCGGTCACGGCGATGATGCCGGCGATCATCAGCCAGCTGGTGGTCCTGCTCAAGGACACCGCGCTCGGCTACATCATCGCCTACGTCGACCTGCTCAACACCGGCTTCAAGATCCTGCCGGCCGCCTTCTTCGGCTCGCTGATCCCCGCGGCCATCGTCATCGGCGTCATCTACGTGACGCTCAACCTGGCGCTGAGCTACCTGGCGAGCTGGCTGGAGAAGCGCAGCCGCCGCAGCCGCAGGTCCGCGGCCAGGCCGATCGCGCCGCCCGGCGCGGTCGGGCTGGACCACTCGGCCAGCGGGAGCGCCTCGGGGCTCAGCTGACGTCGCGGGGTGGTCGCCGGAAGAAGGGTGACCGCCCCGCACGCCCGCCGATCTTCCGGCAGGATTCAGCTATGCCCTTCTGGCCCTCCCCCATCTCCACCACCGACGTCGCCCGTTCCGGACTCCGCCTGGGCTGGCCCGAAGCGCACGACGGCCAGGTGTGGTGGGTGGAGGACCGCCCCGACGAGGGCGGCCGCACCACGATCATGCGTCGCGCCGCCGACGGCACCCACCAGGAGCTGCTGCGCGCGCCGTGGAGCGCCCGCACCCGGGTCCACGAGTACGGCGGCCGCCCCTACGCGGTGACCCCCGAGGGTGGCGTGGTCTTCGCCAACCTCGCCGACCAGCGCCTCTATCTGCTCGGCGACGAGCCCATCGCGATCACCCCGGTCGGCGACGGCTCCCGCTACGCCGACCTGCTCGTACGCGACGGCCAGGTGTGGTGCGTGCGCGAACGCCACCACGACGACGGCAAGATCGCCCGGTCCGTCGTCTCCTTCCCGCTCACGGGCGGTGAGGCCCGGGAGTGGGCCACGGGCGCCGACTTCTACGCCTGCCCCGCCCTCTCCCCCGACGGCCGGCATCTGGCCTACATCTGCTGGAACCATCCCCGTATGCCGTGGAACGGCACCGAGCTGCGCGTCACCCGCCTCGCCGACGGCGCCTCGTGGACGGTCCAGGGCGGTGCGTCGGAGTCCGTCCTGGCGCCGCAGTGGAAGGACGACGGGCACCTCTACCTGATCTCCGACCGATCCGGCTGGTGGAACCTCTACCAGATCGGCATCCACGGCACCTCGTCCCGGGCGCTCTGCCCGGCCGAGGAGGAGTTCGCCTGGCCACCATGGCACCTGGGCGGCCTGCCGTACACCATGCTCGGCGACGGGCGGCTCGCGGTGCTGCACGGGCGCGGTGACCTGCGGCTGGGCCTGCTCGACCCCGGCACGGGGCAGCTCACCGACCTCGACGTGCCCTACGCCGGGTGGGAGCCGGCGCTGGCCGCCGACGGCATGAGGCTGGTCGGGGCCGGCTACGGTCCGGCGGTGGCCACGTCGATCGTCCGGGTCGACACCATGACGGGCCGGGCCGAAGGGCTCAAGCGCGACATCGAGGAGCTGCCGGACACCGCCTACCTGCCCTCGCCGCGGTCGGTGGAGGTGACCGGCCGGTTCGGGCGGCACGTGCACGCCTTCCTCTACCCGCCGTCCAACCCGGCCATCGACTCGCCGGAGGCTCCCCCTTACGTGATATTCGCCCACAGCGGGCCGACAGCCCACGCGAACACCGCGCTCGACCTGGAGAAGGCGTTGCTCACGTCGCGCGGCATCGGTGTGCTGGACGTCGACTACGGCGGTTCGACCGGTCACGGCCGGGCCTACCGCGAGCGGCTGAAGGGCCTGTGGGGCGTCGTCGACGTGGAGGACATGGTCGCGGCGGCCGAGTGGCTGGCCGCCGAAGGGCTGGCCGATCCGGCGCGCATCGCCGTGCGCGGCGCCAGCGCCGGAGGCTGGACGGTGATGGCGGCCTGCTGCCGCTCCGGCGCGTTCGCCGGAGGCGTGTCCTACTACGGTGTCAGCGCGCTGGGCCCGCTCAATGCCCACACCCACGACTTCGAGTCGCGCTACGTGGAGTGGCTCGTCGGCCCCGAAGACCTCCAGGTCTACGCCGCGCGCGAGCCACTCACCCTGGTCGACGGGGTGTCCTGCCCGATGCTGCTGTTGCAGGGGCTCGACGATCCGATCGTGCCGCCCGGGCAGTCGGCCGCGTTCGCCGAGGCGCTGTCGGAGCGCGGCGTCCCCTGCACCTATCTCGCGTTCGAGGGTGAGGGGCACGGGTTTCGCCGCACCGAGACGCGAGCCGCCGCCCTGGCCGCGGAGCTGGCCTTCTACCAGCAGTTGTTCGGCTGACCCGGCCGAGCGTCAGCGCGCGAACTCGGTGGCGCGCGACTCGCGCACGACCGTGATGCGGATCTGGCCCGGGTAGGTCAGCTCCTCCTCGACCTGCTTGGCCACGTCGCGGGCGATGACCTGGGCCTGGATGTCGTCGATGGCGTCGGGCTTGACCATCACCCGGATCTCCCGCCCGGCCTGCATGGCGAAGACCTTCTCGACGCCCTCGTAGGACTGCGCGATCTCCTCCAGGCGTTCCAGCCGCTTGACGTACGCCTCCAGCGACTCGCGGCGGGCGCCGGGGCGGCTGCCGGAGATCGCGTCGGCCGCCTGGGTGAGCACCGCCTCCACGGTGCGGACCTCGACCTCGTTGTGGTGCGCCTCGATGGCGTGCACCACGTCCTCCTGCTCGCCGTAGCGGCGGGCGATCTCCGCGCCGATCAGCGCATGGCTGCCCTCGACCTCGTGGGTGAGCGCCTTGCCGATGTCATGGAGGAGGGCGCAGCGCTTCAGCAACCTCTGGTCCATCTTGAGCTCGGCGGCCATGATGCCGGCGATGTGCGCGGACTCGATGAGGTGCTTGAGGACGTTCTGGCCGTAAGAGGTGCGGTATCTGAGCTGGCCGAGCAGCAGGACCAGCTCGGGATGCATGTCGGTGATGCCGAGCTCGACCAGGGCGTCCTCGCCGGCGCGGGCGCACAGGTCCTGCACCTCGGCCCGGCTGCGTTCGTGGGCCTCCTCGATGCGCTGCGGGTGGATCCGGCCGTCGAGCACCAGCTTCTCCAGGGTCAGCCTGGCGGTCTCCCGGCGTACGGGATCGAAACAGGACAGCAGCACCGCTTCCGGTGTGTCGTCGATGATCAGGTTGACGCCCGTGGTCGACTCGAACGCCCTGATGTTGCGCCCCTCGCGGCCGATGATGCGGCCCTTCATCTCGTCGCCCGGCAGGTGCAGCACGCTGACGACCGACTCGGCCGTCTGCTCCGCCGCCACCCGCTGCACGGCCAGGGTCACGATCTTGGTGGCTCGCTTCTCGCCCTCTTTGCGCGCCTCACCCTCGATCTCCCTGATGATCAGCGTGGCCTCGCGCTTGGCCTGGTTGGCGATCTCCCTGACCAGTTCGGCCTTGGCCTGCTCGCCCGTGAGCCCGGCCACCCGCTCCAGGATGACCCGCCGCTCCTCCTCGACCTTGAGCAGCTCGGAACGCCGATCGGCCAGCTCGATCTCGGTCTCGGCCAGCTTGCGGTCACGTTCGGCCTGCCGCCGGGCCTCCTCGTCCAGCCGCTGCTCGCGCTCGGCCAGCCGGCCCTCCCTGCGTTCGAGGTCGGCCCTGAGCTCCTTGAGCTCGCTCTTGAGGATCCGGCTCTCCTGCTCGACCTCGCGCCGCATCTGCGCGGCGCTCTCGGCCGCGGCCTCCGACCTGCGCAGGATCTCCTCGGCGTCGGACTCGGCCTTGCCACGAATCTCCCCGGCCTCCGCACGCGCCTGTTCGAGCTCCTCGTGGACGGCCTGCAATTGCTCGGGGCTGGGCTCGGACGCGCGAGGGACGCCGGCCGAGGTGCGCCGGACCACGATGAGCAGCGCGGTGATCATTCCGAACGTGAGCAGGAGCACCGCCACCGAAAGCACCACGACAAGCGGCCCCATGTGCGCCCCGCCCTCCTCGCGTCCCCATCACCCATAACGCGGCCTCAGATAGGGAGGGGTCACATGCGCGGAGCGGAAAGCCCGATCGGCGTCATCACCACGACGGATATCAAGCCAAGACTGACCGGGCGTCGACTCCGATAGCCGACACCTCGCCCGTCTCGATCAACCAAGCTCGCTCGTCCGTTGCTCACCGGTATGGCAATCCGCACTGCGCGGAGTAACTCCTCACTGCCGTCGAGGTTATGCGTCGAACAGGTCACGAGCAAGCAAACGAGTTATCAAGCGTGTCTAACGTGATGGCGTCTCCCCATGAGGGAAGCCGTCTCCGAAAAGCCCCGCGCACCCGGGCTCGGCTCCCTCATCGGGTCGCCTCGGCCTCGGCGGGCCGATCCGGCGTGGCCTTCGGCTCGTACGTGGACGGGATCCACAGTCCGGCACCGTCCAACGCGAGCCCGAGCAGCACCATGCCGGCGTCGGGCCGGAACAGGCCGACCGCCATGGCCAGCGTGCAAGGCTTTCTCCTGGTGGCGGTGGGCTGGGCCAGGATGCGCGGCACCATCATGTCCGTGGTCGCCGCGGTGCGGATGGGGCCGGCCCGCGTGCGCTACGAGCGCAGCCGGAGCCCTCGTGGCGTCGGGTGGAACCCGGCCTCCTCCAGGGCCTCGGCCAGGGGCGAGCCGACGATCGAGGCGCCGTCGGCCCGCTCGACGGTCAGCTTGCCCAGCGCGCCGTCGCGCACGGCCAGCGCCAGGGCGTCGACCGCGGGCCGCAGCCGCTCGTCGTCGGCGAACGACAGCAGCGTCTTGCCGCCCCGCTCCACGTAGAGCACCAGGAAGCCGTCGACGAGCACCACCAGCGCCCCCGCCTTCCGGCCGGGCCGGTGCCCCACGTCTCCGGGGCGGGCGGGCCAGGGCAGGGCCGCGCCGTAGGGGTTGGCGGGGTCGGCGGCGGCCAGCACCACGGCCCTTCGCGCCGTATCGCCCGCCAGGTCTCCCGTCCCACGGGATCCGCCGGCCCCCTCGGCCGGGCCGGGCGCGATGCCCGGTGCCATCGCCCGCATCCGGTCGACCGCTCCCGGCAGCGCGAACTGGGCGCCGCCGAGCCCTTCGACGAAGTAGCCGCGGCGGCACCGCCCGCTCTCCTCGTAGGCCCGCAGCACCTGGTAGACGGGCGTGAAGCCGCCCGGCAGGCGTTCGGACGTCACCGCCCCCCGCGTCACCACGCCGTGCCGTTCGAGCAGCACCTCCGCCTGCGCGTGGGCCCGCTGGGTGGCGTCGGCGGCCGGACCCGGCAGCAGCCACCACCGGCCGCCCACGGTCGGCGGGCCGGTCCTGCTGGGCAGCACCGCCCGCCGTCGCCGCGGCGTGGCCGGCCGGTGCGCGGGACGGCCGGACCCGAGCGTGGCCCGCAGCGGCGCGAGCGTGTCGCCCGACACCCGCCCCGACCACACCAGATCCCACAGGGCCGTGGCCAGCGCCGTGTCGTCGAGAGAGCCGACCTGGTCGGACAGCCCCCGGAAGAACAGCGCCCCTCCCCCGCCGAGCGCGTCGAGCACCCGGGTGTGCAGCGGCGTCATGGTGATCTCGGCCGGCTCGGGCAGCAGCAGGGGCGCGGTGTCGGCGAAGAAGAGCGACACCCACCCGTCGCCACCGGGCAGCGACCCCTGGCCCACCCACATCACCTCGCCCGACGAGGTCAGCTCGTCGAGCAGCGCCGGATGGTAGCCGGGCACCCGCGACGGCAGCACCAGCGTCTCCAGCGCGGACGCGGGCACCGCCGCTCCCTGGAGCTGCTCGACCGAGCGCACCAGCGCGTCCATCGCCCGAGCCGAACCCGCGGCGCCGGTCACCGGACGTGGCGCGCCGGACGGGCCGGTGATGCCGTGCCAGGCGGGCGTGAACAGCGCGAGCGTCTCGGCCGCGACCGGCTCGACCTCCTTGCGCAGCCTGGCCAGGGACCTGCGCCGCAGCATGCGCAGCACCCCGGCGTCGCACCACTCCTCGCCCCGGCCGCCCGGCCTGAACTCGCCGTTGACCACCCGCCCCGAGGCGGCCAGCCGGTGCAGGGCGTCGCTCACCACGGCCACGCCGAGGCCGAACCTGACCGCGGCGCCGCCCGCGTGGAACGGCCCGCGGGTGCGGGCGTGGCGGGCGACGAGGTCGGCCAGCGGATCGGCCACCGGCTCCAGGAACACGTGCGGCACGCCGACCGGCAGTGGCACGCCCAGCGCGTCACGCAGCCGAGCCGCGTCCTCGATCGCCGCCCACTGCTCCTCGCCCGCGATCCGCACGGTGATCGCCCTGCGGGCACGTACGAGCTCCTGAAGCCAGGCCGGATCACCACCACGGACGCTGACGTCGGGCGCGAGCAGCGGCCCGTGCGAGCGCAGCAGGTCGGCGAGGTCCTCGACGTCGCGCAGCGGCCGGTCGAGCCTGGCCAGCTCCCGCTCGGCGTCTGAGATGACGTCGGGGTCGAGCAGCTCACGCAGGTCGGCCTGGCCGAGCAGCTCGGCCAGCAGCGTGGTGTCGAGGGCCAGCGCCTGGGCCCGCCGCTCGGCCAGCGGCGCGTCGCCCTCGTACATGAAGGCGCCGATGTAGCGGAACAGCAGCGACGCCGCGAACGGGGACGCCTGCGACGTCTCCACCTCCACCAGCCGCACCCGGCGCGCGGCGATGTCACGCATCAGCCGCACCAGCCCCGGCACGTCGAACACGTCCTGCAGGCACTCGCGCATGGTCTCCAGCACGATCGGGAACGAGGCGTATCGCGAGGCCACCCCCAGCAGGTGGGCCGCCCGCTGGCGTTGCTGCCACAGCGGGCTGCGCCTGCCCGGCGTGCGGCGCGGCAGCAGCAGAGCCCGCCCGGCGCACTCCCTGAACCGGGAGGCGAACATCGCCGACCCGCCCAGCTCCTCGGTGACGATCCGCTCGATCTCCTCGGCGTCGAACGCGGCCACGTCGGACGGCGGCTCGGCCAGCGTGTCTGGGACGCGCAGCACGATGCCGTCGTCGGAGTGGACGGCCTGCACGTCGACGCCGTAGCGCTCGCGCAGCCGCCGGTTGATCGCCAGCGCCCACGGGGCGTGGACCCGCGCGCCGTAGGGCGAGTGGATGACCACCCGCCAGTCGCCCAGCTCGTCGTGGAACCGCTCGATCAGCAGAGTGCGGTCGTCGGGCACGTAGCCGGTGGCCTCGCGCTGCTCCGCCAGGTAGGAGAGCAGGTTGGCCGAGGCGAACTCGTCGAACCCGGCCTCCCTCAGCCGCTCGGTGGAGCCGTGCTCGGCCTGCTCCCGCAGGAACGAGCCGATCGCCCTGCCCAGCTCGGCCGGGCGGCCCGGGGCGTCGCCGTGCCAGAACGGCAGCTTGCCCGGCTGGCCGGGAGCCGGGGAGACCAGCACCCGGTCGGCCGTGATGTCCTCGATCCGCCAGGACGTCGCGCCCAGCACGAACACGTCGCCGACCCGCGACTCGTAGACCATCTCCTCGTCGAGCTCGCCCACCCTGGAGGCCTTCTCGCCCACCAGGAAGACGCCGAACAGGCCCCGGTCGGGGATCGTGCCGCCGTTGGTGACGGCCAGCCGCTGGGCGCCGGGCCGCCCCTGCAGCGTGCCGGTCACGCGGTCCCAGACGACGCGCGGGCGCAGCTCGGCGAACTCCTCGCTCGGGTAGCGCCCGGCCAGCATGTCGAGCGTGGCCTCGAGCGCGGTGCGCGGCAGCGTGGCGTAGGGGGCGGCCCGCTTGACCAGGGCCTCCAGCTCGTCGACCGTCCACTCGTCGAGCGCGGTCATCGCGACGATCTGCTGCGCCAGCACGTCGAGCGGGTTGCGGGGGTAGCGCAGCTCCTCGATCTGGCCGGTGCGCATGCGTTCGGCCACGACGGCCGTCTGGACCAGGTCACCCCGGTATTTGGGGAAGATCACTCCCTTGGACACGGCGCCCACCTGGTGGCCGGCCCGGCCGATGCGCTGCAGGCCGCTGGCCACGCTCGGCGGCGCCTCGACGCAGGCCACCAGGTCGACCGCGCCCATGTCGATGCCCAGCTCGAGACTGGAGGTGGCGACCACGGCGGGCAGCCGCCCCGACTTGAGCGCCTCCTCGATCTGCGCCCGCTCCTCCTTGGACACCGACCCGTGGTGGGCGCGTACGACCTCGGTGACGACGCCCTTGCTCGCGCCCGCCTGGGCCATCAGCTCGGCCGGCATCCGCTGCGGGGGGCCGGCGGACGGCTGCCGCGAGGACCCGGCGGCCTGCCGCGGGGACTCGGCGGCCGTCTGGTGCGAGGGGTCGGCCGTCTGATGAGGGGCTTCGGACGTCTGGTGCGGGGGCCCGGGCGTCTCCCAGATCGACAGATCAATCGCCTCCAGGCCCTGGCGGCGGTCGTAGGCGAGCTCGTTGAGGCGGGTGCACAGCCGCTCGGCCAGCCGCCTGGAGTTGGCGAACACGATCGTCGAACTGTGCGCCTCGATCAGGTCGAACAGCCGGTCCTCCACGTGCGGCCAGATCGAGCGGGTGGCGGAGTCGGGGACGAGCTCCTCGCCGTCGCCGGCCCGGGGCCGGGCCTCCATCTCCGTCATGTCCTCGACCGGCACCACGACCTCGACCTCGATGCGCTTCTCCGACGGCGGCTGCACCACCGCCGCCGGCCGCGCGCCGCCCAGGAATGTCGCGACCTCGCTCACCGGGCGCACGGTCGCCGACAGCCCGATCCGCTGCGCGGGCCGCTCCAGCAGCGCGTCGAGCCGCTCCAGGCTGAGCGCCAGGTGAGCGCCCCGCTTGGTGGCCGCCACCGCGTGCACCTCGTCGACGATCACGGTGCGCACGCCGCGCAGCGCGTCACGCGCCTGGCTCGTCAGCAGCAGGAACAGCGACTCCGGCGTGGTGATGAGGATGTCGGACGGCCTGGCCGCGAACCGCCGGCGATCCTCGGCCGGGGTGTCGCCGGACCGGATCGCCACCGAGATCTCCGGCACGGGCAGCCCGAGCCGCCTGGCCGTCTGCCTGAGCCCGGCCAGTGGGGCGCGCAGGTTGCGCTCCACGTCGACGGCCAGCGCCTTGAGCGGCGAGACGTAGAGCACCCTGGTGCCCGCGCGCTCACCCGGCTCGGCGGGCTCGGCGGCCAGCCGGTCGAGCGACCACAGGAAGGCCGCCAGCGTCTTGCCGGACCCGGTCGGCGCGACCACCAGCGTGTTGTCACCGCGCGCGATGGACTCCCACGCGCCTTCCTGGGCGGCGGTGGGAGCGGCGAAGGCGCCGGTGAACCACTGCCTGGTCACCTGGCTGAACTGGTCGAGCGAGCTCACCTGCCCATAGTGCCTCGCCCCACCGACAGAAAACGCATTGTGCCCGCGCGGAGCGGTTGAGCGGGAGCGGTGGCGGACATAGAGCGACCGTGGGCATCGACTACGCAGCCATCGGGGCTCGCCGCGAGGACATCAGGGAGCGCCTTCTCTTACCTCATCGGCCGCTGAGCAGCGCGCGCGGCCTGCACCACCTCGCCCTGATCTCCTCCGACATGGAGCGGACGATCCTGTTCTACCAGGAGCTCCTGGAGTTTCCGCTCACGGAGATCTTCGAGAACCGTGACCACAAGGGTTCCAGCCACTTCTTCTTCGACGTCGGCAACGGAAACCTGCTCTCCTTCTTCGACTTCCCGGGGCTCGACCTCGCCCCCTACCAAGAAGTGCTCGGCGGGCTGCACCACATCGCCATCTCCGTCGACCCCGCCACCTGGGAGCGCCTGCGCGGGAAGCTGGAGATGGCCGGCGTGCCGCACCAGATCGAGAGCGGCGCCTCCATCTACTTCAAGGACCCCGACGGCACCCGCCTGGAGCTGCTCGCCGACCATCTCGGGGAGATGTACGGCTCGCGTGTGATGTGACTATCGCCGCGACGCCCTGCGCGTCCGCGGCTTGCCGGCCCGGGGCGCCTGCCTGATGCCCGCGTGCCTCTCGGACCGCTCGGCTTTCTCACTTTGCACGGCCAGCCGCCGCACCAGACGTAACGCACGGCGCCGGGCGCGGTTGGCCTTCACCTTGGCGGACTTGGACGGGGAGGACTTGGGGGTCTTTGCCATGCGCAGGTCCTACCCACCCACCCGGTGGTTCCATACTTGGCTGATGCGCCTGACCGAGTTCTGGAGACGGATGCGCGCCCACTTCGGTGAGACCTACGCCGACTCGTGGGCCCGCGACTACGTGCTGGCCCCGCTGGGCGGCCGGACGGTGACGCAGGCACTGGCCGACGGCGAGAGCGCCAAAACGGTCTGGCGGGCGGTCTGCCAGGTGGAGGACGTCTCACCCAGACTTCGCTGATCCCAGCGTCTCCCTGAGCGCGCGGGCCGTACGCGCGAGATCGTCGACACCGCTCTGCCCGCCCGGTGACCACAGGAAGACCCAGCCCGCTCGTGAGGGCGTCGCGAATATGATCGTCTGGCGGCCGGTGCTCGGGTGCCACACCCACAGCATCGGATCGTCCCCGCCTACCATGCGGCTCACCAGGCCCTGCTCGGGCAGCAGCTCGGCGAGTGCTTCCAGATGGGTGCGCCGTTCCCCGGTGTACGTGTTGGCCACGTCGCCGCCTCCAACCCTCTGCACCAAGTCTTCCCAGCTCACGACGCATCACAACACGCTCGTCGTAATCACGTGAATGTCCGGCTCGTCGCGCGTGAGGCGTCCTGTGAGCGGACCCGGCCCGCGCCGCGCCACCCCGTGTGAAGATCCCGCCGGGGCCGCCACGAGTCGTGCGCGTCGGGCAGCGTGTTACCGATGTGATCGAACAGCCGTTCGGCTACCATTGACTTCGCCGGGCCACGGCTTTCCCCGGCAACCTCAGGAAAATGTCGGTGGCAGGCCATAGCTTTCACTCGACTGATCGGACCACGACCCTCCAGGGGGAGTTCCCATGGCTATCAACGACCGCGAGAAGGCCCTCGAAACCGCCCTCGCCCAGATCGAGCGGCAGTTCGGCAAGGGCTCCGTCATGCGCCTCGGCGATGACGCCCGAGCTCCCATCGAGGTGATCCCCACCGGGTCGATCTCCCTTGACGTCGCGCTCGGCATCGGCGGCCTGCCTCGCGGCAGGATCGTGGAGATCTACGGTCCCGAGTCCTCCGGCAAGACCACGGTCGCGCTGCACGCGGTGGCCAACGCCCAGCGGGCCGGAGGCATCGCGGCGTTCATCGACGCCGAGCACGCCCTCGACCCCGAATACGCCAAGAAGCTCGGCGTCGACACCGACGCGCTGCTCGTCTCCCAGCCCGACACGGGTGAGCAGGCGCTCGAGATCGCCGACATGCTGATCAGGTCGGGCGCCGTCGACGTCATCGTCATCGACTCGGTGGCCGCCCTGGTGCCCAAGGCCGAGATCGAGGGCGAAATGGGCGACAGCCACGTCGGCCTCCAGGCGCGCCTGATGTCCCAGGCCCTGCGCAAGGTCGCCGGCGCCCTCAGCAGCACCAGCACCACCGCCATCTTCATCAACCAGCTGCGCGAGAAGATCGGCGTGATGTTCGGCTCGCCCGAGACCACGACCGGTGGCAAGGCCCTCAAGTTCTACGCCTCCGTACGCCTCGACATCCGCCGCATCGAGACGCTCAAGGACGGCACCGAGGCGGTCGGCAACCGCACCAGGGTCAAGGTCGTCAAGAACAAGATGGCCCCGCCCTTCCGGGTCGCCGACTTCGACATCCTCTACGGCGTGGGCATCTCCCGTGAGGGCGGCCTGATCGACATGGGCGTCGAGCACGGCTTCGTCCGCAAGTCCGGCGCCTGGTACACCTACGAGGGCGACCAGCTCGGCCAGGGCAAGGAGAATGCCCGCAACTTCCTGAAGAACCACCCCGACATGGCCAACGAGATCGAGAAGAAGATCAAGGACAAGCTGGGAGTGGGCCCTCGCCTCGACACGCCCACCGAGCCCCCGGCGCCCGTCCCGGCCGCCGCTGCCCCCTCGGGTCGCGGATCCAAGGCCGCCACGCCGAAGCCCGGTGACGTCTGATCGGTCGTCACGTGAGTGCCACCGACCCTCCCGAGGCGCCCCGTGACTGGGGCGCCTGGCCTGACCTCCCCAGCCCACCTCCCAGCCGCAAGCGCAAGCGCGGGACGCCTCGCGCCCCGTCCACCGACGACAACGGCCCGGCGGGCTATGACGCCTCGGGCAATGCCGAGGCGCGCTATCGCCCCTCGCCTGCCGTCGCCCCAGGCGACGACACTTCGGGCGACGACGGGGCTGGTTACAGCGGGACTGGCAACAGCGGAGCTGGTTACGGCGGGACTGGCAACGGCGGGACTGAATACAGCGGGACTGAATACAGCGGAGCTGGTTACGGCGGGACTGAATACAGCGGGACTGAATACAGCGGGACTGAATACAGCGGGACTGAATACAGCGGGACTGAATACAGCGGAGCTGGTTACGGCGGGACTGGCTACGAGGAGTCGGGTGGGCGGCGGGCGGGGAAGAGACGCGGGCCGGGTGGCCGGGGTGGGACGTCAGGCGGGCGGGGTGGGAAGAGGGCACGTTCGACGGGCGGGGGCGGCTGGCCGAGCGATGGGCCCGACGAGGGTTCACCCGCCGCTGCCACGCCCCATGCCGATCCCGAGGCCGTGGCACGGGCCATCTGCCTGCGGCTGCTCACCATGGCCCCCAAGACGCGGGCCCGACTGGCCGAGGCCCTGCGCAAGCGTGACGTGCCGGACGCGTCGGCGGAGGCCGTGCTCGACCGGTTCTCCGAGCTGGGGCTGATCAACGACGAGGCGTTCGCCGAAGCCTGGGTCGACTCCCGTCATCACGGCCGGGGCCTGGCCAAGCGCGCCTTGGCCGCCGAGCTCCGCCACCGCGGTGTCGACTCCGAGACGGTCAACGAGGCGGTCGACCGGCTCGACCCCGACCAGGAGTTGGAGACCGCCCGGCGCCTCGTCGACCGCAAGCTCTCCGCCACCCGCCATCTCGACGCCCAGACCCGCACCCGCCGCCTCGCCGGCATGCTGGCCCGCAAGGGCTATCCTCCGGGGCTGGCCTTCCGGGTGATCAAGGAGGCGCTGGAGCAGGAAGGGGTCGAGGTGCAGGACGACTTCTCCTGACGCCTTCACCCACCCGGCAGCGGGCGCGTTCGGCGCGTTCGGCGATATACCAGACATCCCCGATACCGAGATCCACAACCGAGATCCACAAGGGGCGGCACGACTGGCCGGGGCGCTCACCCCGATTCCCAGCTCGCCGGCCGTGTCGCTCATCCCGATCTTCGTCACTCCCAGGCCGAGCACGGGCCTCCCACCGCGTTTCGGGTGCCGGCTGAGGCCGGCCTGGCGTGAGGGCGGGTTGTATACGATGGGCCGTCGAATGACTGATCTGACACTGGGCGGCGCCCATCGCAGCCTCAGGGATGTCGTGACCGCTGAGATACGCCGGCGGATCGTGTCGGGTGAGCTCGCCCAAGGGGAACGCCTGGTCGAGGATCGGCTGGCGGCGTCGCTCGGCGTGTCGCGCAACCCCGTGCGCGAGTCCATCCGGGTGCTCGCCACCGAGGGCTTCGTGCAGGTCGTCCCCCGGATCGGCGCCACCGTGGCGAGGCTGTCGGCCGGAGAGGCCGAGGAGCTGTTCGACGTGCGGATGGCGATCGAAGGGCTGGCGGCGCGGCTGGCCGCGCGCAAGCGCACGCCCGAGTCGGCCGAGCGGCTGAGGCAGGTGCTCGAGACCGCCCGGCAGGCGGTGGAGGACGGCCGGCTGGAGGAGGTCGCCGATCTCAACACGGCCTTCCATCGGGAAGTCGGCGAGGTGGCGGGCAACTCCTATCTCAACCTGATGATGACGCCGATGCTGCAGCGGGCGCAGTGGGTGTTCAGCCAGACGGCGGCCGCGCGAGGCCCGCATTCGTGGTCGGAGCATCTGGATCTCTGCGAGGCCATCGCGGCCGGCGATGAGGACGAGGCGCAGGCCAGGGCCGTCGCCCATGTCGCGGCCGCCCGCCGCTCGTTCCTCAGCGCCGTGGAGCGCATGGGCGGCACGGACGCCCCTGCGGTGCCATAGCACTGTATGACCGGAACGTTTGACAAAATACTCGAACAATTCGAAAACACTCAGACAACAACACCGAGCAACGAACCATCTTCGAAACGGGGTCTTGTATACAGTCTTCTATAAGGAGGCATCATGAGACCGTCCCCCCGGCTCGCCGGACTCCTGGCCTTATCCCTTCTCGTTCTGACGGCCTGCGGCGGCGGAGGGCCGAGCGGCGCCCCGGCCGCTCCGTCCGTGTCCGACGCCACCGCCGACACCCGCACCGTCAAGAGCGGCGGCACGCTCAACATCGGACTCAACGCCGACCCCGACGCACTCGACCCGAGCGTCTCCACCACGCTGGTGGGCCGCGAGGTGTTCGCGAGCATGTGCGAGAAGCTCTTCGACATCGACGCCAAGTCCGCGCTGGTGCCGCAGCTCGCCACCGCGCTGCCCGAGGTGTCCAAGGACGGCAAGGAGGTGACGATCAGGCTGCGCCAGGGCGTGAAGTTCAACGACGGCACCGAGCTCGACGCCGAGGCGGTCAAGAAGTCGCTGGACCGGCACCGTACGTGGGAGAAGTCCTCGCGGCAGGCCGACCTCGCGGCGGTGGACGAGGTGAGCGTGGTCGACGACGCGACCGTCAAGCTCACCCTGTCGCGGGCGTTCACGCCGCTGACGGCGCAACTGGCCGACCGCGCCGGGATGATCATGTCGCCGAAGGCGCTGGACGAGGGCGGCGACAACTTCGGGACGAACCCCGTCTGCGTGGGCCCGTTCAAGTTCGCCGGGCGCACCTCGGGCAGTCAGATCACGCTGGAGCGGGCGCCCGACTACTACGACGCCGCCAAGGTGAAGCTGGACAAGCTGGTATACAAGATCATCGTCGATCCGAACGTACGGGCCGCCAACCTGAAGTCGGGCGACATCGAGGTGGCCGACCAGCTCGCCACCACCACGGTCGCGGGCGTGCAGGCCGATCCCGGCCTCAGCGTCGTGTCCGGCGGCGGTCTCGGCTACTTCGGCATCACGATCAACATCGGCAACGCCTCGGGCGCCACCGAGAAGGCGGGCGCGGTCACCGGCTCCCTGGGCAAGAGCCCGCAGCTGCGCGAGGCGTTCGAGCTGGCCCTCGACCGCGAGGTGATCAACAAGACCGTCTACAACGGCCTGTACGAGGTCGACTGCTTCCCCGTGCCACTGGACAGCCCCTATCGCACACCGGACCTGCGGTGTCCCGAGCGCGACCTGGACAGGGCCAAGGAACTGGTGCGGGCGTCCGGCGTGCCGGCTCCCGTCGCCGTGACGCTGACCACGCCCAACGACGCCACCAACCAGCGTCTGGCGCAGGTCGTCCAGCAGATGGCCAAGGAGGCGGGCTTCGAGGTGAGCGTGCAGACCGCGGAGTTCGTCAGCACGCTGGAGCAGGGCAAGGCCGGCAAGTTCGAGGCCATGCTCGTCGGCTGGTCGGGACGGGTGGACCCCGACGGCAACCTGACGAACATCGTCACCAGCCGCGGCAGCAACAACTACAGCGGCCTGTCCGACCCCGGCATCGACGACCCGATCGAGGAGGCCGCGGCGACGTCCGACGTGAACCGGCGGGCCGAGCTCTACGCCCAGGCCATGCGGCGTGCGGCGGAGTTGCGCGGAATCCTGTACCTGTATCACAACAAGTACTACCTGGGCATGCACAAGAACGTCGCCGGCGTCCAGTACTTCAAGGACGGCCTGCCGCGCTTCGCCACCGCCGGCTTCGTGGCCTGATGATCTGGTTCATCCTCCGGCGCTGCGGGTCGGCGGTGATCGTGCTCTTCCTGGCCAGCGTCCTGATCTTCCTGGGGATCAGGGCGCTGCCGGGTGACCCGGCCGTGGTCATGGCGGGTCAGGAGGCCTCGCCGGCCGTGGTGGAGGCCATCCGCCAGGAGTTCGGCCTGAACAAACCGCTGCCCGCCCAGTACGTCGACTACCTCGGCCAGACCCTGTCGGGCAACCTCGGCCGCTCGACCCAGGACCGGATCCCGGTGAGGGACATCCTCCTCGAACGGCTGCCGGTGACGCTGGAGCTGGCCGCGCTGGCCATGCTGGTGGCGATCGTCGTCGGCGTGGGCGCCGGCATCGTCGCCGCGGTACGGCACGGCCGCCCGGCCGACTACCTGGCCACCGGCTTCGGGCTGGCCGGGCTGTCGGTGCCGCACTTCTGGCTGGGCCTGCTCGGCATCCTGCTGTTCGCGGTGACGCTGCGCTGGCTGCCCGCGTCCGGATACGTCCCCTTCACCGAGGATCCCGGCGCGAACCTGCAGCGCATGCTGCTGCCCGCGCTGGTGTTGGGCACCGGGTTCGCCGCGATCCTGATGCGGCAGACGCGCTCGGCCATGCTGGGGGCGCTGTCGGCCGACTACGTGCGGACCGCGAGGTCGAAGGGGTTGTCGGAGGCGAAGGTGGTGGGCGCCCACGCGCTGCGCAACAGCCTGACGACCGTGGTGACCGTGCTCGGCCTGCAGCTCGGCGCGTTGATCAGCGGCGCGGTGGTGACCGAGCAGATCTTCGTCATCCCCGGGTTCGGCAAGCTGACCGTCGACGCGGTGCTCACCCGCAACTACCCGGTCATCCAGGCCGTGGTGCTGGTCACGGTGATCGGCTACGTGCTGGTCAACCTGCTGGTCGACATCGCGTACGCCTTCCTCAACCCGCGCATCAGGCTGTCCGGGGCCGGTCATGGCTGAGGCGGCGGCCGTGGCGCCGGGGACGGGGCGGGCCGAACGGCGGCGCAGGTTGTGGCGGCGCTTCAGACGGCGTCCGATGCCGATGGCGGGGCTGGTGCTGGTCATCGGGTTCCTGCTGCTCGCGCTGGCCGGTCCGCTGGTGACCGCCGACCCGTCGGCGCAGGACTACGCGGCCACGCTGGCCCCGCCGTCGGTCGCGCACCCGCTGGGGACCGACGACCTCGGCAGGGACGCGCTGGCCCGGATCGCCCACGGCGCGCAGGTTTCGCTGCAGGCGGGCGTGCTGTCGACACTGCTGGCCATGGCGGCCGGCATCCCGATCGGGCTGGTCGCCGGGTTCTACCGGCGCTGGCTGGACCCGGTCGTGATGCGGCTGGTCGACGTGACGCTGGCCTTCCCGTTCCTGGTGTTCGCGGTGGGCCTGGCGGCGATCATCGGGCCGTCGCTGAAGGGTGTGGTGCTGGCGCTCGGCTTCGCCCAGTTGCCCGCCGTCATCCGCATCACGCGCGGCGAGGTGCTGCACATCAGGGAGATGGACTACGTGGCCGCGGCCGTCGCCGACGGCTCCAGCGACCGTCACCTCCTGCTCAGATACGTGCTGCCGAACTGCGCCAGCCCGCTGATCGTGCAGGCCACGGTGGCCATCCCGGCGGCGATCATCGGCGAGGCCACGCTGTCCTTCCTCGGCCTGGGCGTCCAGCCGCCGACGGCGTCGTGGGGCGTGATGCTCACGACCGCGCAACAGTACCTGGACGTCGCGCCCTGGCTGGCGATCTGGCCCGGCGTGATGATCGCGCTGGCCACGCTCGGCTTCAACCTGCTCGGCGACGGGCTGCGGGACGTGCTGGACCCGAGGAGCGCACGATGAGCCTGCTGGAGATCGACGACCTGAGCGTCGGCTTCGACACCGAGGACGGCCTCGTCCAGGCGGTCAGGGACATCTCGCTCACCCTGGAGGAGGGCGAGATCCTGGCCCTGTGCGGCGAGTCGGGATGCGGCAAGTCGGTCACCGCGATGTCGGTGCCGAGACTGCTGCCACCCGACACGACCAGGCTCTCCGGCTCGATCAGGCTGGACGGCCGCGAGCTCACCACGCTGCCCGAGCCGCTGATGCGGCGGGTCCGCGGCAAGGAGGTGTCGGTCGTCTTCCAGGAGCCGATGACGTCGCTCAACCCGTCGTTCACGGTCGGCTACCAGATCGCCGAGGTGCTGCGCAGGCACGAGGGGCTGTCGCGGGGAGCGGCCCGGGAGCGGGCGGTGGAGCTGCTCGAACTGGTCGGCATCCCGCTGCCGCGACGCCGGGTCAAGGAGTATCCGCACCAGCTGTCCGGCGGCATGCGCCAGCGGGTGATGATCGCGATCGCGGTGGCCTGCTCGCCGCGCGTGCTGATCGCCGACGAGCCGACGACCGCGCTGGACGTGACCATCCAGGCCGGCGTCCTGGACGTGTTCCGCGACCTGCGCGACCGGCTCGGCACGGCGGTCATCCTGATCACGCACGACCTGGGCGTGGTGGCCGACATCGCCGACCGCGCCGTGGTGATGTACGCGGGACGGGCCGTCGAGCAGGCGCCGGTCGTCGAGCTGTTCGCGTCGCCTCGTCATCCGTACACACTCGGGCTGATGCGGGCGTTACCGTCGGCCGCGGTCGGCGGGCGGCTCGCCGAGATCCCCGGCATGGTGCCCTCGACGCTGTCGGATCCGGACGAGTGCGCGTTCCAGGCGCGCTGCCCGCGCGCCCAGGCGGACTGCCGTCTGTCCAGACCCCAGCTCGTCAGGCAGGCCGGCGACCACCTGGCGGCCTGCTTCCACCCGGGAGGACGGCAGTGATCCTGCAGATCGACGACCTGGTCAAGCACTACGGCCCGGTCCGCGCGGTGGACGGCCTGTCGCTGGAGATCGGCCAGGGCGAGGTGCTCGGCCTGGTCGGCGAGTCGGGCAGCGGCAAGTCCACCGTGGGCAGGTGCGTGCTGCGGCTGACCGAGCCCACCTCGGGCGCCATCCGTCTCGACGGCCGCGACATCACCCACCTGTCGCGCCGGCGGCTGCGCCCGCTGCGCAGGGACATGCACATCGTCTTCCAGGACCCCTACTCCTCCCTGAACCCGCGCTTTACCATCGAGCAGATCGTCGGCGAGCCGCTGCTCCGGCACCAGGCGGCCACGAGGCTCGAGGTGGGCGGGCGGGTGGCGGCCATGCTGGAGAAGGTCGGGCTGCGTCCCGAGACGCGCGGCCGCTTCCCGCACGAGCTGTCCGGCGGGCAGCGGCAGCGGGTCGGCCTGGCCCGCGCGCTGATCCTCGGGCCGAAGCTGGTGGTGGCCGACGAGCCGGTGTCGGCGCTGGACGTGTCGGTGCAGGCGTCGGTGCTCAACCTGATCAACGATCTGCAGCGCGACCTGGGCTTCTCCTGCTTGTTCATCACGCACGACCTGTCGGTGGTGGAGTTCCTGGCCGACCGGATCGCCGTCATGTACCTGGGCCGGATCGTGGAGTCGGGGCCCACGGCCGAGATCTTCGCCGAGCCCCGGCACCCCTACACGCAGGCCCTGCTGTCGGCCGCTCCGGTGCCGGATCCGGTCAGGCAGCGCCGACGGCGCCGGATCGTGCTGGGCGGCGACGTGCCGAGCCCGGTCGACCCGCCCGCCGGCTGCCGCTTCCACACCAGGTGTCCGCTGGCGTACGACGCCTGCCGTACCGTCGAACCCGAGCTGACCGACCCGCGCGGGGGCGGCCATCCCGCCGCCTGCCACCTGGTCACGGCCGACCGCGTCCCGGACGCGGCCTCCCCCCGATGAGAGGAACACGTGTTGTTCACCACCAGACCTGAGCTGACCGGAGACTTCGGCATGGTGGCCGGCACACACTGGCTGGCCGCCGCCACCGGCATGAGTGTGCTCGAACGCGGCGGCAACGCCTTCGACGCCGCGGTGGCGGCCGGGTTCGTGCTGCAGGTGGCCGAGCCGCACCTGAACGGCCCCGGCGGCGAGGTGCCGATCCTGTTGTGGAGCGAGGCAGAGCAGCGGGTGTCGGTCGTGTGCGGCCAGGGCGTCGCCCCGTCGGCCGCCACCATCGAGCGCTTCGCCGGGCTGGGACTCGACGTCGTGCCGGGCACCGGACTGCTCGCGGCCACCGTTCCGGGGGCGTTCGGCGGCTGGATGCTGATGCTGGAGCGGTGGGGCACCTGGCGGCTGGCCGACGTGCTGGCGCCGGCCGTCCACTACGCCGAGCGCGGCGTTCCGGTGCTGGAGCGGATCTCCGCGACGATCGAGCAGGTCAGGGACCTGTTCGTGGACGACTGGCCGACGTCGGCGGCGACCTGGTTGCCCGGTGGCAGGGTGCCGGCGCCGGGCACCGCCCTCGCCAACCCGGTGCTGGCGGCGACCTACCGGCGGCTGGTGGCCGTGGCTCAGGCGGCGTCGAGCACGCGCGAAGGCCAGATCGCGGCCGCCCGCGACGCCTTCTACCAGGGGTTCGTGGCCGAGGCGATCGCCGGGTTCAGCGCCAAGACCGCCTGGCGCGACAGCTCGGGCGAGGTGCACGGCGGGCTGTTGACCGGCGACGACCTGGCCGGCTGGACGGCGTCGGTGGAGGAGCCGGTCACGTTCGACTACCACGGGCACACGGTGTGCAAGACGGGCCCGTGGGGGCAGGGGCCGGTCTTCCTGCAGCAGCTCGCGTTGCTGTCCGGGTTCGACCTGACCGGGATGGGGCACCTCAGCGCCGACTACGTGCACACGGTGGTCGAGTCGGCGAAGCTGGCCTTCGCCGACCGCGAGGCCTGGTACGGCGACACGGACGTGCCCATGGCCGACCTGCTCGGCGAGGCCTACAACGCCGAGCGGCGGGCCCTGGTGGGGCCCGAGGCCAGCGCCGAGCTGCGTCCCGGCAGCCCCGGCGGGCGGGTTCCGCGCCTGCCCGACTTCCCCTCCCCCGGCTCGGCGGGCACCGCGCCGGGCGTCTCGGGCGCCCGTTCGTCCGCGGGCGTCGGGGAGCCGACCGTGGGGCGCGGCGCCGTCGAGCAGGTCGTCTCCCCCGACGGGAGCGTGCGCGGCGACACCTGCCATGTGGACGTCGTGGACCGGCACGGCAACATGGTGTCCGCCACCCCCAGCGGCGGCTGGCTGCAGAGCTCTCCCACCATCCCCGAGCTGGGCTTCTGCCTGGGCACCAGGGGGCAGATGTTCTGGCTGCAGGAGGGGCTGCCCGCCTCGCTGCGGCCGGGCGCGCGCCCGCGCACCACGCTGTCGCCGTCGTTCGCGCTCCGCGACGGCCGGCCGTGGGTGGCGTTCGGCACTCCGGGCGGCGACCAGCAGGACCAGTGGAGCCTCAACCTCTTCCTGGCCCTCGTGCACGGCGGCGGCCTGAACCTCCAGGAGGCCGTCGACGCCCCCATGTTCCACTCCGAGCACTTTCCCAGCTCGTTCTTCCCGCGTGAGTCCCGGCCCGGCGTCATGCACATCGAGGACCGGGTGGGGGCGGAGGTGGTGGCCGAGCTGCGGCGGCGCGGGCACGAGGTGGAGGTGCGGGAGCCGTGGTCGCTGGGCAGGCTGAGCGCGGTCGCCCGGGACGGCGTGTTCCTGAAGGCGGCGGCCAACCCGCGCGGCGCCCAGGGCTACGCGGCCGGCCGCTGAGCCGGGGCCACCTCCGGTCAGCGCCTCAGGCGACGGTGGCCTCGATGAGGTCGTCCACGACCTCGGCCAGGTCGTGGCCGCGGGCGTGCACCCGGCGCTGGCGCACCGCTCCCGATCCCCTCCGGAGCAGCCGGTCCAGGCCCTCCTCGACGAACGGCAGGTCACCGGCCTCGGCCATCGCGGACCGTACGTGCCGCAGGAGGCGGCCCGCCATCACCGGCGCGGGCACGAGCCTGCCGGACAGCACGTCCAGGCTGTCACCCCGCAGGCCGTCGCGGGCGGCGCGCCAGTAGGCGGCCCGCAGCACCTCCGACGGGATGGGCAGCCCCCGGTCGCCGCGCCGCACCTCGGCGAGCGCGGTCACGACCAGGGCGCGGATCAGGCCGATGATGGTGAGGCTGTCGCTGACGTCCAGCGGCACGTCGGCGACCCGCACCTCGACGGTCGGCAGCTTGGGCGACGGCCGGGCGTCCCAGAACACGGTCTTCGGGTCCATCAGCGCGCCCGACTCCGACAGCGCCCGCAGCGCCAGCTCGTAGTCGGCGAACGTCGGGAAGTACGGCGGCGCCCCGGACACCGGCCAGCGTCCCCAGCTGATCACCCGCCAGGACGCGTAGCCGGTGTCGCGGCCCACGAAGAACGGGGAGTTCGCGGCCAGCGCGATGAGCGTGGGCAGCCAGGGGCGCAGGTGGTTGCCCACGTAGACGGCGTGCTCCTCGTCGGGCACGTCGACGTGCACGTGCAGGGCGCAGATGCTGATCTCGTCGTGGAGCGCCCGGTAGAGCACGCGGCCCTGCTCGTAGCGGACGTCGTCGCTGAGCGGAGGCGGCATGACGTTGCCCAGCACCGGGATGCCGCTGGCGACCACGGCCAGCCCGCACGACCGGGCCGCCCCGGCCACCTCCTTGCGCGCGGCCCGCAGCTGCGCGCCCAGCTCGGTCAGGTCCGCGGAGGGCGCGGTGCGGGCCTCCACCTGGAAGCGGGTGATCTCGTGGGCCACGTCCAGCATGTCGGTCGCCGCGGCCAGCACCTCGGCGGCTCGGGGCGCCACGTGGCGGGTGTGCGGATCGACGACGAGGTACTCCTCTTCAATCCCGATCAACGGAACCACGACCCACCTCGCAGGGTAGTCAGGGAGCATCCGTACGGTTTGTGCCCGTTGTCGTATCTCCGCGAAACTCTCCACCCTCGCAGGACACCGAATCCCACCCCTGCGGCCACTGCCCGCGGCGGGGGTCTCAGTGGTCGTCGACCAGCTGCGGATCGGTGATCCCGCCCGGGCAGGCCAGCCGGCCGATGTCCCAGCCGGCGCGCCGCGCTCCGGCCTCGTAGGCGCTCTCGTAGAAGGCGAGCACGGCGGCGCGCGGGTCGGCCTCGGACCGGGCGTCGGCGTAGCGCAGCACGGCCAGGTGGCCGCCTCGCTGCTCGATCCACTGGGCGGCCGGCGGCGACAGGGGCTCACGGTCCAGCCCCTCGGGCTCGGGAGCGGTGTAGGAGTAGAAGGCCGGCTCGGGGAAGGCGTCGTCGCCGAACCAGAACCCTGAGCTGATCACCTCCCGCGAGTAGGCCTCGCGGGTCACGGGGTCGACGCCGGGCGGCTGGTCGACCACGCGGCCGGAGAACCTGGTGCAGGCGATGTCGAAGGTGTGCCAGAAGTGGTGCACCGGGCTGATCTTGCCCGAGTAGCCCGCGGCGAACTCCTCCAGCACCAGGTTCACCTGGCTGAGCACCTGCCAGTAGCGGATGACCTGGACGGGGTCGTAGTGGGCGTGCTCGGTGTCGTCGGCGAACGGCCGGGCGGCGTCGGGCAGGTCGAACGGGTGGGGCAGGTCGATCTCGACCCGTACGCCCATGAACGCCAGCACCTCCATGGTGGCCTGGTAGAAGGACGCCACGGACTGGCCGTAGAGCGGGAAGGAGACCGCGCGGCCGTCGATCGTGGTGACGATCAGCCGGTGGCCGACGAAGTCGAAGTCGATCGTGAAGATCGGGTTGCCGTCGGTCTGCCCCATCGGGCGGGTGGTGAGACCTCTGCCGGTGAGGTGGAACGGCGCGTTCCACCAGTGGTTGCGCCGGATCCCGGCGGCGAGCCGGATCTTGCCCACTACCTGGCAGAACCTGTGCAGCGTGGCCTTGGTGTCCTGCCAGTCGGCCAGCGGAATCGCGGGGAAGAGTTCCATGAGTGCATCGTTCCCCAGTGGGGGCGCTACACGGGGGGATCTACGGGACCGTATCGGGCGGCGGAGACTCCCTTGGTGTACGCCCAGTAGCGGTCGCCGTGAGACCAGTGCCACCATTCGGTGGGGTAGTTGACCAGACCGGCCGATTCGAGGGCGGCGGCCAGGATCTTGCGGTGGGCCCGGGCTCCGGCGGAGATGTTCGCCGCGGCCGTGTAGCAGGCGTTCTCGCTGTCCTCCGGATTGTCGTTCACCCGGGTGCCCAGGTCATACTCCGTGCCGTCGGGCGCGCAGAGGGTCAGGTCGACGGCGGCGCCGGCGGTGTGCGGGGCGACCTCCACAGGCGACACATAACGACTTGCCGCGATATAGGCCTCGTCAGGTGATAATTCGGGGAACGTGGCTTGGAGCTCGCTCTGATACTCCTCGAAATACCGGCGCTGTGTGGCGACGGGCCGATACCCCTCGACGACCAGCAGGTGAAACCCGTCAGGGAGCCGCCGCTCGGCACGTTCGAGCCTGGCCAGCAGCCCCGACCGCAGATGGGCGTAGGCCCCGGCGTCGTCGGCCAGGCGCTGATCCACGCGCAGCCGCCCTCTCACGTCGGCCAGCGCCTCGCCGGACTCTCGTACGGGGATCGCGGCCACCCGCGGGTCGGAGATGAGCACGATGTCGCTCGATGGCTGCCACATGGGCTGAAATTCTCACACAGTGTCGGAGAAGACCTGTTCGCGAGCCTGTTCCAGCGCCGCCACCAGGGCCCCGCGCAGCACGGGATTGCCCGCCACCCCGGTAGTGACCACCCTGGGCTGGCTGGGGCAGATCCGGGCCACCGCCTTCTCGACCTTGTCCGCCAGGCGCGCCCCGCCCGCCCGGCCGATGTCGCCGGACAGCACGATCAGCCCGGGGTCGAGCACCACGGCCACGGCGGCGGCGCCGACGGCCAGCCTGCCCGCCACCTCGTCGAGGAAGGCGTCGCCGCCGTGGCGCACCTGGTCGGCCACGGAGACGCCGGTCACGCCGTGCGCCTCGGCCAGGTCGCGCAGCGCGGACTGGCCCACCAGGCGCTGGTAGGAACCCGACTGCGGCTGGGAGACGTCGGCGGGCAGCGGCTCGCCCGGCACGGGCAGCCAGCCGATCT
Source organism: Nonomuraea sp. NPDC048916 (assembly GCF_040649575.1). Taxonomy (NCBI): domain Bacteria; kingdom Bacillati; phylum Actinomycetota; class Actinomycetes; order Streptosporangiales; family Streptosporangiaceae; genus Nonomuraea; species Nonomuraea sp. NPDC048916. The sequence continues at coordinate 119,921 of NZ_JBEZFS010000017.1, forward strand.
CGCCCGCTCCCCCGCTGATGCCCCGGTGCAGCCGGCCGCCGAGCATGACGCCGAGTCCCTGGCCGATGCCGGCCCACATCACCGCGAAGTCGTCGTGACCGGTGGCCGCGCCGTAGCGGTGCTCGGCCAGCGCGACCAGGTTGACGTCGTTCTCGATCGTGACGGGGACGCCGAGCGTCTCGCGCAGGCTGGCGAGCACGCCGACGTGCCAGGAGGGCAGGTCGTAGGACCAGCGGACGTCGCCGCTGCGCGGGTCGACCACGCCCCTGGTGCCGATGACGAAGGCGTGCAGCCGGGCGATGTCCACGCCGGCCGTCGCGCAGGCCCTCTGGACGGCGGCGTGCACCGCCCTGACCGGGTCCCTGGTGTCGGACGGGTTGAGGGTGATCTCGACCACGATCCGGCCTGTGATGTCCGCCACACCGACCTTGAGGCTGTCGGGCAGGACTTCGAGCCCGGCCACGTACGCGCTGGAGGGGACGACCGCGTAGAGGGCGGCGTGCGGCCCCCGTCCGCCCGCGCGCTCCCCGGCCACCTCCACCAGCCCTCTTTCCTCCAGGCGGGCCAGCAGTTGACCTGCGGTCACCTTGGAGAGCCCGGTCAGCTCGCCCAGCTCGGCGCGGGTGAGAGGACCGTCGGCGAGGAGGAGTTCGAGTGCCGAGCGATCGTTCAGCCGGCGCAGCAGCCGGGGGATTCCCGGACTCTTACCCATACGACCCGCCCCTCTCGTCACGATCGGCTAACAGGCGTTTCTTTAAGGAAAGTTTCTTGTTAGTTTAACAGCACTCGTCCGCGAGATCGACGTTCAGCCAGGTGCCGACCGTAGGCCAGCACCCGGGAAGGGAGAATCCTGTGAAGATCGCGAAGATCACAGCCACTACGGTCACCACGGCCGCGCTGGCCCTGGGCCTGGCCGCCTGTGGCTCCGGCGAGGCCCCCAGCACCCAGCCGAGCACGGCGGCCTCCGCCTCCGGCCCCAAGTACGCGGGCAAGGAGCTGACCTTCTGGCGCCTGGGTGACAGCAACCCCGCGGCGCAGAAGTACACCGACGAGCTGGTGGCGGCGTTCGAGCAGCAGACCGGCGCCAAGGTGAAGGTGGAGTGGATCCCCTGGCCACAGGTGAACGACAAGTTCACCGCCGCCGCTGCCGGCGGCGCCGGGCCCGACGTGACCGAGATCGGCAACGACCAGGTGCCGCTCTGGCAGAGCCAGGACGCCCTGGAGCCGATCACCGACATCGTCGGCGCCGGAGACCAGACCCAGATCCCCAAGAACCTCATGGGCCTCGAGACCATCGACGGCGAGACCTACGCCGTGCCGTGGGGCGGCGGCAGCCGGGCGGTCCTCTACCGCGCCGACTGGTTCAAGGAGCTCAAGCTCGAGATCCCGAAGACCTGGGACGAGCTGGTCGCCGCGGCCAAGAAGATCCAGGCCGAGAAGGGCAAGGACGTCGACGGCTTCGCCTTCAACGGCGGCTCCGACGCCAACCACCTGCTCGGCGCCCTCGCCTGGACCGCCGGCGGCGAGTACGCCGTCAAGGAGGGCGACAAGTGGGTCGGCAAGGTGACCGAGCCGGGCTTCAAGGCCGGCTTCGCGCAGTACACCGGCCTGGTGACCGACGGCCTGTCCAGCAAGGCGCGGCTGACCCAGAACACCGTGGACATCCGCACCCGCTTCGCCAACAACAAGGTCGGCATGTACCTCACCGCGTCGTGGGACCTGCCGGGCATCGAAGAGGACAGCAAGGGCAAGCTCAAGGGTGACAAGCTGGCCTTCTTCCCGCTGCCGTCCAAGGACGGCGGCGAGGCCCAGTCGTTCCTCGGCGGCAACGACATCGCCGTGTGGGGCACCGCCAAGGAGAAGGACGCCGCCAAGGACTTCGTGAGGCTCGCCTCCGGCAAGGAGTGGGGCGTCAAGTACGCCACCGACGGCGGGCTGCTGCCGGTCTACCCGGACGCGCTGGCCAAGCTCGCCGAGGACCCGGCCCAGGCGCCGTTCGCCGCCGCCTTCGCCAAGGCCAAGGCCTTCCCCGCCAGCCCCAACTGGACCGAGGCCAACGAGACCAAGGCGGTGCTGCAGAACGCGGCCCGCACGGTCATCGAGGGCAAGGCGACGGCGGACGAGGCGCTGGCCAAGGCCAACAAGGAAATCGAAGACATCCTCAACGCCTCCTGACCCATGACCGACATGTCGACACTCGCCCCGGGTGGAGAACGCTCCTCCACCCCGGGGCGGCCCCGCTCCCCGCGCGGCCGGGCCAAGGCGAGCGGCCTGCCCGTCTGGTCGATCCCCTACGTGCTGCTGGTCCCCGGCCTGCTGGTGATCGGGGCGCTGCTGCTCTACCCGCTGGTCCAGGTCGGGATCATGGCCTTCCAGAAGGTGGGCCTGGCGCAGATCAGAGGGACCAGGCCGGCCGAATCGGTGGGCTGGGAGAACTTCACCCGGATCCTCGGCAACGAGATCTTCTGGTCCGCGCTGCGCAACACGGTCGTCTTCGCGGCCGTCGCGGTGACGCTGACACTGGTCGTCGGCACCGCCGTGGGCGTCCTGCTCAACAACCTCGGCCGCAAGATGTCCACGTTCGTGGTGGTCGGCATCATGTTCGCCTGGGCCGTTCCGCCGGTGGCGCAGGGCATCATCTGGAAGTGGCTGTTCGACGCCGAGGCGGGCATCATCAACTGGGCGCTCAACCTGCTGCCCGACTGGCTGTCCAGCCTGATCTTCGGCCGGGCCGACTGGACCGGCGAGCCCTGGCTCAACGACGCCTGGTCCATCTACATGGTGCTGGTCCTCACCGTCGTCTGGGCGAGCTTCCCGTTCATCGCGGTGTCCGTGCTGGCCGGGCTCAAGGGGATCCCGGCCGAGCTGTACGAGGCGGCCAAGGTGGACGGCTCGTCGGCCTGGCGGACGTTCAGGAAGATCACCTTCCCGCTGCTCAAGCCGGTGTTCGCGGTGCTGACCGTGCTCTCGATCATCTGGGACTTCAAGGTCTTCAGCCAGCTGTACGTGCTCATGGGCGGTCCCAGCAACCGTGAGGCGTACAACCTGTCGATCTACTCCTATGCAGAGGCGTTCCGGGCGCCGCAGAAGTTGGGCACCGGCTCGGCGATCGCCCTGGTGCTGACGGTGATCCTGCTGATCGTCACCGCGGTGTACGTCCGGCAGCTGGTCAAGCAGGAGGACATGTGATGACCCCCCTCGCGCGCAAGCGGCTCGGCAGGGCCGTCCTCAACGCGACCGGGCTCCTGGTGTTCCTGTTCGCGATCTTCCCCGTCTACTGGATGGTCTCGACCGCGTTCAAGTCCAACGACCAGATCTTCACCACCGAGTTCATCCCGTTCCCCACCCACTTCACCTTCGAGCACATCGAGCGGGTGCTGAGCGAGGGCGTCGCCGGTCACTCGATCTGGCTCTACCTGCGCAACAGCGCGATCGTGGCGCTCGGCACGGTGCTGATCGGGGCGGTCTTCGCGCTGCTCGCGGCGACCGCGGTGGCCCGCTTCAGGTTCAAGGGACGCAACACGTTCCTGATCCTGCTGCTGATCGTGCAGATGATCCCGGCCGAGGCGCTGCTCATCCCGTTGTTCCTCAGCGTCAAGCGGCTCGGCCTCTACGACCAGTTGCTCGGCCTGATCGTCGTGAACGTGGGCCTCACGCTGCCGTTCGGCATCTGGATGCTGCGCACGTTCGTCGCCGCGGTGCCCAAGTCGCTGGAGGAGGCGGCCTGGATCGACGGGGCGAGCAGGTTCACCACGTTCTGGAAGGTGCTCTTCCCGCTGGTCGCCCCCGGTCTGGTGGCCACCAGCATCTTCTCCTTCATCACCGCCTGGAACGAACTGATCTTCGCGCTGGTCCTGATGAGCGAGTCGTCCGGCTACACGATGCCCGTCGCCATCCAGTTCTTCTTCGGGCAGAAGGGCACGGACTGGGGGGCCATCATGGCCAGCTCCACGATGATGACCATCCCGGTCGTCGTCTTCTTCCTTCTGGTGCAGCGCCGCATGGTCTCCGGCCTGGTGGCCGGCGCCGTCAAGGGCTGACACCCGCCAATCACGTACGGCGCGGCACGCGCCGTACGTGACGCTGCACGTTTCCATCTGATGAGGAGCCATGAGTCAGAGTGATCGGGGGCTGCGCCGCCTCGCGGCCGGCACACTGCTCGTCGCCTTCCAGGGCACCACGGCGCCCGGCTGGGTGTCGCGCGAGTTGGAGGACGGCCTGGGCGGCGTGACACTCTTCGGGTTCAACGTCGCCGACCCGGACCAGCTGAGGTCCCTCACCACCTCGCTGCGGGGCGCCGGTGAGCCCGTGATCTCGCTGGACGAGGAGGGCGGCGACGTCACCCGGCTGGCCTACCACGTGGGCAGCCCGTATCCGGGCAACGCCGCGCTCGGCGCCGTCGACGACGTGGAGCTCACCCGTCAGGTCTACCGGGCGATCGGCTCGGAGCTGGCCGCCTGCGGGGTCAACCTGGACATGGCGCCCGACGCCGACGTCAACACCGAGGCCGACAACCCGGTGATCGGCACCCGGTCGTTCGGTGACGATCCGGACCTGGTCGCCAGGCACACGGTCGCCGCGGTCCAGGGGCTGCAGTCGGTCAACGTGGCCGCCTGCGTCAAGCACTTCCCGGGCCACGGGGCCACCCGGGTCGACTCCCACCTGGCGATCCCCGTCGTGGACGTCACGCCGGCCGTGCTGCGCGCGCGGGAGCTGGCGCCGTTCCAAGCCGCGGTCGAGGCGGGCACCAAGTCGATCATGACGGCGCACGTGGCCGTGCCCTCGCTGACCGGCGACCTGCCGGCGACGCTGTCGGGCGCCGCGCTGACCGGGCTCCTCAGGGGCGAGCTCGGCTACGACGGCGTGGTGATCAGCGACGCGCTGGACATGGCCGCGATCACCGACGGCGTCGGCCTGGGCGGCGGCGCGGTCCTGTCCCTGGCGGCCGGATCCGACCTGCTCTGCCTGGGCCCGCGACCCGGCTACGACGACGTGCTGCGGATCATCGCGGAGATCGTGGCGGCGGTCCGGGACGGGCGGCTGCCGGTCGCCAGGCTGGAGGAGTCCGCGGCCAGGCTGGCGGTTCTGCGCTCCTGGTTCGGCACCCCGGGTGAGTCCCCGGCCGAGCGGAACGGCGTCGGCCTGCACGCCGCCCGCCGCGCGGTGCGCCTCACCGGCTCCACCGCACCGCTGGTCGAGCCGCTGGTGATCGAGGTGGACACGCCGCCGACCATCGCGGTGGGCGACGTGCCGTGGGGGGTCGGGCCGTGGCTGCCGGAGGCCGAGATCGTCCGGATCGAGCCCGCCGCCGCGGACGTGGCGCTGCTGCTGGCCAAGGCCAGGCAGCGGTCGCTGGTCGTGGTGGTCAAGGACGCCCACAGGTACGAGGCCAGCCGGGCGCTCGTCTCGGCCCTGGTGGCCGCCCGGCCCGACGCCACGGTGATCGAGATGGGGCTGCCGATCTGGCGGCCCGGCAGCGCCGCCTACATCGCGACGTACGGCGCCGCCCGGGCCAACGCCCAAGCGGCCGTGGAACTGCTCACGACCTGAACAGCCCCACGGGCTCACGAGCCTGACCGGCTCCCAGGGACCCACGACTGACCGGCTCGCACGGGCTCACGACCTGACCGGCTCGCACGGGCTCACGATTTGAGCAGCGACTCGCGGGCCTGGTCCAGGGCGGCGAGCACGGCGCCGCGCAGCACGGGGTTGCGGTCGGTCACGGTGGTGGTGACCACCTGCGGCCGCACGGGGCAGATCCTGGCCACGGCCTCCTCCACCCGGGAGGTCAGCGCGGTGCCGCCGGCGTGACCCACCTCTCCGGCGAGCACCACCAGGCCGGGGTCGAGGATCACGCACACGGCGGCGACGCCCAGGGCGAGCCGGTGGGCTATCTCGTCGAGCAGCGGCTCGCCCCTGGACCCGGCGGCCAGGGCGACCTCGACGCACTCCCCCGCGCTGCCGGCCGCGAAGCCGTAGCCCTGGGCCAGCTCGGCCACCGCCTCGGCGCTGACCAGCGACTGCAGGCCGCCCGCCAGCGAGGGCAGCCGGCCCGGGGCGGTGCGGATGTCCTCGGGCAGCGGCACGCCCGGCACCGCCAGGTAGCCGATCTCGCCCGCGCTGCCCGAGCGGCCCCGGTGCAGCTTGCCGCCGAGCACGACCGCGAGGCCGAGGCCGCGGCTGGCCCAGAGCAGGACGAAGTCGCCACGTCCCTTGGCGGCCCCGTCCACCCGCTCGGCGATCGCGGCGAGGTTGACGTCGTTCTCGATCGTGACCTCGCGCTTGAGGTCGCGGGCCAGCGCCTCGTGGCTGCCCTCGTGCCAGCCCGGCAGGTCGAAGGCGTAGCGGACGTCGCCGGTGCGCGGGTCGACCACGCCCGGGGTGCCTATCACCACGCCGCGCAGCCTGCCGACGCCGACCTTGGCGCTGCGGCAGGCCTTCATGATCGCCTCGTGCACGACGGGGACCAGGTCGTCCTGGCCGTCGGGCTCGAACGTCACCTCCGCCACCGTGTGGCCGTGGATGTCGGCGACCGCGGCCGAGACGAGCCCGGGACCCACCTCCAGCCCGGCCACGTAGGCGCTGGAGGGGATGACGGAGTAGAGGGCGGCGTTGGGGCCGCGCCCGCCCGCCTGGGTGCCCACCATCTGGACCAGGCCGCGCTCCTCCAGCCGGGCGAGCGTCTGCGAGGCGGTCACCTTGGACAGCCCGGTCAGGTCGCCGATCTGCCCCCGCGTCATCGGGCCGGTCGCGAGCAGCAGCTCCAGCGCGGCCCGGTCGTTGATCTCCCTGAGCAGTCTGGGCACACCAGGGCGTCGCTCCACGCTGTATCCCACCGTCATTTCGAAAAGGTTGTTGGAAGTTTAGCGCTCTTCGCCCGTTCCAGACTTTCCCAAGGCATGTTGGGAATGCCATAATCCCAACATGTCTTGGGAAAAGGACGAGCTGGTTCCGCTGCGCGCGCTGGCGAACCCGCTGCGCATCCGGATCGTGTCGCTGCTCACCGGCGCCTCCATGTCGGCCACCGAGGTCGCGCGGGAGCTGGACATCGCCCACGCCTCGGCCAGCTACCACCTGCGCCAGCTCGCCGAAGCCGGCTTCCTGGAGCAGGTGGACGAGCATCCGCCGCCCGGCGGCAGGGGCCGGCCCCGGCGGCGCTACCGCTACGACCTCTCCAGCGGGATGCGGCTCGACCGCTCCGGCAGGCGGCTCCTGCACGACGCGATGTTCACCGACCTCGCACGGCGACTGGAGCAGGCCCGCGACCAGCGCATGTCCATGGACGCGGAGGTGTGGCTCGACAGGTCCGTGTGGGAGGAGGTCGTCGGGCTGATCGGCCAGGCGGTCGCCATGGTGCACGACAAGGCTCGGCCGCCGCGCTCGGCCGACAGCGTCAAGGTCAGCATGACCGCCCTGCTCCTGGAGATGGGCGACGATCGTTGATCCGCCCTCTGCTGCTGAGCACGGGACTGTGCTTTCTGTCGGTCGGCCTGCTCATCCCGATGATCCCCAGGTTCGTCACCGGCCCGCTCGGCCAGGGCACGGGCGCGGTGGGCGCCTGCCTGGCGACCGCGGCCGTGACCGCCGTGCTCGCCCGGCCCCTGGCGGGCCGGCTGGCCGACCGGTGGGGGCGCGCGACGGCCGCCCGCGCCGGCGGCGTGGTGCTCGCGAGCGCCACCTTCGCGCTGCTCCTGGCCGACTCGCTGCCGGCGCTGCTGGCGTGCCGGGCCGTGGCCGGGGTCGGCGAGGCCCTCGCCTACGTCGGCCTGGCCACCGCCGCGAGCGACCAGGACCGGCCGGGCGCGGCGATGAACCTGTTCTCCGTCGCCGTCAACGTGGGCCTGCTCGCCGGACCGGCACTCGCCGAGACCGTGTACTCGGCCGCCGGGTTCGACGCCGTATGGGTGCTCGCCGGGGCCACGGCCACGGGGATGGCCGCCGCCTCCTGGATGCTCGGCGGCTGCGCGGAACCGGCCGGCAGGCGGAGCGGGGGGCCTCTCGTCCACCGTGCGGCGTTACTTCCCGGCCTCGCCTACCTCGCGGGAGTGTGGGGCTACACCGCCTTCAGCGCCTTCATCCCGCTGTACGTCGCCACACTCGGTCACGGCGGCAGCGGCACGCACTTCCTCGTCTACGGCGGCGTGCTGCTCGCGGTGCGGCTGGGCGGCCACCGCCTGGTCGCCCGGACCGATCCGCGCACGAGGGGCCTCGCCTCCCTCGCGCTCACGGCCGCCGGGCTGATCGGGCTCGCCGTCTGGCCTTCGGTGACCGGCACGCTGTGCGCGAGCGCGGTGATCGGAGCCGGGCAGGCGCTGGGACTTCCGGCGTTCCTGGCGATCGCGGTGGCCGGCCTGCCCCCCGGGCAGCGCGGTGCCGCGGTGGCCACCACGACCGCGTTCTTCGACCTCGGTTTCCTCACCGCCGCGCTCGCCCTCGGCGTCATCGCCGAATCGCTGGGCCTGGCATCCGGCTTCGCCATCGCGGGCGGCGTGTCCGCCATGGCGCTCCTGCTGTTCATCCCCATCGCTCGCCGCGCGCGAGACCTCTCCCCCTCTGGAGGCAGCCTTGACCATCACCCCCGCTGAGCTGGCCGGCTACGCCGAGATCGTCTTCGACGTGGCGGTGCCGATCCGCGCCGACGACCGCGTGCTGATCAACGCCGAGATCGAGCACGCCCCGCTCGCCCGCACCCTGGTCGAGGCGGCGTACGCCCGAGGGGCCCGCTACGCCGACATCTGGTACTTCGACCCCCACGCCAAGCGCTCCCGGATCCGGCACGCGGACGTGGCGACCCTGGCCGAGGTCCCGGCCTGGCTGGACGCGCGCAACGAGGAGCTGGCGCGCCACCACGGCGTCCTGGTCAACATCCGCGGCTTCGCCTCGCCCGATCTGCTCGCCGACCAGGACCCGGTGCGGTCCGCGCTGGACCGCATGCCCAACCTCTCCTCACGGCAGCGGCTGCAGCTGAACAACCTGGTCCGGTGGACGATGGTGCCGTACGCGACACCGGAGTGGGCGCGCGCGGTCTTCGGCGAGCCCGACGAGGCACGGCTGTGGGAGCACCTGCGGTCCATCCTCCGCCTCGACCAGCCCGATCCTCGCGCCGCCTGGCAGGAACGGCTCGACGAACTGCTCCGCCGTGCGGAGGTGCTGAACGAGCTGCGCCTCGACCGTGTCCGGTTCGAGGGCCCCGGCACCGACCTGACCATCGGCCTGCTGCCCGAGGCGCACTGGACGGCGGCACGGCTCACCTCCGTCCAGGGGCAGGGTTTCCAGGCCAACCTCCCCACCGAGGAGGTGTTCACCACGCCCGACTACCGCCGGGTGGAGGGCAGGATCCGGGCGACGCGCCCACTCGCCCTCGTCGGCACCGTGATCCGCGACATGGAGCTGACCTTCACCGGCGGCGTGGTGACCGACGTAAGGGCCACCACCGGCGCGGACGTCGTGCGCACCCACCAGGCGACCGACGCCGGGGCGGCACGGCTCGGCGAGCTGGCGCTCGTCGACGGCACCTCTCCGGTCGGCCGGTCGGGCGTCACCTACCTCGAGACGCTGCTGGACGAGAACGCCACCTGCCACCTCGCCTGGGGCGCCGGCCTGCCCCCCGGTGTCCCCGCTCACCTGCGTGAGCGCGATGCCGCCGGGCTCGACGAGGCCGGGGTCAACTCCTCCGGCGTGCACGTCGACTTCATGGTCGGCGGCCCCGACGTCACCGTCACCGGAATCCGCCACGACGGCACGGTGATCGAGCTGCTCCGCGGCGAGGAATGGCAGGTCTGAGCGCGGATTTCGCAAGATTGCCGGAAATCGGGCGCTCGGGGCCTTGCCCGGCAGCCGCGCCGAATCCGAGGATGGCTCATGACCATCCCCCGGGTCCCCGCCCTGATGCTGGGCGTGGGCGTCGCGCTCCTGTACGACGTGCTCCGCGTGTTCCTGCCGTCGCTGATCACGCTGTTCGGGCAGGCGGGCTCCACGCCTCCCGAGCTGATGGGCCTCTACGCGGCCGCCTGGTTCACGCTGCCGTTCCTGGCCCTCCTCCTGCCGCCCCGGTGGGCGCTCACGGGCGGCGCGGTGGCGCTCGTCCTCGCGCGGCTCCTGCTGCAGGCCGGGGTCGAGCAGCTGTACGTCGCCTCGGCGGGCGTCACAGCCGGCCTCGTCTTCCTGTACGGCTGTGCCCGCACGGTCCCCCGGCCCGCGGCGCCCGTGGGGATCACGGGCGGTCTGTCGTTCTCGATCCTCGTGCACCTGCTGCTCGACGGGGTGGACCTGGTCTGGCGCGACGGGGTGCTCCCGTGGCTCATGGTGACGATGATCTGCGCCCTGTTCCTCGCGCTGGTCCGGGCCGCGTTCCGCACGCCGGAGCGGGGCGCGGAGCCCGCCCCCTGGCCCACCTGGTTCCTGTTCGGCCCGGCGCTGCTGCTCGCCGGGCTGGCCGCCACGTCCTGGGCCAAGGCGGCCGAGGGCCCCTCACTCGTGTGGACCGCGTTGGGCGTCGGGCCGGTGGCCGTGGCGGCCGTCGCCGCGGTCTCGGCCGTCCTGCGGCCGAGGCACGGGCCCGCCGTCCTCCTGGCCGCCGGCCTTGGGCTGGTGGCGTCCACGGCGCTCCTGCTCACGGCGCCCTGGCCGGGTGTGGGCGCGGTGGCCGGAGCGGTGACGATCCTCTGCCTCGCCCCCGTCCTCACCTCGTCCTCCCGCCCCCTGCCGGATTCGGGCTCCCGCTCAGGGGCCGGGTCCGGGTCCGGGTCCTCCGAGAACGCGACCAGACCCGAGTCTGAGATCGAGGCCACGACCGAATCCGAGCCCGCGCACGCGGCAGGCGCCGGGCGCGGGAGCCGGGCGCAGGGGGTGGCGGTGCTCGGTGGCGGGGTCGTGTTCCTGGTGGCGATGTTCGCCTACTACGCGGCCTACGACCTGAACCTCGGCATCCCGAACCAGGTGATCCCCATCGCGGTGTCGGTGCTGGCCGTCGCCGTGGGCCTGCGGCCGTCACGCGCTCGGTTCCACCCCCGCGAGGTGCCGTCCGGGGCGGCCTGGGAGAACACCGTCCTGGCGGTCATGGCCGGACTCATCGCGACGGCCATCGCCTGGCCGCCGTCGCCGGCCGTACGGCCTGCCGAGGGTGACACGATCACGCTGATCACCTACAACATCCGGATGGGGTACGGCCTCGACGGGCGGCTGTCGCTGGGCGACATCGCGACATGGGCAGCCGCCCAGAAGCCGGACGTGGTGCTGCTGAGCGAGGTCGACCGGGGCTGGCTGCTGAACGGCGGCCACGACGACCTGGCGCGGATCGCCCGCCGGCTGGACATGCGCTACCACTTCGCCCCGGCCGCCGACGACGTGTGGGGCGACGCCCTGCTCACCAACCTGCCGATCAAGAGCATCCACTCGCACAAGCTGGGCCGGCACGACTACCCGACGGGCGCCCAGGCCCAGGCCGTCGTCCTGGACGTGGGAGGCAGGGAGCTGGGCATCGTGAACACCCACCTGCAGGCTCCCGCCGGACAGGCGCCCGAGGTGGCGGCCATCGCGCGCAACCTGGCCGCCGGGCTCGACGCCGGGCAGGCCGGGCCGGGAGCCACCGCCTCCTCCGAAGGGCCGCCCAGGCCGGTGATCCTGGCCGGCGACCTGAACACCGAACCGGCCGATCCCGAGATGCGGGTGCTGGAGGCGGCGGGCCTGTCCGACCCGCTGATCGCGCTCGGCGACCCACCCACATCACCGGCGGAGGCGCCCGTCAAGCGCATCGACCACGTGCTGATCAGCCGGGGTCTGACCGCGGTTTCCGCGCAGGCACCGCGCCTGCCGTACTCCGATCATCTGCCCGTTCTGACAACGTTGCGACTAACCACTGTTGACCAGGAGGGATAATCGACAACATGCGCCTTTCCGCTCGGGTCGACTACGCCCTCCGTGCCGCCGCCGAACTCGCCGCCGCCGGGGCCGGCCCGACCACCGTGGGTGAGCTCGCCAAGGAGCAGGACATGCCTCCCAAATACCTGGAGAACATCCTGCTCCAGATGCGCCGCGCCGGTCTGGTGCGCGGCCAGCGAGGCCCCGAGGGGGGTTATGTGCTGGCCAGGCCCGCCGCGGAGATCTCGCTCGCCGACGTGATCAGGGCGGTCGACGGGCCGCTGGCCAACGTCCGCGGTGAGCGCCCCGAGCACGTCGGCTACCGAGGCCCGGCCGAGTCGCTGCAGCAGGTGTGGATCGCGCTGCGCGCCACCGAGCGGGCGATCCTGGAGGAGGTCACGCTGGAGCAGGTGGCCAGCGGCGCTCTCCCCGAGCGCGTCCGCGCGCTCGCCGCCGACCCCGCCGCCTGGGACTGACGCCCTCCGGGCAAGCACCCCCGGCAGACGCGGCCCGACAAGCGCGGCCTGGCAAGCACGGGCCGACGAAAACGGGCCGACGAAAACGGGCCGACGAAAACGGGCCGACGAACGCGGGCCGACGAACGCGGGGGCCGGTTTCTAGACTGGGCTCATGCCCGAAGGAGACGCCGTCCACCGCACCGCCGCCCGGCTGCGGCAGGCCCTCGACGGGCGGGTGCTCACCCGGTCCGACTTCCGTGTCCCGCGGCACGCCACCGCCGACCTGAGCGGGCGGGCCGTGCTGACGACCGCCTCGCGGGGCAAGCACCTGCTCACCCGCGTCGAGGGCGGGCTGACCGTGCACACCCACCTGAAGATGGACGGTAGCTGGCGGGTCATGCCGGCCACGCGCCGCACCGCTCACGGCGACGTGGTCCGGCTCGTACTGGCCAACGACCAGTGGCAGGCCGTGGGGGTCAGGCTCGGGATCGTCGATCTGCTGAAGACCGCGGAGGAGTCGCGGGTCGTGGGCCATCTGGGGCCCGATCTGCTCGGCGACGACTGGGACCCGGCGGAGGCTGTGAGGCGGTTGCGGGAGGACCTGGACAGGACGATCGGCGAGGCGCTGCTCGACCAGCGCAATCTGGCCGGCATCGGCACCATCTACCGGGCCGAGACGTTGTTCCTGCGCGGGATCTGGCCGTGGCGAAGAGTCGGGGACATCGACGACCTGGAGGGGCTGGTCACGCTGGCACAGCGGCTGCTGGACGCCAACAAGGCGCACGCAGGCACGGTCACCACGGGCGATCGCCGCCCGACCGACCAGACGTGGGTTTACGGCAGGTTCGGCCGTCCCTGCCGCCGATGCGGCACACGCATCAGTCGCGGGGAGATGGGGACACGGTCACAGGAACGGCTGATCCTGTGGTGTGGCAACTGCCAGCCGCGCTAGGCGGCCACCATGTCCTTGACTTCGGGGAACACGGAATCGGAGATCGATCCGGGGACCGACTCGGCAAGAGGGATCCGCTCGTGCTCGGGCGCGTCGGCGAGCACAGGGGCAGCCTGGAGCTCCGCCAGCGCGAACTGGTCGGAAACCTCACGCAACACCTGCGACAGCGGCACCCCGAGAGCACCACAAATGGACGCGAGCAGCTCGGAGGACGCCTCTTTCTGGCCGCGCTCCACCTCTGACAGGTAGCCGAGCGAGACACGAGCCAGCGTGGACACCTCACGGAGAGTGCGCCCCTGCCGCACCCTCAGCCGCCTCAGCACGTCGCCGAGCAGCTGACGCAGCAAAATCATCTGTCGCTCCCTCCCCGGCGCGGATGTCTTCACCACGCCCCGCGCGATCGGATCGTGCCGCATATCCTTCTTCTTCGCTTCGTACATACTCCTCGCCGTCATCATCGGGCGTCGCCGCCCCTGGCTCGCCGCGCGTGGCTCTTTGCGTGACTCATCAGGCCCGCCTGCCGGGCGCTCGGTGCTTGCAGTTGGCTCACGGACCTCACTCACAGCTCCACCGTACCCGTATCCACGGACAGCGCGTGAGACCGTGGTTGGCATGTTCGCTCGGGACGTAACACGGTAATCACCCGAATTGTTCCCCTTTATTTGGCTTCAGCACACTTGCTAGGAGATCTACAGCCTCGTCCACCGTCTTTACCCTGATACGTTCGCGCGACCCTTTCAGACTCAGTTCTCGTCGCCACAATCTGCCGCCGGGCCCGCTGACGGCCGCGAACACGGTGCCGACCGGCCTGCCGTCCTGGGGCTCCGGCCCCGCCACTCCCGTCACCGCCAGGCCGTACGTCGCGCCGCACACCCGCGCCACTCCCAGGGCCATCGCCTCCGCGACCTCCGGATGCACGGCCCCTTCCCGCTCCAGTAGATCTTCGGGCACGGCCAGCAGCGTGTGCTTCAGATCGGTGGCGTAGGAGATCACCCCGCCTCTGAACGCTTTGGACGACCCCGAGACCGAGGTGAACCTGGCGCCGATGAGCCCCCCGGTCAGCGACTCGGCCACGGCCACCGTGGCCGCCCGGCCCATCAGCAGGGACAGCACCTCGGCGGCCTGGGTCATGCTCACTCCCCGCGTGCGCGTCTGGCCACCTGGCGGAGCTTGATGGCACGGATCAGGTAGTCGACGCCCGTGGCCACGGTCACGACCAGGGCGGCGCCCATCACGATCCAGCGGATCGGATCGGGCACACCGGGCAGGATGTAGAGGACGATCGCGGCGATCTGCAGGACGGTCTTGACCTTGCCGCCATAGCTGGCCGGGATGACCGCGTGCCGGATCAGCACGAACCTCAGCAGCGTGATGCCCAGCTCGCGGCCCAGGATCACGAGCGTGACCCACCACGGCAGCTCGCCCAGGATCGACAGGCAGACCAGCGCCGCGCCCGTCAGCGCCTTGTCGGCGATCGGGTCGGCGATCTTGCCGAAGTCGGTGATCAGCCCGTAGCGCCTGGCCAGCTCACCGTCGAGATGATCGGTGATCGAGGCCACGACGAACACCGCCAGCGCGCCCAGGCGCCAGCCGGTGCCCGGCAGGAAGAGGCAGACGACGAAGAACGGGACGAGCACCAACCGGAGAACCGTGAGGACGTTGGCGATGTTCCACGGGCTCACCACGCGGCGCTCGTCCCTGGTCATGGACTGGCCTTGATGCGCGCGATCAGGTCAACCCCCTCGGCGTCCACCACGACGGCGCGCACGATCTGGCCCCGGACCAGGCCGATGCCCTGAACCGTGACGGAGCCGTCGACCTCTGGACCCTGGTGCGCGGCCCGGCCCTCGTAGCCGCCGTCGCCGAGGTCGTCGTCGATGAGCACGTCCACCTCGGTGCCGATGCGCTCCTCGGCGCGCTGCGCGGTCAGCTCCTCGGCCAGCTCGGTCAGCAGGCGGACCCGCTCGTCGATGACCTCCTGGTCGAGCTTGCCCGCGAAACCCGCCGCCTCGGTGCCGTCCTCGTCGGAGTAGCCGAACACGCCGATCACGTCGAGCCTGGCCCGCTCCAGGAAGCCGACCAGCTCACCGAACTCCTCCTCGGTCTCGCCGGGGAAGCCCACGATGAAGTTGGAGCGCACACCCGCCTCGGGGGCGCGCTCGCGGATCGACTCGAGCAGGCCGAGGAAGCGGTCGGGGTCGCCGAAACGGCGCATCCGGCGCAGCACCGGGCCGCTGGCGTGCTGGAAGGACAGGTCGAAGTAGGCGGCGACGCCCTCGGTGCCGGCGATCACGTCGATCAGCCCCGGCCGCAGCTCGGCGGGCTGGAGATAGCTCGCCCGGACCCGGTCGATGCCCTCGACGGCGGCCATCCTGGGCAGCAGCCGCTCCAGCGCCCTCAGATCGCCCAGGTCCTTGCCGTAGGAGGTCGAGTTTTCGCTGACCAGGACGAGCTCGCGGACGCCGCGGTGGGCCAGCCAGTCGGCCTCGGCCACCAGCTCCTCGGGGTCGCGCGAGACGTAGGCGCCACGGAAGGCCGGGATGGCGCAGAACGTGCAGCGCCGGTCGCAGCCGGAGGCCAGCTTGAGCGAGGCCACCGGGCTCTCGTCGAGCCGCTTGCGCAGCACCCGGGGACCGCTGGCGGGCGCGACCCCGTCGGGCAGATCGCCGTGACCGGGGATGCCGGCCCTGGGCGCGGCGGCACGGTCGACCGGTGAGATGGGCAGCAGGGTGCGGCGGTCTCGCGGGGTGTGGGGCTTGAGCGGCCTGCCCGCGAGGACGTCGTCGAGACGGCCGCCGATCTCGGAGTAGTCGTCGAAGGAGATGACCGCGCTGGCCTCGGGCAGTGCCTCGGCCAGCTCGTTGCCGTAGCGCTCGGCCATGCAGCCCGCGGCGACCACCTTGGCTCCGGAGTCGGCGGCGGCGAGCAGCGTGTCGATGGAGTCCTTCTTCGCCGAGTCGATGAAGCCGCACGTGTTGACGACGACGACATCGGGGTCGTCGTCGCCCAGCTGCCAACCGGCAGCCTCCAGTCGCGCGGCGAGCTCCTCGGAGTCGACCTCGTTGCGTGCGCAGCCCAGGGTTATCAGCGATGCGGTTCGGCGGGATGACATGGTGAACACTACGGTATCGGGAGTTGGACACCCCCGATGCACGGGCTACCTCCGTGGTGCTGTGGGAGGCCCGAAAGAGCGGCGCACGATCTCGCCACTTTGCCCGGGATGACCGAGATCCTGGCCGTTGACCTGGAGCGCCACCGCTCCGGCATCGCCGATCAGCAGGCTCACCTGAGACGCGGCCCGCCAGGTCGAGCTCTTGCCCGCCGGCAGCGTGCCGGAGAACAGCTTGCGTCCCCGGGAGTCGCGTACGTTGAGGAACGAGGAGCGCTCGGCCTTGATCTTGACCACCACCTCGTTCTCGCCCGCCCGGCCGGCCAGCGCCGAGCCGCCGCGCGGCGGCTCGTGGATCGGCGAGTTGGGCGGCACACTGGGCGAGGCCGACATCGGCTGCGTCCCGACGGTGTGCTGGTCGGTGGCGCCCCCCAGCACCCTGACCACGCCGAACACGACCACGATGGCCAACGCGACCCCCAGCGCCATCGTCCAGTTGGGAGCCCGCCGCTCGCGGATCCTGAGCTTGCGGTCGGTCTGGAACACGGTCGCGGCCCGCACCGGCACCAGCCCGCCGCCGTGCTGCTCGTCGTAGAGATGGACCATGGCGTCGGGATCGAGCCCGACGGCCTTGGCGAGCACCTTGATGTGCCCGCGCTCGTAGAAGTCGCCCCCGCACTGGGCGTAGTCGTCTCGCTCGATCGCGTAGATGATGGCCTCACGGATGCGGGTGATCGCGCTCAACTGCGCGACCGTCATCCCCGCCGACTGCCTGGCAGCCGCCAGTATGGCCCCTATGCTCTGCTCTTCCACGGCGCACGCCTCCCCGCCCCCGACGATGCGTAGTTAGTCACATTCAATCAGTAATCGCCAGGCGGGGTCGCACCGGGGTCATTCGCCACGCAAGTCGGCCAGCAGGCCCGGCAGATCATCCGGTTTCACCAGCACTTCGCGGGCCTTCGAGCCCTCGCTCGGGCCGACCACGTTGCGGCTCTCGAGCAGGTCCATCAGCCGGCCCGCCTTGGCGAAGCCGACGCGGAGCTTGCGCTGCAACATCGAGGTCGAGCCGAACTGGGTCGTCACGATCAGCTCGGCGGCCTGGACGACCAGGTCGAGGTCGTCGCCGATGTCCTCGTCGATCTCGCGCTTGACCGGCGCGGCGGCGACGTCGTCGCGGTATTCGGCCTGCATCTGCGTCTTGCAGTGCGCGACGATCTCGGCGATCTCCTTCTCCGAGACGAACGCGTTCTGGATGCGGATGGGCTTGCTGGCCCCCATCGGCAGGAACAACGCGTCGCCCTGCCCGATCAGCTTGTCGGCGCCGGGCTGGTCGAGGATGACCCGCGAGTCGGTGAGTGAGGAGACCGCGAAGGCCAGCCGGGAGGGCACGTTGGCCTTGATCAGGCCGGTGACCACGTCGACGGAGGGCCGCTGCGTCGCGATGACGAGGTGGATGCCGGCGGCGCGGGCCAGCTGCGTGATGCGGACGATGGAGTCCTCGACGTCGCGCGGGGCGACCATCATCAGGTCGGCCAGCTCGTCCACGATGACCAGGAGGTAGGGGTAGGGCTGGTAGACGCGCTCGCTGCCCGGCGGGGGCTGCAGCTTGCCGGCCCGCACGGCCTTGTTGAACTCGTCGACGTGGCGGAACCCACTGGCCGCCAGGTCGTCGTAGCGGCGGTCCATCTCGCCCACCACCCATTCGAGGGCCTCGGCGGCCTTCTTGGGGTTGGTGATGATGGGCGTGATCAAGTGCGGGATGCCCTCGTAGACCGACAGCTCGACCCGCTTGGGGTCGACCAGCACCATCCGCACCTCGTCGGGCGTGGCGCGCATGAGGATCGAGGTGATGAGCCCGTTGACGCAGACCGACTTGCCGGCCCCGGTGGCGCCCGCGATCAGCAGGTGGGGCATCTTGGCGAGGTTGGCCACGATGGTGCGTCCCTCGACGTCCTTGCCAAGGCCGACGATCATCGGATGGTGGTCGGCCTGGGCCACCTGGGCCCGGAGCACGTCGCCGAGCGCGACGAGGTCCTTGTCGGCGTTCGGGATCTCCACCCCGATCGCCGACTTCCCCGGAATGGGCGACAGGATCCTGACATCTGCGGATTTGACGGCGTAAGCGATGTTCTTGGTGAGTGCCGTGACCTTCTCCACCTTGACCGCGGGCCCGAGCTCGATCTCGTAGCGGGTCACGGTCGGCCCGCGGGTGAACCCGATCACCTGCGCGTCGATGGTGAACTGCTCCAGCACGCTGGTCAACGCGTTGACCACGGTGGTGTTGGCCTTGGTCTGCGGCTTGGGCAGGCTGCCCGGCTTGAGCAACTGCAGGTCCGGCAGGCCGTAGGGGCCCGCCTGCGGCGACAGCACGAGCTGCTCGACCTTGCGCGGCGCGGGAGTGGGCTGCGGCGGCTCCGCCTTCCTCGCCGAGGCGGCCGGCTCCTCCTCGTCGGCCAGGCCGGGCACGATCTCCGGCGAGTGGTCGCCGCGCTTGCCCTGGTCGGCGAGCACAGGCGTGTCGTACGGCTTGATCAGGTCGCCGACCTCGGGTGACGCGGGCTTCTTGGGCCTGGCGCGCTTCCTGCCCGGCTGCTGCTCGTCGGCCGGGGCGTGCCGGTCGAACAGCAGGTGACGCAGCTCCGCGAGTCGTTCGGGGATCCGGTGCACCGGCGTGGCCGTGATCACCAGCACCCCGAACCCGGACAGCATCAGCAGCAGCGGGATCGTGATCCAGGACGGCAGGATGCTCATCGGCGGCGCCGAGACGATGAACCCGACGAGGCCGCCCGCCTGCGAGATGCGCTCCATCCCGTCGTTGGCCGTGCCCGCGGGGTAGGGCACGTCGTTGGCCACGTGGATGACGCCGAGCACGCCGACGAGCAGCGCGCTCCAGCCGATCACCATCCGCCCGGTGTCGGCGTTCTGGTCGGGATGGCGGAGGTAGCGCCAGGCCAGCAGGCCGAGCAGCAGCGGCAGGGCCCAGGCCAGCGAGCCGAACACCCCGCGCACGACGGTGTTGACCACGCCGGGCACCGCCCCATCGGACGTGCGCCAGGTCATCGCCGCGACCACGATCGCGCCCGCGAGGACCGCCAGGCCCACCCCGTCGCGCCGGTGGACGGGGTCGAGCTCGCGGGCGTTCTTGCCGAGCGCCCGCGCCGTGCTGCCGATGCCGTTGGCGAGCAGCATCCACAGGCCGACGATCAGCTTGCCGATCATCGTGAAGACCCAGCTGATCGGGTCCTGGTGGGTCATGGGCGGTTTGCGAGCCGACGCGGCCCCCTTCGCCCTCGATCGCCCCGACGACGTGGATCCCCGCTTCGCGGGGGTCGATCGAGGCGAGGTCGACCGCTTCGCCGGCCCCTTCGCTGTGCTTTTCGGCGGACGGGTGGCCATGATGCCAAAGGTACGTCGGAGACACCGCCCAACGCACTCAGGCTCGCCGATCAGAGACGAACCGTGTCGAACGCGGCCCGCATGGCCGCCACGTCGTCGGCCAGACCCTTGACCGTGGCACCCAGCCCCTCGTCGCCGGAGCACGTCGCGGCCAGGCCGTCGAGCCGGGACTCGACGGCCGACAGCCGGTCGGCGAATTCGGCCAGCGTCCGCGAGTTGCGCGACAGCACCGTGTCGTTCTGCACCAGGTCGCACAGCAGCGCGGCCTGCTCCTGGAGGACGGCGTTCTTGCGGGACAACTCGATGAAGACGGCGACCTTGGAGCGCAGCACCCACGGGTCGAACGGCTTGGTGATGTAGTCGACCGCCCCCACGGCGTAGCCGCGAAAGGCCGCGCCGCTGCCCGTGTCGGTGCCGGTGAGGAAGATGATGGGCACGTCGCGCGTCTGGTCGAGCCGCTTGATGTGGGCCGCGGTCTCGAATCCGTCCATGCCCGGCATCAGCACGTCGAGCAGCACCACCGCGAAGTCGTTACGCAGCATCAGCTTCATGGCCTCCTGCCCCGACCTGGCCTTGAACAGCGGTTGCTGCAGCGGGCGCAGCACGGCGTCGAGCGCGATCAGGCTCTCCTCCTTGTCGTCGACGAGCAGGATCTTGACCTGCCGGTTCATTCGGCCGCCTTCCTCTCCCCCGCGAGCCATCCGCACATCACATCCAGCAGATGATCCAGGTCGACCGGTTTGGGCACGTAGTCGGAGGCTCCGCAGGAGATCGTCTTCTCCCGGTCGCCCGGCATCGCCTTGGCCGTCAGCGCGATGATCGGCAGCTCGGCGAACCTCGGCATCGACCGCACGGCGACCAGCGTCTCGTAGCCGTCCATCTCGGGCATCATCACGTCCATCAGCACCAGCGCGATCTTCTCCTCGCGTTCGAGCGCCTCGATGCCCTCCCTGCCGTTCTCCGCGTAGATCACCTCCATGCCGAGGCGGCCGAGCACGTGGGTCAGGGCGTAGACGTTGCGGATGTCGTCGTCGACGATGAGCACCCGCTTGCCCGCGAACTCCTCTCCGAGGGGGCCGTCGCGCATCTCGGTGAGCCTGGTCGCCGAGTGCCAGAGGTCGTCGGTGTCGGCACTCGGCCACACGGCCTGCTGCTGGACGGCGCGGCTCTCGATCGACTTGCGAGCCGGGTCGGCCCGCCACCCGCCGCCGTGCGCGGCCTCGTGCTCCGCCTGCTCGGCCGTGACGGTCGAGGTGAGGCACCTGGCGGGCACGTACAGCGTGAAGGTGCTGCCCTTGCCGGGCTCGCTGCTGGCGTGGATCTCGCCGCCGAGCAGCCTGGCGATCTCGTTGCTGATCGACAGGCCGAGGCCCGTCCCGCCGTACTTGCGGCTGGTGGTGCCGTCGGCCTGCTGGAACGCGCCGAAGATGGCGGGCAGCTTGTCGGGGGCGATGCCGATGCCGGTGTCGCGCACCGCGAACGCCACCACCTCGGCGGCGTCGCGGAGCACCGGGCTGTCGAGGTCGCGGGCGATGGAGACCTCCAGCCTGACCTCGCCGGCGGAGGTGAACTTGACCGCGTTGGACAGCAGGTTGCGCAGGATCTGCTGGAGCCGCCGCTCGTCGTTGAACAGCTCGCGCGGCACGCCGGGGCCGACCGCGATCTCGAAGGTGAGGCCCCGGTCGACGGTCAGCGGCCGGAACGTGGCGTCGACGTAGTCGAGGAGCTTGCTCAGCGGCAGCTCCTCCGGCCGCACGTCCATCCGGCCCGCCTCGATCTTCGACAGGTCGAGGATGTCGTTGATCAGCTGGAGCAGGTCGCTGCCCGCGTTGTGGATGGTGGTCGCGAACTCGACCTCCTGCGCCGACAGGTTGTCCTCGGGGTTGTCGGCGAGCAGCCGGGCCAGGATGAGCAGGCTGTTGAGCGGCGTGCGCAGCTCGTGGGACATGTTGGCGAGGAACTCGGACTTGTAGCGGGAGGAGGTGGCCAGCAGGTGCGCCTTCTCCTCCAACGCCGCGTTGGACCTGCGCAGCTCGGCCTGCTGGCGCTGCAGCTCGTCGGAGCGGCCCTGGAGCTGCTGGGCCAGCCGCTGCGACTCCGACAGCAGCGACTCGGTGCGGGCGTTGGCGATGATCGTGTTGATGGCCACGCCGATGGTGACCACGAACTGGTCGAAGAAGGCCAGGTGGACCTCGCTGAACCGGCTGAACGAGGCGAGCTCGATCACCCCGAGCACGTTGTCCTCGAACAGGATCGGCAGCACGACCACGCTGGCGGGAGCCGCCTCGCCGAGGCCGGTGTGCACCTTGATGTAGTCGGAGGGGACGTCGCTGAGCAGGATGCGCTTCTTCTCCAGCGCCGCCTGCCTGATCAGGCCGGGACCCGGTGTGCCCGGGTCGGGCAGCACGTCCCTGTCGTGGGCGGCGCCGTAGCCGGCGATGAAGGCCAGCTCGCCGTCGAGCGACTGGGGGTCGGCCAGGAAGAACGCGCCGAACTGGGCGCTGACCAGCGGGGTGAGCTCCCGCAGGATGAGGTCGGCGACCTCGACCAGGTCGCGGTGGCCCTGCATGAGGCCGGCGATGCGGGCCAGGTTGCTCTCCAGCCAGTCCTTGGCCCGGGTGGTCTCGCGCAGGTTGGCCACCATCAGGTTGACGTTGTTCTTCAGCTCGGCGACCTCGCCCTTGGCCTCGAGGCTGATGGCGCGGCTCAGGTCGCCCTGGGCGACGGCGCTGGCCACCTCGGCGATGGCGCGCACCTGGGTGGTGAGGTTGCCGGCCAGCTCGTTGACGTTCTTGGTGAGGCGCTCCCAGGTGCCGTAGACGCCCTCGACCTCGGCCTGCCCGCCGAGCCTGCCCTCGGAGCCGACCTCGCGCGCCACCCGGGTCACCTCGGAGGAGAACGAGGACAGGGTGTCGACCATCGTGTTGATGGTGGTCTTGAGCTCGAGGATCTCGCCCCGCGCGTCGACGTCGATCTTCTTCGACAGGTCGCCGTTGGCCACGGCGGTGGCGACCTGGGCGATGTTGCGCACCTGGCTGGTCAGGTTGGAGGCCATGAAGTTGACGTTGTCGGTGAGGTCCTTCCACACCCCGCTCACCCCGCGCACCTGCGCCTGACCGCCGAGGCTGCCTTCGGTGCCGACCTCGCGGGCCACCCGGGTCACCTCGCCGGAGAAGGCGGACAGCTGGTCGACGGTGGTGTTGATGGTGGTCTTGAGCTCGAGGATCTCGCCCCGCGCGTCGACGTCGATCTTCTTCGACAGGTCGCCGTTGGCCACGGCGGTGGCGACCACCGCGATGCTGCGCACCTGGCTGGTCAGGTTGGAGGCCATGAAGTTGACGTTGTCGGTGAGGTCCTTCCACACCCCGCTCACCCCGCGCACCTGCGCCTGACCGCCCAGCCGCCCCTCGGTGCCCACCTCACGCGCCACCCGGGTCACCTCGCCGGCGAACGCCGACAGCTGGTCGACCATCGTGTTGATGGTGTCCTTCAGCTGAAGAATCTCGCCCCGCGCGTCGACCGTGATCTTCTTCGACAGATCACCGTCGGCCACGGCCGTCGTGACCTGCGCGATGTTGCGCACCTGACTGGTGAGGTTGTCGGCCATGAAGTTGACGTTGTCGGTGAGGTCCTTCCAGGTGCCCGAGACGCCCTTGACCTCGGCCCGGCCGCCCAGTTGCCCCTCGGTGCCCACCTCGCGCGCCACCCGGGTCACCTCGTCGGCGAACGCCGACAGCTGGTCGACCATCGTGTTGATGGTGTTGGTCAGCTCCAGGATCTCGCCCTTGACCTCGACCGTGATCTTGCGGCTGAGGTCGCCCTTGGCGACCGCGGTGGCCACCTGGGCGATGCTGCGCACCTGGGTGGTGAGGTTGTCGGCCATGAAGTTGACGTTGTCGGTGAGGTCCTTCCACACCCCGCTCACCCCGCGCACCTGCGCCTGACCGCCGAGGCGGCCCTCGCTGCCGACCTCGCGGGCCACCCGGGTGACCTCCGCGGCGAAGGCCGACAGCTGGTCGACCATCGTGTTGACGGTGTCCTTGAGCTGGAGGATCTCGCCCTTCACGTCCACGCTGATCTTGCGGCTGAGGTCGCCCTGGGCGACCGCGGTGGCCACCTGGGCGATGTCGCGCACCTGGGTGGTGAGGTTGGAGGCCATGAAGTTGACGTTGTCGGTGAGGTCCTTCCAGACGCCCCGGACACCGCGCACCTGCGCCTGACCGCCCAGCCGCCCCTCGGTGCCCACCTCGCGCGCCACCCGCGTGACCTCGTCGGCGAACGCCGACAGCTGGCCCACCATGGTGTTGATGGTGTCCTTCAGCTGGAGGATCTCGCCCCGCGCGTCGACCGTGATCTTCTTCGACAGGTCGCCGTTGGCCACCGCCGTCGTGACCTGCGCGATCGAGCGCACCTGGGTGGTCAGGTTGGAGGCCATGAAGTTGACGTTGTCGGTGAGGTCCTTCCAGGTGCCGAGGACGCCCTTGACCTCGGCCCGGCCGCCCAGCTGCCCCTCGGTGCCCACCTCGCGCGCCACCCGGGTCACCTCGCTGGCGAACGCCGACAGCTGGTCGACCATCGTGTTGACGGTCAGCTTGAGCTCCAGCAGCTCGCCGGTGGCCTCGACCGTCACCTGCCGGGTGAGGTCGCCCCTGGCCACGGCCGTGGTCACCACCGCGATGTCGCGCACCTGCGCGGTGAGCCGGGCGGCCATGGCGTTGACCGCCTCGGTCACGTCACGCCAGCTGCCCGACATGCCCTGCACCTTGGCCCGGCCGCCGAGCCGCCCCTCGGTGCCCACCTCGCGGGCGACCCGGGTCACCTCGCCGGAGAAGAGCGCGAGCTGGTCGACCATGCGGTTGACCGCCTTGCCCATCAGGCGCAGGCCGCCGCGCAGCGGCCGGTTGTCCTCCAGCAGGTCGACCCGCTGCGACAGGTCGCCGTCGGCGACGGCGTTGAGCACGCGGGTGGCCTTGGCGGCCGGGATCACCAGCGCGTCGATCAGTGAGTTGACGGCCGTCACGTTGACCCCCCAGCTGCCCGCGCCGGGGCTCGGGGTGAGCCGCTCGTCGAGGTGGCCCTGCCTGGCCACCTCGACGGAAGGGATCTGGCGGCACGTCGAGCCGGGCCCGGAAGTTGCCGTCACGCAGCCGCTGAAGGGCCACGAGCAGCGGTCTGAGGTCCGCCTGCCGCAGGATCTGGGAGGCGAGAGGGGGTTCCAACTGCGCGACCACGGCTGCCTTCTTCGCAACTGGAGGCATGAACGGCCCACAGTCTGCCACCCTGAGAGTGACCGAACTGCCACATCGAGTGATGTTCTAGGACGCATAGTGGACACGACCCGCGTGTCGAGCACGGCCTTCGACGGCACCCCGCATGCCCCCGCGGCCGCCCGGCGCTTCGTCCGCCAGGTGCTCGGCGAGTGGCGCCTGGGCCATCTGGCCGAGGACGCCGTGCTGCTGACCAGCGAACTCGTCACCAACGCGGTGGTGCACGCGGGCACCGGCATCGAGCTGACCTGCCGCCTGGACGCGCGCGCCGCGCCGCCGAGGCTGGAGATCGAGGTCGACGACCACCACCCGACGCGGATCATCCCGGAGGCCGAGCCGCTGCCGGACGACGCCATGGCCACCTCCGGGCGCGGTCTCGCGCTGGCCGGCCTGCTCGCCGACGCGTGGGGCGTCACCTACTCCGGCACCGCCAAGCGCGTGTGGGTGCGCATGGAGTTCTCCGACGGGCCGGGCGCTCACGAGGTCGCGATGGGCACCCCGGCCGCGGCGCCCGCGGAGGTCGCCGCGCCCGTCGAGACCCTGCACGTCGGGGTCATCGTGGCCGATGTCGACGGGCGGGTGCTCTCCTGGAATCCGGAGGCGGAGGCGCTGCTCGGCTGGCCGGCCGAGCGGGCCGCGGGCATGCGGCTGGTGGAGCTGGTCGCCTGGCGCGGGCACGGCCCCTACTCGCTGTCGCTCTCCGACACGCTGAACCTCGGCCGCTGGCGCGGCGAGTCGCGGATGCGTCACCTCGACGGCCGGTTGATCCCGGTCTACATCTCCCACCTGCGGACGGACGGCCGTGCCAGGGACCGGCGGGCGATCTGGATGGTGGTGGCCAACGACCACAGGTACGTCCTGGCCGCCCCGGCGGCGCCGCCCAGGCGGGAGTCCGGCAGGCGCATCAAGGACCTGCTCGACCGCGACCGTCCGCTGGCCGAGGTGCTCGACACCATCGCCCAGATCGTCCACACGTCCAGCGGCGGCGACGCCTCGTACGTGCTGCTGCGGGGCGAGAGCGGCAACCGGTTCGGCGTCGCGGCCGGCGCGGGCGCGACGGCCGGGCTGGTCGGGGTGGTGGCGGCCGGCGTGTTCGGGGTGGACCGCAAGGTGCCCGTGGTCGTCGACGACCTGCTCGCCGGCGACGTGGCCCTGGCCGAGCAGCTGCGGGCCAGGTCGCTGGTGTGCGCGCCGCTGCGCGTGGCGGGCGAGGTGATCGGCTACCTGGTGGCGGCGGCCGCCGGGCCCGGCCGGTTCGACCAGGAGCTCACGGTCAGCCTGCAGCACATCGCCGACCAGGTGGCCGTGACCGTGCAGCGGGAGCGGGCGGCCGAGCAGGACCGCGCCCACCGGGGCCGGCTCTCGTTCCTGGCGGAGGCGGGCGAGCTGCTGGCGGGCGTGCACGACGAGGAGCTCATCGCGGCGCTTACGGCCCAGTTGGTCGTGCCCAAGATCGCCACCTGGGCGGCGGTCTACCTGACCGACCTGGCCGGCATGACCAGGCTCGCGCACGTGTGGCACACCGAGGAGCGGCACAACTCCGCACTGCGCACGTCGCTGCCGTCCGTCCCACGCGGGGCTCTGGGCGAGATCAGCTGGCCGGTCGGCGCGGAGAGCGTGCTGTCGTTCCCGCTGCTCACCCAGGGCAGGTCGCACGGCGCCCTGGTCATCGGACGGGTCGAGCCGACCCTCCCGCTGGAGCTGGCCGACCTGCTGGCCGACCTGTGCCGGCTGGTGGCGCTCAACCTGCACACGGCCATGCTCTACACCCGGCAGGCGACCACGTCACGGGTGCTGCAGCGGAGCCTGCTGCCGATGGGCGTGGCCACCATGCCGGGCCTGGAATCGGCGGTCGTCTACGAGCCCGCCGAGGAGGGCGCCGACGTGGGCGGCGACTTCTACGACCTGTTCACGGTGGCCGACCACTGGTGCTTCGCGCTGGGCGACGTGTGCGGCAGCGGTCCGGAGGCGGCGGCGATCACCGGCCTGGCCCGCCATGCCGTACGCCTGCTCGCCAAGGAGCACTACACGGTGGCCGACATCCTGCACCGGCTCAACCAGACGCTGCTGGAGGACGACGAGGAGGGGCGCTTCCTCAGCCTGCTCTGCGGCGAGCTCACCCCGCTGCCGCAGGGCGGCGCGCTGTGCACGATCGCCTCAGCGGGTCACCCGCCGCCCCTGCTGCTGCGCGCCGACGGCGAGGTGCGGGCCGTGGCCAGCCCGCAGCTGCTGCTCGGGATCGAGCACGAGGCCAGGTTCTTCGTGGAGACGTTCGAGCTGGCGCCCGGGGAGGTGCTGCTCTGCGTGACCGACGGGGTGACCGAGCGGCGCGACGGCGACCGGCTGCTCGACGACGGCGACGGGCTGGCCAGGCTGCTCTCGGGATGCACGGGGCTGAGCGCGCACGCCGTCGCGGAGAGGGTGCGGCAGGCGGTCGACTCGTTCGGTTCGGAGCCGGTGCACGACGACGTGGCCCTGCTGGTGCTCAGGGCCACGGCGACGCTGCGCAACGGTCAGGCCGTGAAGCGGTAGGTGGTGCTGGAGGTGAAGACCTCGCCCGGCCTCAGCACGGTCGAGGGAAACTCCGGGTGGTTGGGCGAGTCGGGGAAGTGCTGGGTCTCCAGGCAGAACGCGGCGTGCGGGCCGTAGGGCGTGGCGGTGGGGTCGAGCATGCCGCCCGCGTAGAACTGCACGCCCGGCTCGGTGGTGGTGACCTCCATGGTGCGGCCGCTCTCGGGCTCGACCACCGTGATGCCTCCGCGGGCTCCGTCGAGCACGAAACAGTGGTCGTAGGCGCCGTCGTGCCTTTCGCCGATGGCGTACGGCGAGGTGAAGTCGAACGGCGTGCCCTTGACCGGCGCGATCTCCCCCGTGGGGATCTTGACGGCGTCGACCGGCAGGTAGTGCTCGGCGTCGATCGTCACCCGGTGGCCGAGCACGTCGCCGCGGCCGGCCAGGTTGAAGTAGGAGTGGTTGGTCAGGTTGAGCACGGTCGGCGCGTCGGTCTCGGCGGTGTAGTCGAGGCGGATCGCGTCGCCGTCGAGCGTGTAGGTGACCGAGGCGCGCAACGTGCCCGGATAGCCCTGGTCGCCGTCGGGGCTGGTCAGGGTGAGGGTGATGGACGAGCCGGTGACGTCGGCCACGGTCCACACCTTGCTGTCGAAGCCGTGGACGCCGCCGTGCAGGCTGTTGGGGCCGTCGTTGACCGGCAGCCGGTATTCGGCGCCGTCGAGGGTGAAACGGCCGCCGGCGATGCGGTTGCCGTATCTGCCGACGATGGCGCCGAAGTAGCGGCTGCGGGTCAGGTAGTCGTCGAGCGTGCCGAGCCCGAGGACCACGTCGACGCCCGACACCTCCAGCGACTGGAGGACGGCGCCGTAGCTGAGCACGGCGGCCCGCAGCGGTCCGGAGGACAGCTCGAAGCGCTCCACGCGCTCCCCCGAGGGCATGGTTCCGAACGTCATGAGTGTGCCTCTCCCGTGGATTCGCGGACGATCAGCGCGGTCTCCAGCATCGTTACCCCCGTGGCCACCTCGGAATCGACCGACTGGAGGAGCATGTCGACGGCGATGCGCCCGGCCGTGGCGGTCGGCATGGCGATGGTGGTCAGCTTCGGCCGGCCCAGCCGCCCGGCGACGATGTCGTCGACGCCGATCACGCTGATGTCGCCGGGCACGTCGACGCCGCGCTCGGCGAGCCCTTCGATCAGGCCGATGGCGACCAGGTCGTTGTAGGCGAGCACGCCGGTCGCGCCGGAGGCGATCACCTCGGCGGCGGCGGCCCGGCCACCCTGCTCGGTCGGCGGGTTGGGGCCGAGGAAGGCGACGTCGACCTCGCTCATCGCGGCGGCCGCCTCCTGCATCTCCTTGCTGGTCCACGATCCGCTGGGCCCGGTGACCAGGGCGAGCCGGCGGTGCCCGAGCCCGGTGAGGTGCTCGACGGCGAGCCGCGCCCCGCGGCCCACGTCCATGAGGACCGTGGCCATCCCTTTGACCCGGCGGTTGACCAGGACGAAGGGCACCTCCTGGCGCAGCCGTTCGATGGTCCGGTTGGTCAGGCGGGGGCTGCACAGCAGCACGCCGTCGACCTGCTTGGTGAGGGTCTGGATCAGCTCTTCCTCGACCTTGGGGTCTTCGTCGGTGTCGGCCACGAACACGTGGTAGTCGCGTAGCCTGGCCTGGGCCTGGGCGGCCTTGATGAGCGGCGGGAAGAACGGGTTGGCGATGTCGGCCACGATGAGGCCGAGGTTGTGGGTGCGGCCGGTGGTCAGCGCCCTGGCCGCCCGGTTGGGCCGATAGCCCAGGTCGTCGGCGACGGCGAGGACCCTGACCCGGGTCTCGGGGTTGACCAGGTGGGGCGCGGAGAACGCGCGTGACACCGTGGAGACGTGCACTCCGGATGCCCGGGCCACGTCGCGAATCGTCACCGCCACGCTGGGCCTCCTCCGACCATGATATGTACTTTAGTGCAAGCGTTTGTATCGCTGTCAATCCACGATCGACATGCCCTACCTCGCATCCTATCCCTCTTGCGACCGTACGTCTCGCCGCGGTGGCGGACACGCGGCTTGACGTTTTCGAAGCCGAACCTCAATACTTTTTGCAACCGGTTGCTGCATGGAGATTCCTGGAGTGGTGAAAGATCCGATGACACGAACACTGGTGACCGGCAGCGCCGGCCGACTCGGGCGCAGCGTGGTCGCCACCCTGGCGCAGGCCGGCCACGAGGTCGTCGGCGTCGACGTCACCCCCGGGACCCCAGCCGAGGCGGCCGTCGCGCTGCCGGCCGACCTGACCGACCCGGGCGAGGCCCACGACGTCATGGCGCGGTTCCGGCCCGACGTCGTCGTGCACCTGGCGGCGATCGCGACCCCGTTCAGCCGGACCGACGCCCTGACTTTCCGCACCAACACGCAGCTCGCCTTCAACGTGTGCGCGGCGGCGAGCAACCTCGGGGTCGGCAGGGTCGTGGTGGCCAGCAGCCCGACCGTCATCGGCTACGGCGCGCCCGGCGGCTGGCGCCCTCACTACCTGCCGATCGACGAGGAGCACCCCACCGAGCCGTGGAACGCCTACAGCCTGTCGAAGCTCACGGCCGAGCAGACGATGGCGACGTTCGCCCGGAGCTCGGACACCAGGTTCGCGGCGGTGCGGCCGTGCTTCGTGGTGGCCCCGGAGGAGTGGGCGGGCGCCCCGACCCAGTCCGGCCACACGATCGCCGAGCGGCTCGGCCGGCCCGGCCTCGCCGGGGCGTCGCTGTTCAACTACATCGACGCCAGGGACGCCTCCGAGCTGATCGCCGTACTGGCCGAGCGGCTCTTCGAGCTGCCCGGCGGCGAGGTGTTCTTCGCCGGCGCGGCGGACGCGCTGGCCCGGGAGCCGCTGTCGGAACTGCTCCCCGCGGTCAATCCGGCGACCGCCGCGACCGCCGCCGGGCTGACCGGCACCTCCCCCGCCTTCACCTCGGCCAAAGCCGAGCGGATGCTCGGCTGGACCGCCAAGCGCAGCTGGCGCAGCGAACTGGAGATCGGATGAACCTCAGCGGAATCCTCTTCTTCCCCATCACCCCCTTCGACACGGACGGCGAACTGGCCGAGAAGGTGCTGGCCGAACACATCGGCCGAGGGCTCGAGCACGGCCCCGGCGGCGTGTTCGCGGCCTGCGGCACCGGTGAGTTCGCCGCCCTGTCGGAGTCCGAGCACGCGACCGCGGTGCGGGTGGCGGTCGAGACCGCGCGGGGGCGGGTGCCGGTGTTCGCGGGCGCGGGCGGGCCGCTCGGCGCCGCCCTCCAGCAGGCCAGAGCCGCCCGCGCGGCCGGAGCCGACGGGCTGCTGCTCATGCCGCCGTACCTCTCGATGGGCACCGAGGAGGGGTTCGCCGCCTACGTGCGCGCGGTCGCCGAGATCCTGCCGCTGATCGTCTACCAGCGCGGGGCCGTGGTGCTCTCGCCCGAGCGGGTGGTGGAGCTGGCCCGGATCCCGGGCGTGATCGGCCTGAAGGACGGCCTGGGCGACATCGACCTGATCCAGCGCACGGTGCTGGCCGTGCGCCGGGAGGTCGGCGACGGCTTCAGGTTCTTCAACGGGCTGCCGACGGCCGAGCTCACGATGGGGGCCTACCGCGGCATCGGGGTGGAGCTCTACTCCTCCGCGGTCTTCGCCTTCGCGCCGGAGATCGCCACCGCCTTCCGCGCCGGCGCGGCCCACCTGCTCACCGAGTTCTACGAGCCCCTGGTACGGCTGCGCTCGAAGGTCCCCGGCTACGCGGTGTCCCTGGTCAAGGCCGGGGTGCGGCTGGGCGGCCTGGACACCGGCCCGGTGCGCCCGCCGCTGGTGGATCCCGCGCCCGAGCACGTGGCCGAGCTGGAGGCACTAATCGCGCACGGACGGTCGCTGGCGGGCGCCCATGATTCGTGATCTCACGGTACGGGCCCGCACGGCCGCGCTGCCCCGTCCGTGGGGGCCCGACGTGCCCGCCAACCACGTCCTGGTCGTCGAGGTGACGCTCGACGACGGCCGCACGGGCACCGGGTTCTCCTGGACGCCGCAGATCGGGGCGCGGGCCGTACGGGCACTGCTGGAGCACGAGATCCGGCAGGCCGTCATCGGCCTCGACCCGCATCCCGAGGTGGTGTGGGACCGGCTCTGGCGGCACCTGCGCGAGGCCGGGCCCGGCGGCGTCACCACGATCGCGCTGGCCGGGCTGGACCTCGCGCTGTGGGATCTGCGCTGCGGCGAACGCGGCCTGGTCGAGGTGCTGGGCAGGCGCAGGGACAGCGTGCCGGTGTACGGCAGCGGGGTGAACCTGCACTACTCGCTGGAGGAGCTGGTCGCGCAGGCCGGGCGGTGGAAGGCGGCCGGCTACCCGGCGGTCAAGATCAAGGTCGGCCGGCCTGACCTGGGCGAGGACGTCGACCGGGTGGCGGCGGTCCGCGAGGTGATCGGGCCGCGGACGCTGCTGATGATCGACGCCAACCAGCGCTGGGACCTGCACCGCGCCCGCCGCGCCGCCCACGCGCTGGCCCCCTTCGACCCGCACTGGCTGGAGGAGCCGCTGCCCGCCGACGACGTCGCCGCGCACGTCGAGCTGCGCCGGTCGGTGGACGTGCCCATCGCGGTCGGCGAGAACGTCTACACCGTCTACGGCTTCCGCGACCTGCTGGCGGCGGGCGCCTGCGACGTGGTGCAGCCCAACGTGGTCAGGGTGGGCGGGATCACCCCGTTCCTGCGCATCGCCGAGCTGGCGCGGGCCTACGACGTGCCGGTGTATCCGCACCTGCTGCCCGATCTGTCCGGGCAGCTCGCGCTGGCGCTGCCGCTGCCGTGCCTGGCCGAGGAGGTCGAGGACGCCTCCTTCGCGGCCCTGGGCCTGCTGGCCGAGCCGTACCCCGTCCAGATCCGCGGCGCGGAGCTGCGGGCCGGAGCGCACCGGGGCCTCGGGCTCCGCTGGAAGTGACGAGCGGTGACGAGACGAGCGGTGATGAGAGGGGACGAACGGTGACGATGCGCGTCGTGCTGGCCGGAGCCCACGGCTACGGCTCCCACTACCTGGACCGGCTGCGGCGGCTCGCCCCCGAGGTCGAGCTCGCAGGGATCTGCGACGTGCGGCCGGTGGATCCCGAGGCGCTGGCCGGGCTCGGCGCGCCGGAGATCTCGGCCGACCTGCCCGGCCTGGTCGAGCGGACCGGCGCGCGGATCGCGATCCTGGCCACCCCGATCCCGACGCACGCCGACCTCGCGCTGGCCGCGCTCGAAGCGGGCGCGCACGTGCTGGTGGAGAAGCCGACGGCGGCCACGCTGGCCGACTTCGACCGGATGGAACGGGCCGCCGCCAAGGCCGGCCTCGCCTGCCAGGTGGGGTTCCAGAGCCTCGGCTCGGCGGCCGTCCCCGCGGTGCGCGAGCTGATCGCGAGCGGCGCGATCGGCCGGGTCACGGGCATCGGGGTGGCGGGCTCGTGGCCGCGGCCCGCCTCCTACTTCACCCGGAGCGCCTGGTCGGGCCGGCGCCGCCTGGACGGCGCCGACGTCGTGGACGGCGCGCTCACCAACCCGTTCGCGCACGCGCTGGCCACCGCGCTGGCCGTGGCGGGGGCCGAGGAGCGGGACGCGGTCGCGTCGGTGGAGGCCGAGCTGTTCCACGCCAACGCCATCGAGGCCGACGACACGTCGTCCGTCCGGGTCGTGACGGCCGGCGGCCTGCCGATCGTGGCCGCCGTGACCCTCTGCGCGGCCACCCGGGACGAGCCGTACGTGCTCGTCCACGGTGAGCGGGGGCGGATCAGGCTCACGTACACGGTGGACGAGGTCCAGGTGGACGACGGCCCGGTGCTCCGCTACGAGCGGGCCGACCTGCTGGAGAACCTGGTCGAGCACGTCCGCTCGGGCGCCGGCCTGATCGTGCCGATCCAGCGGACCGGCGGGTTCATGCGGGTCATGGAGGCCATCAGGCTCGCGCCCGACCCGCTGCCGATCTCCGTGGACCATCAGGACCGCTCCGGCGACGGCCCGGTGCTGCCCGGCATCGCGGGCGTGGTCGGCGCCTGCGCCGAGCGGCTGGCGCTCTTCTCCGAGCTCGGGGTGGGCTGGGCCGTGCCGCTCACCGTCTCGGGTGAGGTCGTCGCGGAGTACGTCACACGCCCGGAGCTGCCGCTCACCGCCTCGCCCCGGCCCTACCTGCACCCGGTGCGGACCCTCGGCGGCGTCGTGGTGACCGAGGTGCGGCCGGAGGACCATCCGCATCACCTCGGCGCCGGCGTGGCCGTGACCGACGTGGGCGGCCGCAACTTCTGGGGCGGCCGCACCTACGTCCGCGACCAGGGACCCACCTGGCTGGACGATCACGGGGTGCAGCGTCACGTGTCGTTCGACGGGCGCGACTCCACGGGGTTCGCCGAGACGCTGCTGTGGGAGCGGCCGGGCGAGGAGCCCCTCCTGCGCGAGGAGCGGTCCGTGCGGGCCACGCCGCTGTCGCGGGGATGGGCGCTGCGGTTCTCCTTCACGCTGCGCAACCTCACCGGCGGGCCGCTGACCGTCCGGAGCTCGGCCACCAAGGGCCGGAAGGGCGCGGGGTACGGCGGTTTCTTCTGGCGCGCGCCCATCGCCTCGCGCGGGCCGCGCGTGTTCACCGCCACGGCCGAGGGCGAGGAACACGTCCACGGCTCCCGCGCGCCCTGGCTGGCGCTGTCGTCCGAGGACTGGACGCTGGTCTTCGCCCAGACCTCGGACGACCCGTGGTTCGTCAGGGTCGCGGAGTACCCGGGGGTCGGCACCGCGCTGGCCTGGGACACGCCGCTGGAGTTCGGGGCCGAGCTGGCCCGCGGCGTCACCGTGGCCGTGGCCGACGGCCGCCTGGCCCCCGGGGAGGCCGCCGCCCTGGCCGCCGAACTCTGACCCCGCCATCGTCCGGCTCAACGACCGACCGGTGCGCGACCGGTTGGACGGCGCGTCCGACCGTCGAGCCGGTGTGCCGACCCGTTGGACGGCGGGTCCGTCGGATCGGCGGCACGGCTCACGTGTCGGCCAGCCGGGTGCCGGCGGCGGTGAGGCGGACGGGCCGGCCGGTGGCGGCGGAGCGGTTGGCGGCCACGCCGACGAGGACGCTCCGGATGCCGTCGCGGTAACCGGCCGGCCGGCCGAGAGGGTCGTCACCGGGCCCCCGGAAGACGTCGTCGAGCAGGAGCCGGTCGCCGCCCCCGTGGCCGCCGGCACCCTGTTCGATCGGCACCTCCTCCGGCACGTGCCAGTGCCGGTGCAGGGTGAGCCGCTCCCAGGAGCCGGTCGCGTGCTCCTTGCTCGCGGCGCTCGGGTCGACGGCGGCGTGCGGCGGGGTCCAGGGCCGCTCGCACACCTCCAGCTCGACGCGCCCCCGCGTGCCGTTGAAGGCGACCCGGTAGCCCTCGGACGGCGCGTGCGCGGTGAGCGAGTAGGTGAGCATGGCCCGGTTCGCGTAGCGGACGAGGACCGACATGGTGTCGTCGATGGTCACGCCGGGGCCGAAGACGTCCTGGTCGCGGATGTAGCCGTCCTCGTGCTCGGCGTCCAGGTAGAGCCGCTTCAGCCGGTCGTCGGCGGAGATGTCCAGGATGAAGGGATCCGTATCGAGACCCGGGGCGCCGTGGCCGCGCGCCGGACGCGGCCCCCGGGGCAGCGCCTGACCGTAGAAGCGCAGCTCGGTCTGCGCGAAGACCAGCTCGGGCGCCGCGCCGAGCCACCAGTTGACCAGGTCGAAGTGGTGGGTGGACTTGTGCACCAGCAGCCCGCCCGAGTTGGCGCGGTCGCGGTGCCAGCGGCGGAAGTAGTCGGCGCCGTGGATGGTGTCGAGCGTCCACTCGAAGTGGACGGAGGTGATGTCACCGATCGCGCCCTCGCCGAGCAGCCGCTTCACCGCCGAGTTGCGCGGCGAGTAACGGTAGTTGAACGTCACGACCAGCCTGCCCGTGGAGCGCTCGGCCGCCTCGGCGATGGCCGCGCAGCTCTCCGCGTCGACGGTCAGCGGCTTCTCCACGATGACGTCGAGCCCCGCGTCCAGGGCCGCGCACACGTAGCGGGCGTGGGTGGCGTCGACCGTGCAGACCACGACGGTGTCGGCCGTCTCCAGCAGCTTGCCGTACTCCTGCGGGCCGAAGCACGGCACCGGGCGGCCGACGCGTTCGACGTAGTAGTCCATGCGGGTCTGGTTGGTGTCGCAGAAGGCGACGATCGTCCCGGCGTCCCGCCAGTCGCCCAGCAGCGCGTCGATGTACATCTGGGCGCGATGGCCGAGGCCGACGAAGGCGTACCTGGTGCTCAACTGCTCTCCCCGAGTCCGGGATGGCGGCCGGGGGCCGTGCGGGGCCCCCGGCCGTGCTGACGTCAGCCCGCGATGGCGGCGTTCGCCTCCGACAGGAACTTCTGGGCGGCCTGGTCCGGTGTCGCCTTGCCGAAGAGGAGTTCCTCCGTGTTGCGCTTCAGGATGTCCTCCATCTGGAGCGCGCCCTTCGGCGGGGCGATGATCGGGCTCAGCTCGCTCTTGACCTCCTCGATGAAGGTCAGCGTCTTCTGGTCGACGGGCGGCAGCTTGTCCTTCACCGCGGCGAGCACCTTGGCGTTGGTCGGCAGGCCGCGGTCGCTCAGCAGGATACCGGCCGCGTCGGGGTCGTTGACCAGGAAGTCGATCAGCTTGGCGGCCTCCGCCGAGTGCTCGGTCTTGGCCGAGGCGGTGTAGAACATGGCCGGCTGCAGGAACATCCCGCTGCTGCTCGCGCCCTCCGCCTTGGGCATCCGCAGCAGGGTGAGCTCCTGGCCCGACGACTTGGACAGGGCGTTGAGCTGGTTGCTCCACCACATGCCCATCGCGCCGGCGTTGGTGCCGAGCAGCGACTGCTCCGGTCCGGTCGCGCCGATCTCGGCGCTCTTGGCGGCGTCGGGCGAGCCCTTGGTCTCGATGAGCCGCTGGTGGATGGACCACCAGGCCTTCACCGTCTCGGCCGAGACGCCCATCTTGGTGCCGTCGTACATCTTCTCGCCGCGCTGGGCCGCGAAGATCTGCAGCCAGGCCGGGTTGGGGTTGTACTCGGCGCCGGTCACGCCTCCCGCGCCCGAGATGTCCTTCGCCAGGCCGATCCACTGGTCCCAGGTCCAGGAGGCGTCGTCGGGCAGCTTCTGCTTCGCCTTCTCCAGCACCGAGGGGTTGGCCACCATGGAGAACGCGTTGACGCCCGTGGGGATGGCGTACTGCTTGCCCTCGATCTGCCCGCTGGTGAGGACCTGCTGGTCGAGGTCGGCGGAGGGCACCTTGCCGGACAGGTCGGCCAGGGCGCCGCGGCCCGCGTACTCGCTCAGGCCGCGGATCTCGATGCTCATGACGTCGGGGGCGTCGTTCGCGGCGACCTTGGTGGCGAGCTTCTCGTAGTAGCTGTCCCAGTTGGAGAAGTCGCCCTCGACGTCGATCGCCGGGTTCTTCTCCTCGAACTTCTGGATCACCTGCTCGGTGAGCTTCTGCCGGGCGTCGCTGCCCCAGTAGGCGAACGTGATCTGTACCTTGTCACCGCCTGCGGCCTCGCCGCCGCTGTCGCCGCCGCAGGCGCCGGCCCCGGTCATCAGCGCAGCCGAGACGACGACGGCCGTCCACATCTTCTTGCGAGAGCTTGAATTCAAAGCTCTACCTCCTCTTGGAGAGTTGGGGGGTGCGGAGGGCTACTTGAGACCGGTGGTCGCCACGCCACGGATCAGGTACTTCTGACCGGCCAGGAAGAACCCGAAGATCGGACCGAGCGAGACGATGGACATCGCGAACATCGGCCCCCAGGACGACTCCCCGCTCGAGTCCAGGAACTGGCGCAGGGCGACGGCCACCGTGAGGTTGTCGCTGTTGGTCAGGTAGAGGTTCTGGCTGAAGAAGTCGTTCCACGTCCAGATGAAGGTGAAGATGCCGGTCGTCGCGAGCGCCGGCGTGCACAGCGGGATGATGACCTGGAGGAAGATCCGCCAGTAGCCGGCGCCGTCGATGGCGGCGGCCTCGTCCAGCTCCCTCGGCAGGGTGCGGATGAACTGCACCATCAGGAAGATGAAGAACGCGTCCGTGGCCAGGAACTTGGGCACGATCAGCGGCCAGATCGTGTTGATCCAGTCGAGTTCGGCGAAGACGATGTACTGCGGCACGACGGTCACGTGGTACGGCAGCATGATCGAGCCGAGCATGATCGCGAACCAGAGCTTCTTCAGCGGGAAGTCCAGCCGGGCGAACGCGTAGGCGGCCAGCGAGCAGGCGACCAGGTTGGCCACCACGCACAGGCCGGTGATGACGGCGGAGTTCCAGAGGTAGTAGCCGAAGGTGTGCTTGAGCGCGGTCCAGCCCTCGCCGTAGTTGTCCAGCGTGACCTCACGCGGCCACAGGCCCGGCTCCCGGAAGATGAGCTCCTCCGGCTTCAGCGAGCTGGACACCATCCAGAACAACGGGTAGAGCATGACCAGGCCGAAGCCGATCAGCAGCAGGTGCTTGAGCAGCCGCCCGCCCCGCGGTAACGGGCGGAACAGGAACGGGGCCGCGTTACTTCGTGTCGCCATAGAAGACCCAATACTTCGACGCGATGAAGTTCACGCCGGTCAGACCGGCGATGATGAGCAGGAGGACCCAGGCCATGGCGGCCGCGTAGCCCATCTCGTAGCTCTTGAAGCCCTTCAGGTAGAGATAGAGCGTGTAGAAGAGCGTGGAGTCGACCGGTCCCCCGGTGCCGCTGCTGACGATGAACGACTGGGTGAACGACTGGAACGACTTGATCACTTCGAGTACGAGATTGAAGAAGATGATCGGCGTGAGCAGGGGCATGGTGATCGACCGAAACTGGCGGAGCTTGCTGGCCCCGTCGACCGCCGCGGCCTCGTAGTAGCTCTGCGGGATCTGCCGCAGCCCGGCCAGGAAGATCACCATGGGCGCCCCGAACGTCCACACGTGCAGGATGATCAGCGTGCCGAGCGCGGTGTCGGGGTCGGAGACCCAGCCGGTGCCCTCGAGGCCGAACAATCCCAGCACCGCGTTGACCAGGCCCTCGGTGCCGAAGATCTTGCGCCACAGGATGGCGATGGCGACGCTGCCGCCGAGCAGTGAGGGCAGGTAGTAGACCGAGCGGTAGAACGGCAGCCCACGCAGCCCCCGGTCCAGCGCCAGTGCCAGGGCCAGGGCGAAGGCCAGTTGCAGCGGCACCGACACGACCACGTAGATCGTGGTGACCTTCAGCGAGGTGAGAAACCGGGTGTCCTGCGTGAACATCTGGGAGTAGTTGTCCAGCCCGACCCACTTCGCCTCCTCCAGCAGGCTGTAGTCGGTGAACGACAGGTACAGCGAGGCCAGGATCGGGCCGACGGTGATCACGAACAGGCCGAGGAACCAGGGCGCGAGGAAGACGTAGGCGGTGCGCGCCTCGTGCCTCTTGTGAGCGTTCACCTGTCTGGCGCGGCGCCGCTTTCCGGGCGGTTGCGCGGGCGGCGGCGCGGCCACGGGCACACGTTCCGGCGTTACGGAAACTGAGTCGGACATGGATACATACATCCCTCATTCCAGGGCCTGCCCGGCACGGCGGGATCGGATAGCGCCTTCCTATAGGGGACGCGAAAGTTTCGTCAACCCTTTGCAGACGTTACAAACCCGTTATCGATATATCGTTAACCGTGAACTCCCTGGTCAAAGCCTCACGCTGGCTTAGGGAGTTCGGTTAACGTTTTCGCCCTGGCTGGAATCTCCTACAACCGGTTGCACAATGGGAGCGCGGCCACCGGCGAGGGATGAACCTCGCCGGACAGGCCGGTCCTACCAGGTGCCGCCCAACTCGTTGAGCGTGAACACGCCACCCGCGCGGTCATGCAGGGGTTCGCCCGGATCGGGTTCCCCGTGCTCGGCGAGCAGCGGGCCGGCGTGCACCTCGGAGTCGTCCCGCGAGACGTACCCGATGGCCCGCGCCTCCTCCAGCGACCACCAGCGGCGCGTGTTGTCCGAGACGCCCCACACGACGTGGTGGCCGGGCGCCGTCAGCGCCGCCTCCAGCAGGCGGGCCAGGTCGCCGGGCGAGATCCAGGTGGCCAGGCCGCGCGTGTCGGCCGGAGCCTCGTTGCAGGTGCCGAGCCGGATCACGGTCACGTTCATGCCGAACCGGTCGTGGTAGAGGCTGCCCAGCGCCTCCATCACCACCTTGCTCACGCCGTAGAAGGTGTCGGGCCGCGGGAAGGCGTAGTCGGGCAGGTCTCCGCCAGAGGCGGGCCGGGTCTGGAAGCCGGCCGCGTGGTGGCTGCCCATC
Source organism: Nonomuraea sp. NPDC048916 (assembly GCF_040649575.1). Taxonomy (NCBI): domain Bacteria; kingdom Bacillati; phylum Actinomycetota; class Actinomycetes; order Streptosporangiales; family Streptosporangiaceae; genus Nonomuraea; species Nonomuraea sp. NPDC048916. The sequence continues at coordinate 159,728 of NZ_JBEZFS010000017.1, forward strand.
ATCACCACCTGCCGCACACCCTCGCGCCGGGCCGCCTCCAGCAGCACGTGGGTGCCGTCCATGTTGGCCCGGACGATGTCGGCCCACGGGCGCTCCCGGCTCTGGCCGCCCAGATGGATCACCGCGTCCACGTCCTTCATCGCCTCGGTCATGGCGGCCTCGTCGGTGAGGTCGGCCGTCACCACCTCCTCCCCGGGCCCGGCCTCCAGCGGCAGCAGGTCGGACAGGCGGATCGTGCGGCCCTCACGGGCGAGGAGGGGACGCAGCAGGGTCCCGACCTTTCCGGCGGCGCCGGTCATCAGAATGCGCATGGTCCTTGTGTACACAAATCTGATTCAAATTCACATCCTTGAATATTGACCGTGATATAGGCCGCTCGTTACGTTCGCATGAACAAGCTCCACATCCGCGATACATGTTCAAGTATGTGAACGGGAGGCGGTCTGATGTCACGCCATCTGCTCGGGGTCGCGATCGCGACGACCCTGGCCGTAATGCTGACCGGCTGCGGCTCCGGGGGATCGGGTTCGGACGAGGCACTGGAGATCTGGATCAGGCAGGCGCCCGACTCCGACTCCGCCAAGACAGCCGTCAAGCTGGCCGACGCCTTCACCAAGGCCAGCGGCATCACCACCAAGGTCGTCGCCCTCTTCGACGACTTCGAGACCAAGCTCCAGCAGCAGGCGGCGCAGAAGAAGCTTCCCGACATCGTCATCAACGACACCGCGCAACTGGGCAACATGCACACGCAGGGCTGGCTGCGCGAGGTCGACAAGGCCTCACTGTCCGGCGGCGACCAGGTGGCGGAGCTGGCCTGGAAGGCGGCCCAGGGCGGCGACGGGAAATACTACGCCGCGCCGTTCTCCGCACAGGCCTTCGCGCTCATCGTCCGCAAGGACTGGCGGGAGAAGGTCGGCCTGGACGAGCCGAAGACCTGGGACGACCTGTCCAAGCTGGCACAGGCGTTCACCGACGAGGACCCCGACGGCAACGGCCAGAAGGACACCTCCGGCTTCGTCATCCCCGCCGGCACCAAGCGCGGCTACGCCTCCTGGTACGCCTCCTCCCTGATCTACGCCAACGGCGGCGACTTCATCAAGGCCGCGGGCGGCGGCAAGTTCACCTCCACGGTCAACGACCCCAAGACCGTGGAGGCCGTCCAGTACCTGCAGAACCACTTCTGCACGAGCAAGACGGTCAACCCCGGCGCGGTCAGCAACGACACGACCGTCACGCACGAGGTGTTCGAGAAGGGCCAGGGCGGCATCTACCTGGTCGGCCCCTACGTGCTCGCCAGGTTCGTCAAGAGCATCGGCACCGACAAGATCGAGGTCATCCCGGTGCCCCAGGGCCCGTCCGGCGGCCCCGGCACCCTCGGCGAGGGCGAGAACGTCTACCTGATGGCGGGCTCCGGCAACGAGGCCGGACAGAAGAGGTTCGCCGAGTTCGCCGTGTCGCCCGAGGGCCAGCGGATCGGCATGAACAAGGACGCCAACGGCGCCATCGTCCGACTGCCGGTCAACAACCAGGTCGACCTGGCCGCCGAGCGGCAGGATCCGCGCTGGAAGGTCTTCCAGGACGCCTACGCCGACGCGGTCTACGCGCCGCCGGTGCCCAACTGGGCGCCGATCCGCCAGGACTCCGCCGACGCCATCAACGCCGTCTGGGCCGACTGCTCCGCCGACGTCAAGGCGAAGATGGACGCCCTGAACACCACGCTGACCCAGGAACTGCAGTCACAGAAGGCCTCCTGACGATCATGCGACCGACGAGAGAGAGCGGATGACTCCGACGCTCACGCGGGCGCGGACCCCCTCGGTCGTCCCCCGCCGCCCCTCGGACAGGGTGCGGCGGCGGGGGACGCTGATCGCCTGGGCGTTCCTGTCTCCCGCCCTGCTGCTGTTCCTCTACTTCAAGTTCATCCCCATGTTCGAGGGCCTGCGGATGAGCCTCTTCGAGGTACGGCCCTACCTCGGCGACCGGTTCGTGGGCGCCGACAACTACCTCACGATCATGACCGACGACGCCTTCACCTCGGCGATCTGGCACAGCCTCGTGCTGGCGCTCGGCACCACGGCCGGCTCGCTGGTGCTCGGGCTGCTGTTCGCGCTGCTCATCGAGGGACCGGCCCGCTACCTGTGGTTCGTCAGGACGGCGGCCTTCCTGCCGGTGGTGACCACGATGGCGGCCGTGGCCGAGGTGTGGCGGATCATGTACCACCCGGGCGACACGGGCCTGCTCAACAGCATCCTCGGCTGGGCGGGCGTGGCCCCGCAGCCCTTCCTGGCCAGCGAGGACTCCTCACTGCTGTCGATCATGGGCATGAGCGTCTGGCGCGGCACTCCGTACGACATGATGATCTTCCTGGCCGGGCTGGTCGGCGTGGACCGCACACTGTACGAGGCCGCGGCGGTGGACGGGGCCTCGACCTGGCGCCGGCTGCGGCACATCACGCTGCCCGCGCTGCGCCCGGTGTTCTGGATCCTGTTCACCCTCGCCGCGATCCGCGGGCTGCGGGTCTTCGTCGAGGTCTACGTGCTCACGAACGGCGGGCCCAACGGCTCGTCCGAGGTGCTGATGACGCTGATCTACAAGCTCGGGTTCCAGAAGAGCGAGCTGGGCATCGCGGCGGCCGGCGGGATCGTGCTCTTCGCGGCGACCCTGCTGCTCACCGTGCTGGTCCAGGTCATGCGCAGGAGGCAGGCCGCATGATGAGATTCGACAGCGCGCTCGGCCTGGAGTCCCGGCGCGGGCCGGTCGCGACCACCGCGAAAATCCTGGTCTACGCCGCGATGGTGGTCGTCTTCACCGGCCCGCTGGTCGGGCTGCTGGTCAGCGCGTTCAACAAGACGCTCGACCCGACCGGCTTCTCGCTCTGGCCGGACGCGTTCACGCTCGACAACTTCGTCCAGGCCGCCGACAAGAACGTCTACCGCTACCTGCTCAACTCGTTCGTGGTGGTCGGGTTCGGGCTGCTGCTGCAGATGATCGTGAGCGTCTTCGCCGCCTACTCGCTGGCGCGCAAGAGGTTCAGGGGCAGGTCGATCGTGATGCTGATCATGCTGACCACGATGATGCTGCCCGAGGAGATCATCGCCATCCCGCTGTCGCTGGTGCTGGCCGACCTGCCGGTGCTGCGCCTCGACCTCATCGGCACGTACGCGGGCATGATCCTGCCGGTGGGCGCCTGGGGGTTCTCCATCCTCGTCATGACCGAGTTCATGAAGGAGGTGCCGGTCGAGCTGGAAGAGGCCGCCCGCATCGACGGGGCGGGCGAGCTGCGGACGTTCTTCACGATCATCCTGCCGCTGTGCCGTCCGGCGCTCGGCGTGATCGGCGTCTTCGGCTTCACGATGATCTGGGACCAGTATCTGCTGCCCCTGATCGTGGCGCCCGAGTCGAGCATGTGGACCCTGCCCATCGCCCTGCGCTCGCTCCGCTCGGACGAGGAGGTCGGGATCGGCGTGCTGCTCGCGGCCTCGCTGCTGGCGCTGCTCCCGTCGATCATCGCGTTCCTGGCCTTCCAGCGGCAGTTCATGCACGGCCTGACCAGCGGCGCGATCAAGGGATAGGTGTCCATGTATCTGGACGGCATCCCGTATCCTGACACTTTGGAGTCGTCATCGAGATGGGACGAGCATGGAGCCGCAGCTGGTCAAGTCCGCCGAGCGGACGGTACGCATCCTGGAGGCCCTCGCCACCTCCCCCGAAACCCTGACCCTGTCGGAGCTCCAGCAGCGCACGGGTTTCCCTCGCAGCAGCCTGCACGCCCTGATGCGCACGCTGGTCGAGCTCAACTGGGTGGAGATCGACAAGGCCCGGGGCGCGTTCGGCATCGGCCCGCACGCCCTGCTGACCGGCACGGCCTACCTCGACAAGGACCCGGCGTTGCCGTTCGCTCAGGAGACCCTGGAGGACCTTCGCGCCGAGACCGGGCAGACCGCCCACTTCGCCCGCCGCGACGACGCGCACGTCCTCTACCTGGCCACCAGGGAGTCCCGCGAGGCTCACCACGTGATCCCCCGCGTGGGCCGGCGGCTGCCCGCCCACATGACGGCGCTCGGGCAGGCGCTGCTCGCCCAGCTCACCGACGACGAGGTCGCGGCCCTGGTGCCCGACCCGATGCCGGCCATGACCGAGCACACGATCACCGACCTGGCCAAGCTGACCGGGGAGCTCGACCAGGTCCGCACCAGAGGCTGGGCCTACGAACGTGAGCAGGGCACCCCCGGCGTGGCGTGCGTGGCGGTCGCGGTCGACTACCGGATCCCCGCCACGGACGCGATCAGCTGCTCGATGCCGGTGGGTCTCTCACCCGCCGAGGTCGAGAAGATCACCGACGCGGTGATCAACCACACCCGCAAGCTGGCTGCCACTCTCAGGCGGGAGGGCATCCGCTAGAAAGGACTGTTCATGCGGCTAGATGGTGTTCTCTTCTTTCCGGTGACTCCCTTCGGCGCCGACGGCGACCTCGCCGAACCGGTGCTGGCCGAGCACGTCGAGCAGGGAGTCGCGGCCGGGGCGGGAGGAGTGTTCACCGCGTGCGGCACGGGTGAGTTCAACGCACTCGATCCCGGCGAATACGCACGGGTCGTGTCCACCTCCGTGGCCGCCGCAGCGGGTCGGGTACCGGTCTTCGGCGGGGCCGGCGGCGTGCTGCCCACCGCCAAGGCCCTCGCCCGGGCCGCGGCCGACAGCGGGGCCGACGGGCTGCTGCTCATGCCGCCCTACCTGGTCACCGCCCCACCCTCCGGCCTCGTCCACTACGTGCGCGAAGTCACCGAGGCCGGCGGGCTGCCGGTCATCATCTACCAGCGGGGCACCGCCCGCTTCTCACCCACCTCCGTGGCGGAGCTGGCCGGCGTGCCGAACGTGATCGGGTTCAAGGACGGGCTGGGCGACCTCGACCTGCTGCAGCGGATCATCCTGACCGTCCGGCAGGCCACCGACCGGGAGTTCACCTTCTTCAACGGGCTGCCCACGGCCGAGCTGACCGTGCCCGCCTACCGGGGGCTCGGGGTGACGCTCTACTCCAGCGCCGCCTTCGCCTTCGCGCCCGAGATCGCGCTGGCCTTCCACCAGGCGGTCACCAGCGGCGACGAGCCGCTGACCCGGCGGCTGCTCACCCGCTTCTACCTGCCGCTGGTGGAGCTGCGCGACCGCGTCCCCGGCTACGCGGTGTCGCTGGTCAAGGCAGGGGTGCGGCTGCGCGGGCTGGAGGTGGGCGGGGTGCGCGCGCCGCTGGTGGACCCGTCGCCGGAGCACGTGGCCGAACTCAAGGAGATCCTGGCCGCCGGCCTGGAGGTCATCACCCCCTGACCCGCCCTGAGCCGGGTCCGGCCCCCCACGACAGATGCCAGCGCGTTTCGGGGCGTCGCGCGTGCGACGGCACCGATCAACGAAGCATCGCGCGTGCGATGGCACCGACCTCGGGCCCGGCCTGGGCGATCACGGCGCCGTCGGACGCCCAGATGCCCGAACGGCCGGCGGCCCGCGCGAACCCCCCGCCGGTCGAACCGGCGAAACTGGCCACCACCACCCAGACCCGGTGGCCGGTGGCGACCCGGTGGGCCCGCTGGTCCTGGACGGCCGACTCCTCCGGGGTCTTCAGCGTCCCCGCGACGTAGGCGTCGATCCCCAGGGCCGCGACATCGGCGGCGTGCTGCGCGACACCGGTGTCCTTGCAGACGGCGAGACCGAGCCGCCAGCCGTCGACCTGGAGCACGGCCGGCTTGTCTCCGGCGGTGAACCGCTCGGCCTCCTCCGTGCCCAGCCACATCTTCCGGTACGCCACCGTCGCCCCGGTGCCGTCGACGGCCAGGATCGCGATGTACGCCCGGCCCGCCTCGCCACGCACCGGCGCCCCCGCCAGTGCAACGGCCCCGGTCTCGGCGCAGGCCTCGATGAGAGGGGCCAATCGCGGATCGCCGGCCGAAATCGCGGGGGCGTCCAGCTCGTACCCCGTCAGGGACAACTCGGGAAAGACCACCACCCTGGCTCCCGCGGCCCGGACCGCCTCAGCGTGCGTGACCGCGTTGGCGGCCACGTCATAGGGCACGCACGACGGCTGGGCGACGGCGACGACGAGTGGCTCACGCATACACAACTCACCCCACGACGGAAGATCGACATCTCATACTAAGGCGGCATCCGACGCTGTCCCCGTACCCCAGCCCGAGGACTGCTCCCCAGACCTCAGCCCCAGGGCCGTTCCTGTGCACCCGGGCCCGGGGATGCGCCACACGCTGCCCACCGCCTCCCGCGACACCTGGCGTCACTCAGGCGCGTCAGATCTGGGATGGAGGCGTACCAGATGGCAGGATCCGGCCTATGCCGCACTTCCCTGAACACCCCCTGGAGCCCGGCCCCGACGAGACGCGCAAGATGGGCGAGGCGGTCCTCGGCCTCGTGGAGGACTTCATCCGCGCCCTGCCCACCATGCCCGCCTTCGACCTGGACGGCGCGCAGCAACTCGCCACGGACCTCCGCGAACGCGCCCCCGAACATGGCACGCCCCTGCCCGAACTCCTCCAGACGGTCGCCGCGGCGGCCACCAAGGGCGCCACCAGCGCGGGCCCCGGCTACCTCGCCTACATCCCCGGCGGCGGCCTCTACTCGGCCGCGCTCGCCGACTTCCTGGCTTCCGCGCTCAACAAGTACGTGTCCGTGTGGAACCTCGCCCCCGTCTGCGCCCAACTCGAATGGACCGCGATTCGCTGGTTGTGCGACCTGTTCGGTTATCCGGAGCAGGCCCGCGGCATCCTGACCAGCGGCGGCTCGCTGGCCAATTTCTCGGCCATCGTCACCGCCCGCGCCGCCCGCCTGGGCGAGGACTTCCTCGACGGCGTCCTCTACGTGACCGGCCAGACGCACGCTTCATCGGCCAAGGCCGCCATGCTCGCCGGAATCCCCCGGCGGAACGTACGGACCGTGCCCACCCTGGACACTCTGGCCATGGACCCGCTCGCCCTCACCCGGCTCATCGAGGAGGACCGCAGAGCCGGGCTGCGCCCGTTCCTGGTGATCGCCAGCGCCGGAACGACGAACACCGGCGCCATCGACCCTCTCGACCAGTTGGCCACGATCGCCCGTTCGGAGCGGCTGTGGCTGCACGTGGACGCCGCGTACGGGGGGCCGTTCCAGCTCACCGACCGCGGACGGGATCTGCTCTCCGGCATCGAACGAGCCGACTCCATCACGCTCGACCCGCACAAGGCCATGTTCCTGCCCTACGGCACCGGCGCGCTCCTCGTCCGCGACGGAGCCCTGCTGCGAGAGGCGCACCACCTGTCCGCCGACTACCTGCAGGACCTCGGCGCGGAGGAGGAGATCCCGAACTTCTCGGAATACTCCCCCGAGCTGACCCGCGACTTCCGCGGTCTCCGCCTGTGGCTGCCCATCAAACTGCACGGCCTGGCCGCCTTCCGGGAGGCCCTGGACGAGAAGCTCGACCTGGCCGGGTACGCCTACGACTCGCTGCGAGAGGCCGGTTTCGAGGTGCCCTGGGAGCCCCGGCTGACCACGGTCGCCTTCCGCTGGGTCCCGGAGCGGGGCGACGCGGACGCGTTCAACGCCGCATTGCTGAAACACGTCAACGACGCCGGCCGGGTCTTCCTGTCCAGCACGCTCATCGACGGCCACTACATGCTGCGGATCAGCGTGGTCAGCTTCCGCACCCATCGCGACCGCGTGGACGAGGCCCTGCACGCCATCCGCACCGCCCGCGACGCCCTGACCACCTGAAGTCCTCCCACGGCCCACAACCCCGACCAAACCTGAGCCATACAGCCGGGACCATCGCACCCGGCCTCTGTCGAGCCCAGGCACGCCCTCTCGCGAGGCCGAGAAACCTACCTCAGCCGACCGATGCCAGGCACGAACCGCCCGACGGCCGCGGCATAACGCAGGTAGTCCTCGCCGTGCACGCGGAGTAAGTAAGGCTCCTCCACCAGGCGAACCAGCAACTGGTTGGCGACCACGGCGGCGACCAGCCCGGCCAGGCCGACCATGTTGGGCACCATGAAGGTCAGGCCGGTGCACGTGATCAGGACCGCAGTCAGGATCGGGTTGCGAACCAGCCCGAACGGCCCGGACGTGACCAGCGTGGTCCGCTCACCGGGGTCGACGCCGACCCGCCAGGAATCCCCCATGGCGAGCTGGGCGGCGAAGCTGGCGACCATCCCCAGGATCGCCAGCACCAGGCCGCTGATCTCCAACGGCGAACTGTCCACCACGGGCTCCAGCCCCAGCAGGGCAGCGACCGGAGACACCACGCCCAGGCTCAAAGCCCCCATCGTGCCCAACCCGTCAATCCACCGCTGGCGCGAATCCTGCCGCGCCACTCGGCGCCGATCACCGGTGTTTCCGGTGCGGCGTACCTGAATCCAGGTACGCGCCCCGCCCACGAGCAGCAGGAAGGCGATGAACAGGGCCAGTGCGGCGATCGCCATGACAGCCCCCCTCCTCCGCTACACCCTTCCTCGGATCAACTCCTCGACCCACCAGCGACACCGCGGGCCCCTGAGGGGACGCTCCTCACCGGACTTGGAGATCCGCCGCGAGAAGCCGCACCTCGATCCCGGCACCGCCTGCCCGGCAGGTAGGACACGACCGGCCCGGCCGGTCAGTGCTCCAGCACACCGTCCACCCGGCGCGGCGCACCGAGCGGGTTGGCCTCCTTGAGCACGTCCGGCAGCAACGCCTCAGGCCAGTCCTGGTAAGCCCTGGGAGCGAGCCATCGGTCAATGGCCGTGGCGCCGACCGAGGTGTGCGCGGGTGCCGTCGAAGAGGGCCACGGACCACCGTGGTGCATCGCCCAGCACACGGCGACCCCGGTGGGCCAACCGTTCCAGATCAGCCGCCCGGCCTTCCGGCCGAGCACCTCGGCGACCTGTGCCGCCTCGTCGGGATCGGTGGCGTGCACGGTGGCCGTCAACGATCCTTCCAACCTCTCCAGCACGGCCCTCAGCTCCGAAACATCTCGATAAGTCACGACGACGGAGGCCGGTCCGAAGCACTCCTCAGCGATCCGGGGCAGCTTCCCGGCGAACGAATCGAGATCCGTGGTGAACACCTTCGGCGTCACCGCCCACTTTCCTTCCCCCGGCTTGCCCTCGGCCAGCAGGGGGAGCTCCCCGAGCCGCTCCAGCCCGCCCAGGTAGCCGTCTCTGATCCGCTCGGCCAGCATCGGCCCCCCGGTGGTGCCCTCGACCGCGGCGGCCAGCGCCTTGCGCAACTCGTCGTCGTCCGGCACGAACATCAGCCCCGGATTGGTGCAGAACTGCCCCACCCCCAGCGTCAGTGAGGCGGCGAACCCCGTCGCCACGTCGGCCCGAGACGCGGACGGCAGGACGACGACCGGATTGACGCTGCCCAGCTCGCCGAAGAACGGGATCGGCACCTCCCGCTCGTCGATCAGGGCCTGGATCGCCTTGCCTCCGGCGACGGACCCGGTGAACCCGGCCGCCACCACGTCAGGGTGCCGCACCAGGTCCGCACCGGCCCGCATCCCCTGCACAAGCCCCAGCAGATCGGGGTACGGCAGGGCGTTTCGGACGATCTTCGCGACGCGCTCCGACGTGTTCGGATGTCCGGGATGCGCCTTGACCACGACCGGGCACCCCGCCGCCAGCGCGGAGGCGGTGTCGCCGCCGGCCACCGAGAACGCGAACGGGAAGTTGCTGGCCGCGAACACCGCGACGACTCCCGCGAGGGGGTGTTTCATCCGGCGCACTTCGGGCCGGGGCGGCGTGGCCGACGGGTCGGCGTGGTCGATGACGGCGTCCAGATAGCCGCCGTCGCGGATCACCCGGGCGAAGAGCCGGAACTGCCCCGCCGCCCGGGCGACCTCGCCGCGCAGGCGCGCCTCTCCCAGCGCGGTCTCCTGGTCGGCGAGCCGCCACAGCTCGTCGACGTGGGAGGTGAGAGCGTCGGCGACCGCCTCGAGCGCGAGCGCCCGCTCGGCCGCAGGGGTGACCCGCCAGGCCTCGCCGGCGGCCGTCGCGGCGGAGACGATCAGGTCGACTCCGTCGCGGTCCGTTTCGGACAGGGCGACCCCCAGGGTCTCTCCCGTCCTCGGGTCGTGTCCGTAGATCATCGATTGGCCCTTCGGAGTCTTGACACTTTCTCAGCCTGATTCTTACAGTTGCGACTACCTGTCCACAAATCTGGCAATGGTTCACATATATGGACGGCGGTCATATGATCATTCGGCAGATCCGCGTCACGCCCGTCGCCTTCCGTGATCCGCCCCTGCTGAACGCCGCCGGCGTGCACGAGCCGTGGGCACTGCGCACGATCGTCGAGCTGGTCACCGACGAGGGGTTGAGCGGGCTCGGCGAGACGTACGGCGACCTGGGCCACCTGAACAAGGTGCGCGACTGCGCCGAGGCGCTCACCGGCCTGGACGTGCACGCGACGAACGAGATGTACGCGAGGATCACCGCGATCGTCGGCGACGTGGTGACCGACATGCACGGGCTCACCGGGATCGCGACCAAGGAGAAGAGCATCGACCGGGTGTTCGCGCCCTTCGAGGTGGCCTGCCTGGACATCAGGGGCCAGGCGGCCGGGGTGCCGGTCGTCGACCTGCTCGGCGGCAGGGTGCGCGACGCCGTGCCGTACAGCGCCTACCTCTTCTACAAGTGGGCCGGTCACCCGGACACCCCTTCCGACAGGTTCGGCGCGGCGCTCGATCCGGAGGGGATGGTCGCCCAGGCGGCGCTGTTCATCAAGGAGCACGGCTTCACCTCGATCAAGCTCAAGGGCGGCGTCTTTCCGCCGGCCGAGGAGATCGAGGCGATCAAGGCGCTGCACGAGGCGTTCCCGGGTGTGCCGCTGCGGCTCGACCCGAACGCCGCCTGGAGCGTGGAGACCTCGATCCAGGTCGGGCGGGAACTCGACGGCATGCTGCAGTATCTGGAGGACCCCACGCCGGGCATCTCCGGCATGGCACAGGTCGCTCGCGAGGTGCCGATGCCGTTGGCCACCAACATGTGCGTGGTGACTCCGGAACACCTGCCCCCGGCCATCGCCCGGCACGCCATCGGTGTGCTGCTCCTGGACCACCACTACTGGGGCGGTCTGGTGCGTTCCTCGCACGTCGCCTCCCTCTGCGCCACGTTCGGGCTTGACCTTTCCATGCATTCCAACTCCCATCTCGGCATCAGCCTGGCAGCCATGACCCATCTGGCCGCCGCCACCCCCAACCTCACCTACGCCTGCGACACGCACACGCCCTGGCAGGACGGCCAGGACGTCATCGCCCCAGGCAGCCTCGGCTTCGTCAACGGCGCGGTGCGCGTGCCCTCCGGCCCCGGCCTGGGCGTGGAACTGGACCGCGACGCCCTCGCCATCATGCATGAGCGGTATCTGAAGTGCGGCATCACCGCCCGGGACGACACCGCGTACATGCGGCGCTTCGAGCCTTCCTTCACCGCGAGGAGACCACGCTGGTGAACGTGGCCTACGCCTACCCCTGGGACATCGTCGGCGATCCCTCCGCTCCCGAACGGCTCGCCGGCCTGGGCGTCGAGGCGGTCGCACTGGCCGCGAGCTACCACTCCACCCGCGCGGCCACGCCGTACCATCCCTCGCACCGGGTCCTGGACGTGTCTCATGCGGCCTTCTACCTCCCGATTCGTACCTCCGCCTGGGGCCGCCTGGCACCCAGGCCGCCGACCTGGACCAGCCCCGACGCGTATCTGCGAGCCAGTGACGCCCTGCGCGCCGCCGGACTCCAGGTCCACGCCTGGACGGTGCTCACCCACAACTCCGCCCTCGGCGCCGCCCACCCCGACCTGGTGGTGCGCAACGCCTTCGGCGACGCCTACCCGTACGCGTTGTGCCCGGCCTTCGACGACGTCGTGGAGTACTGCGAGCGCCTCGTGCGCGAGGTGCTCGCCGCCGGCCGGCCCGACGCGCTGATCCTGGAAGCCTGCGGCCCCATGGGCTTCGGCCACCAGAGCGTCCACGAGAAGACGGCCGGCGCCGACTGGACGGCCGTCGACGGTGACCTCCTGACACTCTGCTTCTGCACGTCCTGCGCACAGCGCTATCCCTCGGGCACCGGAGAACGAGTCCGAGCGGCGATCGACGCCCACTCCGGGAGCCGACCCGCGTCGGTCGAGGACACTCTGGGCCCCCTGGCCGACGAGGTACGCGCCGTACGCGTCGCCTTGTCGGCCTCTCTACGCCACCGCCTCATCGCCGCGGCCCGCGAGACCACGCCTGGCGTGCCCATCACCCTGCACGCCGACCCCGACCCCTGGGCCACCGGCGCCTTCGCCGCCCTCCCAGCCGGCGAGCCCGGCGCCGACGTGCTGGTCGGCAACTGCTGGGGCGACCCGGCTTCGGATGCCGCCCGTCTCTCACTTCTCTCCGCACTCTGTGGCCCCGGTCAGCGGGTGGGCGCCTATGTCCTCGCCCTTCCTCCCCGCCCGGCCGATCCGGTGGCCCTGGCCGACCTGCTCAGGACGTACGCCAAGGCGGGAGCCGCGGAGTTTCACCTCTACCACGCCGGCCTGGCCTCACCTCCACGCCTGGCCGCCATCGCCGAAGCCCTCCGCCTGTCCTGCTAGAAATTCACCGTCCCCAAAACCCCACTGCTATCACCGAACCGCATGAGGGAGTAAAGCCGCTCACGTCACTTGAAGCAGCCAGCCGACGTGGGCGCCGCCGAACACGCCCTGCCCCTCCTTCACGGCGACCATCAGCCAGTGGGCCGTCTCCTCCGCCCGTTCGATCACATCGGCGGGATATCCCAGCGACACCTGATGCTCGGCGAACTCGTCCTCGTCATCCAGAATCAACCGCCCATCCCGCATCCGGATCACGTCGAGGTCGAGATCGACCATGGTCACCTCGCCATCCCTCCATTCGGGCACGGTCGTCACATCCACGTAGATCTCCACCTTGTGCGGCGGGGCATTGAAGGACGCGGTCCACCAGGCGTCGCGCGGAAACAGCATGATGCTCGCGGTCTTGGACATGACCGGCGGCCCCGTTCCCTTACGCGCGTAGGTCCCGCCAGGCACCGCGACCCATACTCCGTGCTCGTCCTCACCAAGTAGCGTCGCCGCATGATTCCAGTGCAACGCTCCGCCGTACTTCCGGAAGACCACCTTTACGTCACTCATGCTCGGGACGTTACCGAACGCGGAACCAACCGTCGTCAAACCAAAACCACAACCCCCGTTGACGGCCATCCCTAACCTCAATCGTCTTTCGGCCACAGCCCGGCACCACCATGTTTCCACCACGGCCTCTTCCGGCACCGCCCCATCCCAAGCACCACACCGCGAGCCGATACCGCGAGCCGCTGACGGGGTCGCAATGCCGGACCCCCAGGTACAAGCACCGCGACGATGGAGCCCTTCACTGAGCCGAACCCACCAGCCCGTTCTCGTATGCGGCGATAACGAGCTGCGCCCGGTCTCGAGCTTCGAGCTTGGCCAGTAACCGGCTGATGTGTGTCTTGACCGTGGCCAAGCTCAACTGCAGGTGGGCGCAGATCTCGTTGTTGGACAGACCACGCGCAATGAGTGTGAGCACCTCCCGCTCCCGCTCGGTCACCCCTTCGAGCCCGTGCACGCGGGGCACGGCCGGGCTGCGCGTGAACTCCTCGATCAGCCTCCGTGTCACGGTCGGAGCCAGCAGGGCGTCACCACCGGCCACCACCCGGACTGCGGCCAGCAACTCGGCCGGCGGGGTGTCCTTGAGCAGGAACCCACTCGCCCCGGCACGAAGGGCGTCGTACACGTAGGCGTCGAGGTCGAACATGGTCACGATCAGAACGCGCGAAACGTTACCGATGCGCCTGGTGGCCTCGATGCCATCCATTTCCGGCATCCGGACATCCATGAGCACCACGTCAGGCCGCTCCCGCAGCGCGACGGAGACCGCTTCGGCCCCCGTAGATGCCTCCCCCACGACGGTCAGGTCAGGCTCGGAGTCGACCAACACCCTGAAGCTCCCCCTGAGCAATGCCTGATCATCGGCCACCAGAACACGGATCATGAAGCACCTCCAGGAGAAGTGTGGACATACGGCAGGCGGGCCACGACACGAAATCCCTGTCCAGGAATGCCCCTCGCCTCGAACTCTCCGCCGTACATCATGATCCGCTCCCGCATCCCGATCAGCCCATGCCCTGCGGCCTCGACAGGGATCACGCGGCGCCCAGGCCCGTCGTCCATCACCTCGATCCGCACCTCCCGTTCGTCGGCGACCAGCGTCACGCGGCAGCGCGCGGGCGCGGCATGCTTGACCACGTTGGTGAGCGCCTCCTGCACAATCCGATAGACCGACAACTCGACCCCCTCGGGTAACCGGTTCCCTTCCGACCCGAGCCTGACGTCGAGGTCCACGTCGACGCCCGCCATCTTGGCCTGCTCGGCCAGGCCCGCGAGTCCGCTGAGCCCCGGAGCGGGACCAAGGTCGGGCACCTCCGCGGAACGGAGGACACCGAGCAGATGGCGCATCTCCACAAGCGCGCTCCGGCTCGCGGTCTCGATCACCCGAAGCGCGTCCTGTGCCTCTTCGGGCTTGGTGCTCATGACATGGTTGGCCACGCCCGCCTTGACCGCGATCAGGCCAACGCTGTGGGCGACCACGTCGTGGAGCTCGCGGGCGATGCGCAGTCGTTCCTCCGTCACCGCCTGCTCAGCGAGCCGATCGGCGTCGCGGGCCGCGTAGACCCTTCGCTCTCGTACGGCCCGCCCGACCGTCCAGGCACCTCCCAGCGCGGCGATGCCGATCAGCGGCACATCGAGGTGTGTCGTCCAGGTCGGCTCCCCTGTTTGCCGGACGCCTCCTGCCATGACCAGACCGCCCAAGGTGACCAGGGTGAGCCCCGCGATCGCCGTGGTCGGCACCCGGGCACCTCCGATGTCGGCCAGCGCCACGACGTAGAGCGCGTAGGCCGGTGAGACATAGGCGAAGGTCACGGCGCCGAGCAGCACCGCCAGTATCGCGAGCGCCAGTGTGAGGCAGAAGATCGGCATCGGCCACGACCTTCGCAGGGCCAGCGGCAACCCCAGTGCGAAGGGGATGACCAGCCTCGCCCACGGCGGCACGCCCGTGGCGTTGGTCACTGCCGTCAGGAACAGGAGTGAGAACGCCAGCCCGGCCAGCAGATCGAGGACCATCAGCTGGCCACGGCTCAAGCGCCTGACGAAGAGGGGGTGTGGCTCGTGCACGCGTTGAAGGTAGCCGGTTCGGCGGGCCGGGCACGTCAGCCCAGGGTCTGACCTTGATATTCGGACCGTGGTCTGATGTGTCGAGCGACCGCTTTGCCTCATCGTTTACGGCGTGATCGAACTAAGAAGCCTGACCAAACGTTACGGTGCCACGCTCGCGGTGGACGACCTGACCTTCACGGTGACACCCGGCCATGTGACGGGCTTCCTCGGCCCCAACGGCTCGGGCAAATCCACCACCATGCGGCTGATCCTCGGCCTCGACGCTCCCACTTCGGGAGAGGCCCTGGTCAACGGCCGGCCATACGCCTCGCTGAGCCTCCCCATGCGCAAAGTCGGCGCGTTGCTGGACGCCAACGCCGTGCACGGCGGTCGCAGCGCCTACAACCACCTGCTGTGCCTGGCCCGCACCAATGACATCGGCCCGCGGCGAGTGGCCGAAGTGCTGGAGCAGGTGGGGCTGGCGGGTGTGGCCCGCAAGCGGGTGGGCGGCTTCTCACTCGGCATGAAACAGCGGCTCGGCATCGCGGCCGCCCTGCTGGGTGACCCTGAGGTGTTGATGTTCGACGAGCCCGTGAACGGTCTCGATCCCGACGGCGTGCGCTGGATCCGTGACCTCATGCGCACCCTCGCGGGCGAGGGTCGGACGATCCTGCTGTCCAGCCATCTGATGAGCGAGATGGCGTTGACCGCCGAGCGCATCATCATCGTGGGCCGGGGCAGGCTGGTCGCCGACGCGACGGTCGAGGAGCTCATCGCGAGTCATCCGACCCTCGAAGACGCCTACATGGCATTGACGGCGACCAGCGTGCAGTTCGGATCCTCAAGATGAGAGCCGTCCTATCGTCCGAATGGCTGAAGTTGCGTTCGGTCACCCCGACCTACCACGCCATCGGAATCGCAGCCCTCATGGTGGCTCTCGGTGTGGTGTGGACGTTCTATGTGAGCGGCCTGACGGCCGAACGCGGATCAGTCCAGGCAGCGGCACCCGAGCAGGCATTCCTGCCGTTGATCCAAATCAGTCTGGTGGTGATCGGCGTGCTCGCGATCACTTCGGAGCACACCACGGGCATGATCCGGTCCGGCCTGACCGCTGTGTCCAGACGGGGTGCGCTGCTGCTGGCCAAGGCGGGAGTGGCCGGCGCTGTCACGTTCGTCGCAGCCCACGTCGTCATTCTGATCACCTATGTAGTGAGTTGGCTGATAGCGGATGACCGACCGTTGGGCTTCAACGAGACCGTCTTCTCGCACGATCTGCCGATACTGCTCGCCTCCGGGTCGTCGGTGACGGTCCTGGCACTAGTGGGCCTGGGGCTGGGCTTCGTCACCCGGTCGACGGCGGGCTCCATCGTCTCGGTGGTCCCGGTGTTGTTCGTTCTGCCGACTATCGCCGCCTACCTGCCCGCCCCATGGCACACCCGAGTCACCGCACTCATGTTGCCCAACCTGGTGCCGCAGATCGCCGGCCAGCGACCGTCGAGAGGGTTCGGTGACAGCTTCCTGCCACCTTGGGGCGTGTCGGCAATGCGTCAGGGCTACGCGGTCATCGCGCTGGCCGTCGGCTTCCACATGTTGAGGAGACGAGACGCATGACCTCTTTCACGAGCAGATCCAGGAATCTCAGGGCTCGAGAAGCCTCGACGAACGTGCTCGCCTCGGAATGGCTGAAGGTCCGCTCGGTCCGCTCCAGTCACCTCATCCTGGCTCTCAGCCTCGGCACCATCCTCCTGGGCGTCGGGCTCGCATGGATGGCTGCCGGAATGTACGACAGTGCACCGCCAGACCAGCGGTCGAGGGCAAGCCTCGCGGAGTTGGAGAAGGTGCTGGTGATCGTCCCTCAGCTCTGCCTAGGCGTTCTGGGTGTCTTGACCATCACATCGGAATACGTGACGGGCATGATCAGGGCGAGTCTCGCGGTAGTGCCGAGGCGCTGGCCGGTGCTGACGGCGAAGGCCACGGTCGTGGGCGCGCTCGGATTGATGATGGGGCCAACGGTGGAGTTCGGCACATACTTTCTGTGCCGCTGGGTGATCGATGACCGGTTCGCGGGCGTCTATACGACGCCGCTGGTCGACAGGCTACCGACGCTGATCACCACTGGCCTCTCTGTCCCGGTGTTCGCCCTGCTCGGGTTAGGACTGGGTGTGATCCTGCGCTCGACGGCCGGTGCGATCACCATCCTCGTCGGATTGGTCTACGTGATCCCGATGATCGTCGGCAACCTGCCTGAGCCGTGGAGCGAGCGTCTCGGCTCGGTGATGATCGGGGGACTCCCCGGCCAGATCACCGGCGACGACCTCACCCATTCCGTGTACGGGTCGCTCCTGCCGCCCACAGCGGCGGCCGTGGTGCTCGCCACTTACGCACTGTTGCCGATAGTCGCAGGGGCATGGCTGCTGTGCCGACGAGACGTTTAAAGCTGATCTGAGGAGCGGTCGGACAACGAACCTCGGCATGGTCGCGCAGTTCCGTCGCGTGGGGCGGGGTACGGACACCGGCCGCACCGAGATAGGCCGCACCGACCGGGTGCAGACCGACAGCAACCGTACCGATACGGAGCGTAAGAAGCGGGCCGCACGAGGCGGGCGCACCGAGGCGGGCGCACCGAGGCAGTGCAGACCGACACCGGAACAGGCCCCATACAGGCCGTGCCGACCAGAGCAGTCGAGGATGGTGAAATTCCGTGTGGGACCAGCGTGACCACTCAGGCGGTCCTCGCCGAGCCCCCCACCCGGGACATCTGCCTCGTGCGCGTGGTCGACCCGCCTCGCGTCGACCGGGCCCCCTCGCAGGCCGGGCCTTCACCCCGTACAGCCGAGCACCTGATCAGCGGAGGCCCGGCCGCCGGTCGGTACGGCAGGCGGACAGGCCTGCCGTACCGGAGGGAGCCTCAGACCTCGAGCACCACAGGGATGATCATCGGCCGACGCCGGTAGGTGTCGCTCACCCAGCGACCGACTGTGCGGCGGACCACCCGCCGGATCTCCTGCGTGTCGATCACCCCGTCGGCGGCCTTCTCCTCGAGCGCCCTCTGGATCTGCGGGATGAACTCGTCGAACTGGGCCGGATCGATGCCGGAGCCCCGCGCGTGAATCTCGGGCCCGCCCATGAGCTTGCCGGTATTCGAGTCGACCACGACGACCACCGAGATGAAACCCTCGTCGCCGAGGATCCGGCGGTCCTTCAGCGAGGTGTCGGTGATCTCGCCGACCGAGGACCCGTCCACGTACACGTATCCGGCGTGGACGGCGCCGACGATCCTCGCCCGGCCGTCGACCAGGTCCACCACGACGCCGTCTTCGGCGATCACGATGTGGTCGTCGGGCACGCCGGTGAGCGCGGCGAGCTTGGCGTGCGCCCGGAGGTGCCGCCATTCGCCGTGCACGGGCATGAAGTTGGACGGCCGGGTCAGGTTGAGCACGTAGAGCAGCTCACCCGCGGCCGCGTGCCCGGAGACGTGCACCTTGGCGTTGCCCTTGTGCACGACGCGGGCACCCCAGCGGGTCAGCCCGTTGATCACCTTGTTGACCGCGGTCTCGTTGCCGGGCACCAGCGACGAGGCCAGCAGCACGGTGTCGCCCTGGGCGACGCGGATCGGGTGGTCGCGGTTGGCCATCCTGGACAGCGCCGCCATCGGCTCGCCCTGAGACCCGGTGCAGACGAGCACCACGTCCTCCGGCGGCCACTCCTCGATGTCGCGGGAGTCGACGATCAACTCCGGCGGCACCTTGAGGTAGCCGAGGTCGCGGGCCACGCCCATGTTGCGCACCATCGACCGGCCGACCAGTGCGACCTTGCGGCCGTGCCGGGCGGCCGCGTCCATGACCTGCTGGATGCGGTGCACGTGGGAAGCGAAGCTGGCCACGATGACCCGCTGCTCGGAGGTGCGGATCACCTCGTCGATGACCGGCGCGATCTCCCGCTCGCTGGTGACGAACCCGGGCACCTCCGCGTTGGTCGAGTCGGACATCAGCAGGTCGACGCCCTCGGTGCCGAGCCTGGCGAACCCGCCCAGGTCTGTAAGGCGGCCGTCGCTCGGCAGCTGGTCCATCCGGAAGTCACCGGTGTGCAGCACGATGCCGGCGGGCGTCCTGATCGCCACCGCCAGCGCGTCGGGAATCGAGTGGTTGACCGCGAGAAACTCACAGTCGAACGGCCCGAACCTGTGCCGCTCTCCTTCGGCCACCTCGACCTTGGTCGGCTGGATGCGGTGCTCGGTGAGCTTGGCCTCGATGAGGGCCAGCGTCAGCTTGGACCCGATGAGCGGAATGTTGCGCCGCTCGCGCAGAAGGTAGGGGACCGCCCCGATGTGGTCCTCATGGGCGTGCGTCAGCACCATGGCCTCGACGTCGTCGAGCCGGTCCCTGATGTATTCGAAGTCGGGCAGGATCAGGTCGACCCCCGGCTGGTCCGGCTCGGGGAACAGCACCCCGCAGTCGACGATCAGCAGGCGGCGGCCGTATTCGAAGACGGCCATGTTTCGGCCGATCTCGCCCAGTCCGCCCAGCGCGACGATGCGCAGGCCGCCTTCGGGCAGGGCCGGTGGGGGGCCGAGATCAGGATGTGGATGGCTCATGCCGGGCCCCTGTGGTCAAATCGTGTTCTCAAAACTTCTGGTTCCTCCCCGTTTCTATGCGTCTGTCAACTTCACCCCGCCGGCTACCAGGCAGACCCGCAGCTCGGCGATTTGCTTGTCCGTCGCGGTGACCAGCGGCAGCCGCACCGGCCCCACGGGAACTCCCACCATGCCCAGCGCCGCCTTGGCCATGATCGCGCCACCGGCGCTCATCATGATCCCATCGACCACAGGCGCCAGCTGCCGGTGCACGCCCAGGGCCTGCGTCACGTCGCCGTTGCGATAGAGGTCGATCATGTGGGCCAGCCGGGCCCCGACGACGTGCCCGACGACGCTGACGAACCCGGCCGCGCCGACGGACAGCCAGGGCAGGTTGAGCAGGTCGTCACCGGAGTAGAAGGCGAGATCGGTCGCCGTCATCACCTGGGTGCCGGCGAACAGGTCGCCCTTGGCGTCCTTCACGGCCACGACGCGCTCGTGCTGCGCCAGCCGGATCAGGGTCTCGGTCTTGATCGGAACGCCGCTGCGCCCCGGAATGTCATAGAGCATCACCGGCAGCTCGGTGGCGTCGGCCACCGCGGCGAAGTGCTGGTAGAGCCCCTCCTGCGGGGGCTTGTTGTAATAGGGCGTCACCACGAGCAGGCCGTGGGCGCCGGCCCGGGCCGCGGTCCTGGCCAGCTTGACGCTGTGGTGGGTGTCGTTGGTGCCCACCCCGGCCACCACGGTGGCACGATCGCCGACTGCCTCGAGCACGGCGCTCAGAATGCGCTCTTTCTCGTCATCGGAGGTGGTGGGCGACTCGCCGGTCGTCCCGCTCACGATCAGGCCATCGTTGCGCTGCTCGTCGACCAGATAGACGGCGAGGCGGCGCACGGCCTCGTAGTCGACCGCGCCGCCCGCAGTGAACGGCGTGACCATCGCGGTCAGCATGCGGCCGAAGGGTGCGTCCGTGGTTCCAGTTGGCGATGCCATAGTGCGAACGCTACCTGGATTCCCGAATCCGGTGGACGCCGCCACCCCGCTTCGCCTGCCCGGAAGCCCTTTTCGCCACCCTTTGTCGACATCTTGAGGTGAGGACGCAATGGAAGAGGCCGCCGATATGTGCTCGGGGGTACACACATCGACGACCTCTACCGAACAATCGGCCACTCTTACATCGGCGTTACAGGGTTTGGCCGATAATTTTCCACTGCCGCAAAGTTGGGGCTCCAAGGGTCATCGATGACGGTCGGTTACCTGCCGAATACGGCAACATGGGGCAACGCCTCACACGAACCCCCCAGGGATGGACTAGTGGCCACCTCAGATCCGGTCTACCTGCGTGTCGTCGAAGACATCCGGCGACAGATCAACGACGGCACCCTTCCCCCCGGCGCGCCCATTCCCTCACGGGCGCAGCTCACCCGCAAATATCAGGTCGGCGAGACCGCGGCCCGCCACGCCCTGCGCGTGCTGGCGGGCGAGGGCCTCATCATCGGCCGCGTGGGCTCAGGCCATTACGTCAGGGAGCACCCAGACCTGGCGCCCTTGCACCGATGGCGCTTTCTCGACCACCCTGCCCCGTTCGCGGCCGACCTGCAGTCACAGGGCAGGCGCGTGACCTGGGACTGGCACAGCGAGCCCGCCGAGGCGGGCGCCGACCTCGCCCGACGGCTCCGGCTCGACCCATCGGCCACGCTGACCAGGACACACTACGTCTTTCGCAGCGACGGCAAACCCCTCCAACTCGCCACCTCGTACGAGCCACTGGAGTTCGCCGCCTATTCGGAGGAGGAGCGTCGGAGTCTGGTCGCCAGGCTGTACACCCATGGCATCAAGGTCACCGAAATCGTCGAGAGCGTCCGCACCCGCGTCCCCCGGCCCGACGAGATCGACGCCCTCGACCTGCCGGCCGGCGTGCACGTCCTGCACGTCGAACGAACCCACTGGGCGGGCGACCGGCCGGTGGAGACGAGCGACATCGTGATCCCGGGCGACCGCTTCCGGGTCATGTACAGCATGCCGCTCTGACGAGGCGACTCCGCCCCATGGTGACGCCGCCGAGGTTGTCGGTGCGCGTTGATACAACCGTGGTGGAGGTTGCCGATGCGAGTGAAGGATCTGCCGGCACGGGAGCGGCCACGCGAGCGGCTCATGACGAGCGGTGCGACGGCGCTGGCCGACCGTGAGTTGCTCGCCGTGCTGCTCGGCTCAGGTTTCCGCGGCTCGAGCGCGATGGATCTGGCCGCCCAGGTGATCGAGCACTGCGGCGACCTCGACGGGCTGTCCCGCTCAGACCCGCACCGGCTGCTCGCCGTGCCCGGCGTCGGTCCCGCCAAGGCCGCGCGCGTGGCGGCGGCCTTCCATCTCGTACGGCGAGCGCAGGCCGAGCCCGAGCGTGACAGGGTCACCGGCTCCTCTGACCTGGCCACGGTCGCGGCTCCCCTGCTGCGGGGCCACTCGCGCGAGCGCCTGGTCGTGGTGGTCTGCGACACGCGCGGCGCGGTGCTCAGGCGCACGGTGCTCACCGAGGGCGGGGCCGACCACACGACGGTCCCCGTCCGGGAGATCATCACCGCGGTGCTGACCGCGGGCGGGGCGGCGTTCGGTCTCGCGCACAACCATCCCAGCGGCTCCCTCGACCCGAGCGACGACGACCTGGCCGCCACGGCACGCGTCGCGGAGGCCGCGGAGACGGTGGGCCTACGCTTCCTCGATCACCTGATCGTGACCGACACGTCCTGGCGACGCATCCCAACCTGGCCTGACATGCTCACCGGCGGCCAAAAACCATGATCCCGTCGATAGCGCAGAACGATCGCCTCGTCTCGGGACACCGTGCCATCCTGTTGCCGCGGGTCGGCCGTCAACGAAGGTCGCGGTTCGCACTCCCGCACAGATGTGGTCCCGCTGCCAGAGGGCCGGGGCCACGTCCTCGACCTCGGGCCCTCCCGACGGGCACATCGCCAATCCTCTCGGGCGCGGATGAGGGCGCGGATGGCTCCCCCGCCGGCGACATGCGCCTTGCAGAACGCACGTGGCGCGGCGGGGGACGACTCCGGCGGATCGTCGCGACCAAACGATCCGCCGGAGCAACCCTCCCTTCGCGAGCCCTGGGGAGCACTGTCAGGGCCCGCGAAGGGTGCTCCGGCCGCCTCTGCGGCAGTGAGGCGGCCGGAGCCGTGGCACCTCGCAGGCGCCAGGGAGCGTGAGTGATGCGTCTGCGAGGTGCGTTCCGACGCGGCCAGGTGGCGCGTCGGCGCGGTCGTCCCTCGCGGGCGCGACGGAATCCGTTTCGCTCTCGCCCGAGAGGATTCCATGCGGCCCGCGAGGGACACTCCAGCGAGCCCGTGCGACCGGATGACCCGCTGGAGGGCCGGACTCCTCGCGAGCATTCGCGAGGACGTTGGGCCCGGCAGGTGCGGTGCTGTGGGATGACACCTGCCGGGGAAACGGACAAGCTCGGGCAGTCGCCTGTCCTGGTGAACGAACCGCGGCGCGGATGGCGGTTCGTTGATCGTGGCTTCGCGAGCACCTTCCATCCTCGTCGGCGAAGCCACGCCGGCCCGGGCCCGCCTCGGCGGGTGTCGGCAGGCCCGGGAGCCTCAAAAGTTCATGGGAGGCCGAGGACGATCCGGACGCCATCCGGGATGCCGCACACTCACTGCGCCCTCCCTTCCAGCAGCCGCCGCCACAGGGCCTCCGCCTCGGCGGCGATCACCCAGGGAGACTCATCCACCACCATCCGCCCGCCCTTCCTGCTCGTCCTTCGTATGAACCTCAGCCCGCCCGCCTGGCACAACTCGTAGAAGACGGCCTGGCAGTCACACGTGTGATCCCGCACCCGCACCCGAGCACTCCGCGGCCGCTCAGGCTCCCAATCGATGAGTGCCGGGACACCAACAGGCTCCGCCACGTGTCGGCCATGGAATTCCTTCCACTCCAAGCACACCCGGACACTATAACGCTGGCGTATCTATAGGTCTAGTCCGTATCCATATACCTATTGAGTGTCTGCTTTGAGCGCTCATGTACGTTTTCGTCTATGATTCGAGCGTGCTTGACCGCGACGGGCCCACACCTATCTACAAGCAGGTCGCCGACCTGATCCGCGAGCAGATCGAGCGCGGTGACCTCAAAGCGGGCGACCCCGTGCCGAGCGAGGCCAAACTCGAGAGGGACTACGAGATCGCGCGCACGACCGCCAGGCGTGTGGCTCGCGAGTTGCGCGAGCAGGGCATGGCCTACACGATCCAAGGCGAGGGGACCTTCGTCGGCCAGCCCGGCGCCCCTCGCGCCTCCCGGAAGATCCCGATGTACCGGAAGATCGCCGAAGAGATCGCCGAGCGGATCCAGCGCGGCGAGATAGCGCCGAACAGGGCGATTCCCGGCGAGAAGATCATGATGCAGGAGTACGGCGTAGCCAAGGTCACGGCGCGACAGGCCGTAGCCGCCCTCAGGGAAGAGGGGTGGGTGTTCACCGTCCCCTACCGAGGAACCTACGTGGCCAGCCCGGAGAAGTGGCCCGCGAGCAAAGGTTCCTAACGCTCCCCCCACGTATAGGCACCTGTATACCCTAGGCACATGCTCGATCCCGAGGGCGACACCCATCTCTACCTTCAGATCAGCGAGGTCATCCGTTCGCGGATCGTCCACGAGCTCTCTCCCGGTGACCCCGTGGCAAGCGAGGCCCAGATCCAGCAGGAGTTCGGCGTCGCCCGCACCACCGCTCGCAGGGCGATTCGTGTGCTACGCGACGAAGGGCTCATACACACCGTTCAGGGCGAGGGGACCTTCGTGGGTGCTCTCGACCAGGCGCCGCGCGCCCCTCGGAAACTTCCGCTCTACCAGCACATCGCAAGTGAAGTGAGCGACCGGATCAAGGCCGGGGAGTTTCACCCCCGGCGCTCGATTCCTGGAGAGACGGCGCTGGTGCAGCACTACGACGTCGCCCGCGAGACCGTACGCCGCGCCCTGGCCCTGCTGCGGGAGCAAGGATGGATCTACACCGTTCCGCAGCGAGGCAGTTATGTCTCCGCTGAGGAGCGCTGGCCTAAGGAGTGACCAGGCGATACCAGAGGCAGACGACTGTGGACGAGTCGTCGACGTGGTAGCCCTCGGCGGCCCAGAAGCGGCGGTGCACGTCGCGCCAGTGTTCGATCGAGTGATACCCCTCGCCCTCCGCCAGCGCGAACTCCCAGGAGACCTCGGCGAAGGGCACGAGCCGGATGCCGACGACCTCGACGACGGCCGCGCGGGCCCCCGAGTCGTCCACCACCGCCAGCCGCTCGCCGATGTGCTCCAAAGCCTCGCCCTGGGCGTGGTAGTCGAGCTCCAGCAGCCCCGCCGTGGCCTGCTTGGCCCCCGACAGGGTCAGGTCGGTGAGCTCCTTGCGCATCTCACCCGGGGTGCCCAGCTCCATCACGCGGAGCCCATCCATACGTCCCCACATGGTGCGGATCGTACGTCAGAAGACCG
Source organism: Nonomuraea sp. NPDC048916 (assembly GCF_040649575.1). Taxonomy (NCBI): domain Bacteria; kingdom Bacillati; phylum Actinomycetota; class Actinomycetes; order Streptosporangiales; family Streptosporangiaceae; genus Nonomuraea; species Nonomuraea sp. NPDC048916. The sequence goes on from NZ_JBEZFS010000017.1 coordinate 184,958, forward strand.
GGATGATCTCCTCCGGATCGATGAAGTCGACCGGCACTCCTTCGAGGTCGAGCTCGGGGATGGCCGGGAAGGCGATGCCCCAGCGTTCGACGATCGCGCGGACGTGGGCCATGGCGATCCGCCAGTTCTCCGCCTGCTCCTCGTACGACAGGACGCCCAGCCCGGCGTCGCGGGCGTGGTCCATGAGGACGCGGTGGTTGGCCAGGAAGTACGGCGGGAGCTCCCAGAAGCCTTCGGGCGGCTCCCAGAGGATCATCGACAGGAACACGAACCCGGCGCGGAGCTGGCGGGTGATGAGCGAGCGGGTCTCGTCGGTGAGGCCGGGCCACTCGTTCTCCAGGATGGTCATGCAGATCTGGAGATGCCGGGACTCGTCGCGGCCGATGCGCTGGAACATCTCGTCGAACACCGGGTGCCGCGTGCCCGAGGCCATGCCCCTGAACAGGGTGGACGCCGCCATCTCGCCCATCATGAAGCTGGTGAACAGCACCGGCAGTGAATACTTGCCCACGGCGGCGCTGTAGCCCGTCCAGTAGCGGCCGCCGTTGTGGTAAAGCCAGCCGATGTTGTTGTGTGCCGCCTTCTCCAGGTCGTCGGACGGGGTCCAGTCGAGAGGGCCGCCGGGCCAGAGCTTGGCGATGGTGCGCTGGCAGCATTCCTCGTGGTTCATCTCGTCACGGGTGATGGAGAAGAAGCACTTCCTGACCGGGTCCTCCTCGTGTTTCTCGAACGCCTGGATGGTGGCGCGGGCGAAGACCGCCGGCCCTGAGGCGTCGAAGTTGGCCAGGACGGCGAACCAGTACATGATCCCGAGCCGTTGCTCCCGGGTGAAGTCGCCGGGCTCGAGCGCGTCCCAGGGCAGGTCGGAAGGGTTCCAGAGCGTTCGCTTGGATTTCTCGTAGATCGCCGCGAGCTTGGCCGTCTCGACCCGCCACTCCATCGGGTAGATGTTGGGTTGCGGGATCTGCGGCGCGGGCCAGAAGCCGCCTTCCGGGATCGTGAGGTCAGCCATGTGACACCTCCACCCCCCATCCTGCGTGGCGGCGTCATGGCTTTCAAGTACGCGCGCGCTGGGTCGCGGCCACGCACACGAGGACGGCCACGGCTCCGGCCAGAGTCGCCGGCCCGAACCTCTCCCCCATCAGGAACCACGCCCAGACCAGGGTGAGCAGGGGTTGGACGAGCTGGGTCTGGCCGGCCCTGGCGATGCCGCCCCGGGCAAGCCCGGCGTACCAGGGAAAGAAACCGAGGTACATCGAGATGAGTCCCACGTACGCGAATCCGGCCAGCGCTTCGGCTGACGGCTGGATGGGGGTGGTCAGTGCGAGCACCGCGGTGATGGGGACGGTGAGCGGGAGGGACAGGACGAGGGCGCGGGAGATGACCTGCCAGCCGGGGGTGTCGCGGGACAGCCTGCCGCCTTCGGTGTAGCCGACGGCGGCCAATAGGAGGGCTCCGACCAGGAGGATGTCGGCCCAGGCCGCGGTTCCCTGGCCCCTGGTGAAGGTGAAGGCCGTGATGGCGAGGGCGCCGGCCGTACAGGCCGCCCAGAACAGTGGCCGGGGGCGCTCGCCGGCGCGCAGGACGGCACAGACGGCGGTGGCGGCGGGCAGGAGCCCGATGACGACGGCGGAATGCGCGGTGCCGGCGCCGAGGTCGAGGGCCAGGCCGCTGAAGACGGGGAAGCCGAAAACCACGCCGAGGGAGATCAGCGAGTAGGCGCGCCACTGGTGTCGCGGCGGAAGGAGTGAGACTTTCGCGGCTTTCAGGCAGACCAGGGCGATCACGCCGGCGATGGCTGCCCTGCCCAGGGCGACGAGCCACGGGTCGAAGCCGCGCATGGCGTAGACGGTGGCCGGAAAGGAGCCGGAGAAGGCCAGCACGCCCAGGAGGGCCAGAGCCGTGCCCTGGCGGGCGGTCCTGCGAGACGCCTGAGCGGACGGGACCGCTATCTCCCGCTGGACGATAGCGCTATTCTCATGACTCATGAACAACGATAGCAGTATCGCTCAGATCGCCGCGATACTGCGCGAAGAGGTCTCCCGGTTGCGGCCGGGAGACCGGCTCCCGTCCAGCCGGGAGATCATGCGGCGGCACAGCGTGAGTCCCGTGACTGTGTCCAGGGCCATCGGCCGGCTGGCCGCCGAGGGCAGGGTGGTCACCAGGCCCGGCAGCGGCGCCTTCGTCACGCACCGGCCGGACAGGCCCGCCGACACCGCTGATTTCTCCTGGCAGACCGTCGCCCTGGGTGACCGGGTGGTCGACGACTCGGCCGTGGTGGCGCTGCTCGACCGGCCTCCCGAGGGCGTGGTGCCGCTGACCGGCGGCTATCCGCACGCGGGGCTGCGGCCGGACAGGCAGCTGGCCGCAGCCGCGGCACGGGCCGCGCGCAGGCCCGACGCGTGGGCGATGCCGCCGCTGACCGGGCTGGCCGAGCTGCGCAGGTGGTTCGCGACGCAGGCCGGGGGCGACGTGACCGCGGCAGACGCGCTGATCGTCAGCGGCGGGCAGGCCGGGCTCACCCACGCGTTCCGGGCGCTGGCGGCGCCGGGCACGCAGGTGCTGGTGGAGACACCCACCTATCCGGGGGCGCTGTTGGCGGCCAGGGCGGCGGGGCTGCGCGCGACCGCCGTGCCCATGGACAGGGAGGGCGTGCGACCGGACCTGCTCGCCGAGGCCTTCGCCGTCACCGGCGCGCGGGTCTTCTACTCCCAGCCCACGCTGCACAACCCGACGGGCGCCACGATGCCGCGCGAGCGCCGCGAACAGGTGCTCCAGGTGGCCCGGGCGGCCGGCGCGTTCGTGATCGAGGACGACTTCGCCCGGTTCCTGATCGAGCAGGCGCCCCCGCCGATGGTCTCGATGGACCCGCACGGCACCGTCGTGCACATCTCCTCGCTCACCAAGATCCTCTCCCCGAGCATGCGGGTGGCGGCGGTGATCGCGCGGGGTCCGGCCGCGCACCGGCTGCGGGCCGGCCAGCTGGTGGAGTCGTTCTTCGTGGCCCGCCCGCTGCAGGAGACGGCGCTGGAGTTCGTCGGCTCGCCCGCGTGGGGGCGGCATCTGACGGCCCTGCACGCCGAGATCACCACCCGTCGCGACGCGCTCGCCGCCGAGCTGGCCGCCCGGCTCCCCGCCGCCGAGCTGCACCTGCTGCCGAAAGGCGGCATGCACCTGTGGGTACGCCTGCCGCCGGAGACCGATGAGCGGGCCCTGGTCGAGGCCGCGCAGCGCAACGGCGTACTCGTCAGCCCCGGCAGGATCTACTACCCGTCGGAGCCGCCCGGCCCGCGCATCCGCGTCACCCACATCGCCGCCGCGCACCTGGCGGAGCTGGCGGAAGGCGTCCGGCGGCTGGCTCAGGCGCTGGCGAACACCTCGTAGTGGTCGACCGTCAGCTCACGGTCGACCAGGAACGCCTCGTCCTCCGGGTAGAAGACCGCCTTGCCGGGGTCGTCGCCGGCGAACGCCCTGACCGCCTCCCACGAATCCCAGAGTGAGATCAGGAAGAACTCCGCCCGGTCGCCGGCGTCGCGTCTGGTGAACTGGACACCCTTGTTGCCCGGGGTGGCGGTGTAGCCGGGGAACCCGGTGCTCATCAGGTAGGCCTCGTAGGCTTCGGCATCGGCGGCGCGAGTCCAGCCCCGCCAGGTGCGAACGATCATAGGGACCATCATGCTGCAACCTGCAATTGCCGTACAGTGGTGACATGCTGGGGCCAGTGGAGCTCGTGCGCGACTTCCTCAACACCGTTGATCTCGAGGCCGGCTCCGAGGAGCTGACCTCTCCCGCCGAGCTGGCCGTCTGGCTTCGCGAGCACCACCTCATCGGGCCGCGTGACCGGGCGGGCGACGACGACCTGGCCACCGCGGTCGCGCTGCGTGAGGGGCTGCGGGCGGCGCTCAGGCGGGAGCCGGCCGAGTTGCCCCTGCTGCCGCTCAGGGTGGTGATCGGCGAGCGGCCGGAGCTCGTCGCGGTCGAGGACGGCGTCCAGGGCGGTCTGGCCCGGATCTCCGCGGCGGTCGCCGACGCGTCCTGGGAGCGGCTGAAGGTGTGCGCCGAGCACGGCTGCCAGTGGGCGTTCATCGACGTCTCAAAAAACCGGTCCCGCTCGTGGTGTTCTATGCGGCTCTGCGGCAACCGCACCAAAACACGCGCCTACCGGGCCAGGAAGCAGGGTTCGCGTCGTCCCCAAGGCTCAAACACCGATACGGTGTAACTCGTGCCTTGTGGCATGACGGCAGGCGAAGGAGCGGGCCGAGATGGCAGACGTAGGCGTCCGGGCGGCCCGGCGCGAGGATGTGCTCCAGGTGGCGAATGTTCAGATTCGTGCCTGGCGCTATGGCTATCGGGATTTCCTTCCCGAGGGTCCACTTGAGCAGATGACCGGTGCCGCGGCCGAGAAGATGTGGCTGCGCCAGTGGGACGAGGCGATCGTCGCCCCGCCCACGTCCCGGCACCGGGTGCTGGTCGCGGTGGAGACCATCCTCGACACCGAGGGCTTCCCCGCGCTCGGCGCGGGCGGCAGCGCCGCCCTCGCCACTCCGCGCGGCGGCGAGCGCGTGGTCGGCCTGGCCTCCCACGCTCCCGCCGAGGATCCCGACCTCGACCCGACCGTGGTGGCCGAGATGCTGACGCTGCTGGTCGACCCCGACTTCGTCCGGCGCGGCCACGGCAGCCGGCTGCTCAACGCGACCGTCGACCACCTGCGCGAAGACGGCTACCGGCAGATCGTCACCTGGGTGTTCGCCGACAACTACGCGGTGCTGGGCTTCCTGGAGTCGGCGGGCTGGGGCGAGGACATGGCCGAGCGGGTGCTCGACATGGGCCGCCCGATCCGCATGGTCAGGCTCACCACCGACATCAGCTAGAGGACTTTCCGACATGGCAACCACCGGCCAGTGGCTCGCCGGAGCGCGCCCTCGCACCCTGCCCAACGCCGTGGTGCCGGTCATGGTCGGCACCGGCGTGGCGATCGGCGAGCACGGCTTCAACTGGTGGCGGGCGATCCTCGCGCTGCTCGTGGCCCTGCTGTTGCAGATCGGCGTCAACTACGCCAACGACTACAGCGACGGCATCCGCGGCACCGACGACCAGCGCGTCGGGCCGATGCGCCTGGTCGGCTCGCAAGCGGCCACACCGCGTCAGGTGCTGACCGCGGCCCTCGGCTGCTTCGCCGCCGCGGCCGTGCTCGGGCTGGTCCTGGTGGTCGTCACCCGCGGCTGGTGGATCCTGCTGGTGGGCGCCGCCGCGATCGCCGCCGCCTGGTTCTACACCGGGGGCAGGAGCCCGTACGGCTACCGCGCCCTGGGCGAGGCGTCGGTCTTCGTGTTCTTCGGCGTCGTGCCCGTGGTCGGCACCGCGTACGTGCAGACCGAGCAGTTGTCCTGGGCCGCGCTGGTGGCCTCGATCCCGGTCGGGCTGCTGTCGTGCTCGATGCTCGTGGTCAACAACCTGCGCGACGTGGGCACCGACGGGCAGGCCGGCAAGCGGACCCTGGCCGTGATGCTGGGCGCCCCGCGCACCCGCGCCCTCTACGCGGGCTGCCTGATCGTGCCGTTCGCGGTCGCCCTGGCGATGATCCCGGTCGCGCCGCTCGCCGCGCTCGCGGTGCTGGCCGGACCGCTGGCCATCGCCCCCGTCCGCACGGTCCTGCGCGGCGCCGAGGGGCCCGTCCTGATCGGCGCGCTCCAGCAGACGGGCAGACTCCAGATGGTGTACGGCCTGCTCCTCGCGATCGGCCTGGCCACCACCCTGTAGCGTCACGAGGCTGCCCCGGGACACCTGAAGCCGGCCCGGCCACTCAGGCCCCCGAGCGACGGCGGCGGCAAACCATTTCGGTCATGGCGTGAACTTCCGGCGACGTTACGGCCGGCCGGGAACCAGGCTAAATGGAGTGCGACTTCGGAATGGCGCCGATCCCCACACTTCATGAACGCTGGTGTCCAAGCCGGACGTCGTTCACCCGATTATCGAGGGATAAATTCGACGCCCGGGGAGATGCCATTGACGAAAAGACTCACGATAAACATGATGAGCCGCATGAGGGTCGCCGGGACCCGCAGGACGATCGGAGTGGACATGGACCTCAGCGGGAAGATCGCCGTCGTGACCGGGGCGGGCCAGGGCATCGGCGAGGGCAGTGCGCTGCGGCTCGCCGAAGCGGGCGTCGCGGTGGTGTGCGTCGACATCGACCGCGCGGCGCTGGACGAGACCGTCAAGGCCATCCGGGGGAATTCAGGCAGTGCGGTGGGCGTCGTCGCCGACGTCTCCACCCGGGAGGGAAATCAGGAAATGGTCGCCCGCGCCCGCACCGAATACGGGCGCATCGACATCTTCCACGCTAATGCCGGGTCACCATTCTCGGCCGTGTCTTCGCGCATGAAGTACCGGAAGTGCTGAAGCTCGACCAGCAGGGCGCACCCCCGCCATGGTGAGCGCCATGACCAGCACGTCCGTGCCTGATCGCGTCGGGACGACCTCCCACGACTCCGCGAGCCGCAGCTGCGCGGCCACGAGCTCCATCACCCGCGTGGACCACCCGGCCGCCGTGCGGTAGGCGCCGGTGCTGATGATGCTCTCCACGGCGGTGAAGTACTCCGCTTGCAGCGCCTGACGGGCCGACAGGGAAAACCGGCAAAAGCCGGCCCGGCTATCCGCGCATCACCACGCGTGGCGCGACCTCGATGCCCAGCTCACGTTCCTGCTCGACCAGGGCCCGCAGCTCCGGCCCCCAGGCGGCGTCGGGCAGCACCGTGAAGCCGTGGCGTTCGTACCAGGGAGCGTTCCACGGCACGTCCCTGAAGGTCGTCAGCGTCACCGCCGGCGCGCCGCAGGCCCGCGCGTGCTCCCGCACCGCCGTGATCAGCCTCCCGCCGATGCCCTGCCGCATGCGCGAGGGATGTACGGCCAGCTGCTCCAGATGCAGGTTGCCGTCGAGCCAGCCCACCAGCGCGAACCCGGCGGGCGGCTCCCCCTCGACCAGCACCGAGCCGGGATCGTCCACCTCCTCGATCTGTGTCGTCCCCGGCGGGAACTCGATGCCCACCGACTGGAAGAGCCCGTCGGCGGCCAGCTCAATGGAGATCAGATCGGACAGTTCGCTGGATTCGGCCCATCGCACCATGGCGACACGGTCTCATGTCCGGGCGGATCTGGCCGCTGTATTAATGTGAAGATCGTGGCTCGGCTGTGCGGAGCCGAGACCCCCTCCTCACTTCGTGCCCACCGCCTGTGACCAGGCAGTGGGCACGTCGTGGTTCAGAGGTCGAGCAGGGGCTCCAGACCGACGGTCAGGCCGGGCAGCTCGCGCACCCGCCTGATGCCGAGCAGCACACCGGGGGTGAACGCCGAACGGCTCATCGTGTCGTGCCTGATCGTGAGGATCTCGCCGTCGCCGCCGAGCAGCACCTCCTGGTGCGCGATCAGGCCTGAGAGGCGTACGGCGTGCACGTGGACCCCGTCGACGTCGGCGCCGCGCGCGCCGTCGAGCTCGGTGCTGGTGGCGTCGGGCATCGCGCCCAGCCCGGCCTTGGCCCGCGCCTCGGCGACCAGCTCCGCGGTGCGGCGGGCGGTGCCCGAGGGCGCGTCGGCCTTGTTGGGATGGTGCAGCTCGATGATCTCGACGGACTCGAAGTGCTTGGCCGCCTGCTGCGCGAAGTGCATCATGAGCACGGCCGCGATGCCGAAGTTGGGGGCGATCAGAGCGCTCGTGCCGGGCGAGGCGGCCAGCCAGCCGCGCACGATGTCGAGCCGCTCGGCGTCGAACCCGGTGGTGCCGACCACCGGGCGGATGCCGTGCTCGATGGCCCACCGCAGGTTGTCCATGACCACGTCGGGATGGGTGAAGTCGACCACCACCTCGGCCCCTTCGAGGCCGTCGATGGCGTCGCCCTTGTCGAGCGCGGCCACCAGCTCCAGGTCGGGAGCCGCCTCGACCGCCTTGCACACCTCGACGCCCACACGACCACGGGCGCCGAGCACACCTACCTTGATCACGGGGTCAACCCTATACGGCCGGGTCACGCGGGCCCACTCAAGGGGCCCGCGTGAGCCGTACGTCAGGAGACGGCGTCGGAGAAGTCCCTGTCACCGTAGGGGCCGATCACGGCGAGCGTGAGCGGCCGGCTCAGAATGTCTCCGGCCACCTCGGCGATCTCGTCGGGCGTGACCCCCTCGATGCGGGCCAGCACCTCGTCGATGGACATCAGCTCGTCGTAGACCAGCTCGTTCTTGCCGATCCGCGACATGCGCGAGCCGGTGTCCTCCAGGCCCAGGACGAGCCCGCCACGCATCTGGCCCTTGCCGCGCATGATCTCGTCGGCGGTCAGCCCGTCGGCCACCACTCTGGCCACCTCGTCACGGCAGATCTTGAGCACGTCGTCGATCTTCGACGGCAGGCAGCCGACGTAGATGCCGAACTGGCCGGTGTCGGCGTAGCCCGAGGTATAGCTGTAGGCGGAGTAGGCCAGGCCGCGCTTCTCCCGGATCTCCTGGAAGAGCCTGGACGACATGCCGCCGCCGAGCGCGGCGTTGAGCACGCCGAGCGCGAAGCGGCGGTCGTCGGTGCGGGCCAGCCCGGTCGTGCCGAGCACCAGGTTGGCCTGCTCGGTCGGCCGGTCGAGCACCGTGGCCCCGGACCACGTCTCGGCGCCCGGTCCGCTCGTGCGGGGCGGGTCGAACTCGGCGGGCCCGCCGAGGGCGCCCGCCCGCTCGTAGGCGCGGGTGACGAGCTCGACGACCTCCTCGTGACGGATATTGCCCGCCACCGAGACGACCGTACGGCGTGGCTCGTAGTGGCGCCCGTAGTATTCGGCGATCCGGTCGCGGTCGAGGGAGTTGATCGACTCGACCGTGCCCAGGATGGGCCGCCCGATCGGCGAGTCACCGTAGAGAGCTGCCGCGAACTGCTCGTGCACGACGTCCGACGGGTCGTCGTCGTGCATGGCGATCTCCTCGAGGATCACGCCGCGTTCGGACTCGACGTCGTCGGGGGTCACCAGCGAGCTGGTCACCACGTCGGCGAGGACATCGACCGCCACCGGCAGATCCTCGTCGAGCACCCGCGCGTAGTAGCAGGTGTATTCCTTGGCGGTGAACGCGTTGATCTCGCCGCCGATGCCCTCGATGGACGCCGAGATCTCCATGGCGTCACGCGTGGGCGTGCCCTTGAACAGCAGGTGTTCGAGGAAGTGGGTCGCTCCCGTGTGTTCGGGGGCCTCGTCGCGTGAGCCGATGCCGACCCACATGCCGACCGCGACGCTTCGCACGGTCGGCATGGTCTCGGTCACCACGCGCAGCCCACCGGGGAGGACGGTGCGCCTGACCACCCCGGCCCCATCACGGCCGGGATGCAGCGTCTCGGTGATCACGAGACCTCCAGTGCCGGCCACGTGATCACCATGCCACCTCTGCTGCCCTCGCTACGCTCGGTCACGAGACCTCCTTCGTCGGCCCCGTGACCAAGGTGCTGCGTCTAATGGTTCCCTCGCTACGCTCGGTCACGAGTTGCGGTCGTCCCCGTCGTTGCGGGGAGCGCGGACGCGGGTGCGGGTGCGGCGGGGCCGCTCCTCGCGAGCCTTGTCGTCGGCGGACGCGACCTCCGCGTCGTCGGCGCCACCGGACTCGCCCTTGGCCTCCTTCTCGGCGGCCTCCTTCTCGATGACCTCGACCGGCACGAGCGAGAGCTTGCCCCGCTGGTCGATCTCGGCGATCTCGACCTGGATCTTCTCGCCGACGCTCATGACGTCTTCGACGTTCTCGATGCGCTTGCCGCCGTGCAGCTTGCGGATCTGGGAGACGTGCAGCAGGCCGTCCTTGCCGGGCATCAGCGAGACGAACGCGCCGAACGCCGCGATCTTGACGACCGTGCCCAGGTAGCGCTCGCCGACCTCCGGCATGTGCGGGTTGGCGATGCCGTTGATCGCGGACCGCGCGGCCTCGGCCGACGGGCCGTCGGTGGCGCCGATGTAGATCGTGCCGTCGTCCTCGATGGTGATCTCGGCGCCCGTGTCGTCCTGGATCTGGTTGATCATCTTGCCCTTCGGGCCGATGACCTCGCCGATCTTGTCGACCGGGACCTTGATCGTGATGATCCGCGGCGCGGTCGGGTTCATCTCCGCCGGAGAGTCGATCGCCTCCTGCATCACGTCGAGGATCGCCAGGCGGGCGCCCTTGGCCTGCTTCAGCGCGCCCGCGAGCACCGAGGCGGGAATGCCGTCGAGCTTGGTGTCGAGCTGGAGCGCGGTGATGACGTCCTTGGTGCCGGCGACCTTGAAGTCCATGTCGCCCATGGCGTCTTCGGCGCCGAGGATGTCGGTCAGCGTGACGTAGTTGTCGCCGTCGCCGATCAGGCCCATCGCGATGCCCGCGACCATCGCCCGCAGCGGCACACCCGCGTCGAGCAGCGCCATCGTGGACGCGCAGACCGAGCCCATCGAGGTCGAGCCGTTGGAGCCCAGGGCCTCGGAGACCTGCCGGATCGCGTAGGGGAACTCCTCACGCGAGGGCAGGACCGGGGTCAGCGCCCGCTCGGCGAGCGCGCCGTGGCCGATCTCGCGGCGCTTGGGCGAACCCACCCGGCCGGTCTCACCGGTGGAGTAGGGCGGGAAGTTGTAGTTGTGCATGTAGCGCTTGGTGCGCTCGGGGTTGAGCGTGTCGATGACCTGCTCCATGCGCAGCATGTTGAGCGTCGTGATGCCCATGATCTGGGTCTCACCACGCTCGAACAGGGCCGAGCCGTGCACCCGCGGGACCACGTGGACCTCGGCGGACAGCGCGCGGATGTCCTTGGTGCCGCGGCCGTCGATGCGCAGGCCCTCCTTGATGACCCGCTCGCGCATGAGGTTCTTCATCACCGAGCGGAACGCGGCGGAGATCTCCTTCTCGCGGCCCTCGAACTCGGACAGCAGCTTCTCCCCGGCCAGCGCCTTGACCTTGTCGAGCTCGGTCTCGCGCTCCTGCTTGGCGGCGATGGTCAGCGCCGCGGCCAGCTCGGTCTTCACCGCGGCCTCGACCGCGTTGTAGACGTCCTCCTGGTAGTCGAGGAACACGGGGTACTCGGCCGTCTCCTTGGCCGCGACCTGCGCGATGCGAGACTGCGCCTCGCACAGCACCTTGATGAACGGCTTGGCGGCATCGAGGCCCTGCGCGACGGTCTCCTCGGTGGGCGCGACGGCGCCCTCGGCGACCAGCTTCAGCGTGTCCTTGGTGGACTCGGCCTCGACCATCATGATCGCGACATCGCCGTCGGCGAGCACCCGTCCGGCCACGACCATGTCGAACGTGGCGCGGGCCAGCTCGGTCTGGGTCGGGAAGGCCACCCACTGGCCGTCGATCAGCGCCACGCGGACGCCGCCGATCGGGCCGGAGAACGGCAGCCCGGCCAGCTGGGTCGACAGCGAGGCGGCGTTGATCGCGACCACGTCGTAGAGGTGGTCGGGGTTGAGCGCCAGCACGGTGGCGACGACCTGCACCTCGTTGCGCAGGCCCTTGACGAACGACGGGCGCAGCGGCCGGTCGATCAGCCGGCAGGTGAGGATGGCGTCCTCGGAGGGACGGCCCTCGCGCCGGAAGAACGAGCCGGGGATGCGGCCCGCGGCGTACATGCGCTCCTCGACGTCCACCGTCAGCGGGAAGAAGTCGAGGTTTTCCTTGGGCGACTTGGACGCGGTCGTCGCGGACAGCACCATCGTGTCGCTGTCGAGGTAGGCGACGGCGGAACCCGCCGCCTGACGGGCAAGTCGACCGGTCTCGAATCTGATCGTGCGCGTGCCGAAAGTGCCGTTGTCAATGACGGCTTCGGCGGTGTGGACACCCTCCACGGGGGACCTCCTTGGTCGGTCGGTCTCCCGCGCCCTCTTCTCACCGGCACCCTCGTTAGGTGCAGCGCCGGTCTTCGATCGAAGCGCCCGGTCCTTATGACCGGAAGCCACTACCGAGGACCGGCCCGCATGCGTCGCGGGTCGCATGGTGCTTGTGCGGACGCGGGGGCTGTAAGTGTCTCGGATATTCAGTTGTACGCCAGGCGCGCGGTGGCATGCCTCCCGACGCGCCGGGCTGATAACCGAAGGGAGCGACGCGGACGCCGCTCCCTCCTCATGTTATCGGCGCAGTCCGAGCCGCTCGATGAGCGAGCGGTAACGGGCGATGTCGACCTTCTGCAGGTACTTCAGCAGACGGCGCCGGCGCCCGACGAGCAGGAGCAGACCACGACGGCTGTGGTGGTCGTGCTTGTGCGTCTTCAGGTGCTCGGTGAGCTCGCTGATGCGCTTGCTGAGGAGCGCGATCTGCACCTCGGGCGACCCGGTGTCGCCGTCGGCCGTCGCGTACTCGGCGATGATGGACTTCTTGGCAGCGGTGTCGAGGGACACGGCTCTCCTTCAAATATACGGACACGCACGAATGAATATGGAATGCGAACGACCGTGCGTGCCTACAGTCGCCGCAGCGAAGCCCTTCGGGCAGCGCTCAACGCCGCCGTCACAGAGCCGACATACAAGGTTACCACCCCGAGTCGCATGCTCGCGTATCGTCACGCGCCACGGGCTCAGCCGGTCAGGCGGCGGGTCTCGGCGACGTCGGCGTGGATCTGGGCGACGAGCGCCTCGATGGAGTCGAACCTGGTGTTGCCGCGGAGCCTCGCGGCGAAGTCGACCGCCACGTGCACGCCGTACAGCTCCAGGTCGTCGCGGTCGAGCGCGTACGCCTCGACGGTGCGCGGGACGCCCTCGAACGTCGGGTTGGTGCCGACCGAGATGGCCGCGGGCCAGCGCTCGCCCTCGTACAGGGCGGGCAGGTTGGCGACGGGCACGCATTCGAGCCAGCCCGCGTAGACCCCGTCGGCGGGGATGGCGGTGTGCGGCGGCGTCTCGACGTTGGCGGTGGGAAAGCCGAGTTGACGGCCGCGCTGGTAGCCGCGGACGACCACGCCCTCCACGCGGTGCGGACGGCCCAGTGCCGCGGTCGCGCCCTCGACGTCGCCCGCTACGAGCCGCTCGCGGATCCCGCTGCTGGAGACCCCGTCGAGCAGCGGGACGGCCTCGACCGTGAAGTCGTATTTCTCCCCCAGTGTGCGCAGGGTCTCGACGTCGCCGGCCGCGTGGTGACCGAACGTGAAGCCCTCCCCCACCACGACGGCGGCGGCGCGCAGGCGGTCGGCCAGGACCGTCTGGACGAACTCGCCGGGGCTCATCCGCGACAGCTCGAGCGTGAACTCCAGCACGCAGACCTCGTCGACCCCCAGCCCGGCCAGCAACTCGGTGCGGCGCCTGGACGTGCTGAGCCGGGGCTGATGCGAGCCGGGCCGCACCACCTCCGTGGGATGCGGCTCGAACGTGACGGCCACGCCGCGCGCCCCCCGCTCGCGGGCGATGTCGACGACTCGCTCGACCACCCGCCGGTGTCCGCGGTGGACGCCGTCGAACACGCCGATCGCGACCACGGCCCTCTCCGAATCCTGCACACCCGGCCCCATTCGCTCGTGGCAGATCAATCCCCACCAGCCTGCCATGCTGGTCGGTCTTCGTTCCAATCGAGGGCGGTACGATCGATCGCACCATGCCTCGATACGCCCTCCTGATCCTGCCTGCCTTCAACCGGGTCTACGCCGCCAGCTCCGTCCGGCTGACCCGTGCCGAGCTGACGGTCTTCGGCCGCGCGATGGAAGGCCAGGTGTCGGACATCGAGGAGACCATCCTCGGTGGCGTACCTTATGTCACCTTCGAGGGGTCACCGACCTCGCGTGACCTCGATTTGCTGTCCAACCTGTCGTCGGTCTACGCGCTGTTCGAGCTGGAGGGCGACCTGCTGCGGCCGCTCACCATGCGGCCGCTCGACCGGCTGAGCAGCGACCTGATCACGATCCAGAAGTACGCCGGCAAGACCAACGAGCACTTCACCAAGCTGCTGCTCAACGTGACCGTGCTGGCCTCCGACTTCGGCCTCGACCGGAAACTGGCGGTCTTCGACCCGATGTGCGGCCGCGGCACCACGCTCAACCAGGCCCTCATGTACGGATACGACGCCTACGGCGTCGACATCGACGGCAAGGACTTCGAGGCCTACTCCGGCTTCCTCAGAACCTGGCTGAAGAACAAACGGCTCAAGCACACCGCCGAGACCGTGCCCGTGCGGCGCGAGCGGGCGCTGGCCGGGCGGCGGCTCAACATCACCTTCGGGCTGTCGAAGGAGGCGTTCAAGGCGGGCGATGTGCAGCACGTCTCGGTGGTCAACGCCGACACCCTGCGCGGGCGGGAGTTCTTCAAGCCACACTCGTTCGACGTGATCGTCACCGACGCGCCCTACGGCGTACAGCACGGCAGCAAGGGCGGCGGCGGGCTCTCACGCAGCCCGCTCGAGCTGATCCGGCAGGCCGTGCCGGTCTGGACGGAGCTGCTGCGGCCCGGCGGCGCGCTCGGCATCTCGTGGAACACCTACGGCGGCAACCGCGACCAGCTGGCGCTGATCCTCACGTCCGCCGGGCTCGAGGTGGCCGACTACCCCGACTTCGAGCACTGGGTGGACCAGGCGATCGTCCGCGACGTCATGGTGGCCCGCAAGCGGTGACCCGCTAGGTCACGAAGACCGCGAGCGGCTTGGCCAGCCGGCCCTGCTCCTCGACCAGCGCGAGCAGCTCCCCGCCCGGGCCGAACACGCCGATCGGCTCCTTGCCCAGCCCGGCCGCCGGCAGCCGCCCGCCGTGCCGGACGACCACGGCCTCCTCGGCCGTCACGTCCCGCCGCGTGAACGCCGCCGCGACGGCCTCCCCGATGGGCAGGATCGCGCAGTCGGCGGCCAGCTCGTCGAGGGTCCTGGCCAGCGACAGGTCGTAGGGGCCGACCCGGGTGCGGCGCAGCCGCGTCAGGTGCCCGCCGACGCCCAGCCCGGCTCCCAGGTCGCGGGCCAGCGCCCGGATGTAGGTGCCGCTGGAGCAGGTGATGACCGCGTCCACGTCGACGAGGTCGTCCTGCCCCCGGATGTCGAGCACCTCGAAGGCGCGCACGGTGATCGGGCGGGCGGCCAGCTCGACGTCCTCACCGGCACGGGCCCGCTTGTAGGCCCGCTCTCCGTTGACCTTGATCGCGCTGACCTGCGGCGGGATCTGCATGATCTCGCCCGTGAGCGCGGTGATCCCCTTCCGGATCTCAGCCGGCGTCACGCCCGCCGCCGAAGCCGTCGCGGTGACCTCACCCTCGGCGTCGTCGGTGTTGGTGGTCACGCCGAGCCGCATGGTGGCCGAATAGACCTTCTCCGTCAACGCCAGGTGGCCGAGCAGGCGGGTCGCCTTCTCCACGCCGATCACCAGGACGCCCGTGGCCATCGGGTCGAGCGTGCCCGCGTGGCCCACCCGCCGGGTGCCCGCGAGGCGCCTGATGCGGGCCACCACGTCGTGGGAGGTCCAGCCGGCCGGCTTGTCGACGATGATCAGACCGCTCTCGGCCATCAGACCTTCCCCAGCAGACGGCGGATCGCGCCGATGGTGTCGTCAACGCTCTCGTGCGAGGTGAACCCGGCCGCGTTGCGGTGCCCGCCGCCGCCCATCGCCGCGCAGAGCGATCCCACGTCGGCCGTGCCTTTGGACCGGGTCGACACCTGCCAGGCGCCCTCGTCGTCCTCTTTCAGCACCACGGCCACCTCGGCCTCGTCGGTGCGCCGTACGATGTCGATGATGCCTTCGATCTCAGAATAGGGCAGGCCGTAGGCGGCGCGGTCGACCCGCGTGACGTAGGTCCAGACCAGCCCGTCGCGCAGCACCACCCGGTCGAGCGCGGCAGCGAGCACCTTGAGATAGCCGAACGGTGAGCGGTCCCACAGCTCACGGGCGATCTCGTCGGTGCGCAGCCCGGTGGCGACCATCCGGGCGGCCATCTGGTGGGCCGCGGGCGACGTCGAGGAGTGCCTGAACGATCCGGTGTCGGTCACCAGCCCCGTGTAGAGGCAGGTGGCGATGTCACGGTCAAGGGTGCCGCCGAGCCGGTAGATGAGCTGCTCGGCGAGCATGGTCGTCGCCGCGGCGCCGGGGTCGACGAGGCCGAGCGTGCCGAAGCCGGTGTTGGACGGGTGGTGGTCGACCACGATGACCTCGCGGGCGGCGGCGAGACTCGGCTCGATCATGCCCAGCCGCTCGGCCGACGGGGAGTCGAACGTCATCATCAGCTCGGGCGCCGCAGGGTAGTCCTGCGGTGGGACCAGCATGTCCTGGCCCGGCAGGTAGCGCAGCAGGCGCGGCACCTCGAAGGGCCGGTCGCCGAAGGACGCGACCACCCGCTTGCCCATCGACCTCAGCGCGAAGCCGGTGGCCAGCATCGAGCCGAGCGCGTCACCGTCCGGCGACACGTGGCAGGCCAGCGCGATCTCGTCGGTCCGCGCGATCAGCTCGAGCGCCCGCCGCCACGTGTCCTCGGAGATCGGGGACGGGGCGGATCCCACGCGGGGCGGGCGGTCGATGCGGTCACGCACGTCGGGTGTCACGACGCCGGGTGTCCCGCCTGGTCGGCGTCGTCCTCATCCGGCTTCTTGTCGAGGTCGGCCTCGTCCTCGTCGGGCTTCTTGTAGGGGTCGGCCTCGCCGGCGTAGGCGGCGCCCTCCGCCTTGCGCGCCACCTCGGCGTCTCTGGCCCTGGCCGCGTTGATCAGGTCGTGGAGCTGGCGGGCGCTGTCGGGCAGCGGGTCATGGGTGAACGTCAGTGTCGGAGTGAAGCGCACGCCCGTCTGCTTGCCCACCTCGGACCGGATGATGCCCTTGGCGCTTTCGAGAGCAGCGGCGCTGTCGGCGCGCTCGGCCTCGGAGCCGAACACCGTGTAGAAGACCGTGGCCTCGCGCAGGTCGGCGGTGATGCGGGTGTCGGTCACGGTCACAAAGCCCAGACGCGGGTCCTTGATCCGACGCTCCAGCATCTCGGCGACGATCTGCTGGATGCGATCGGCGAGCTTGCGGGCTCGTGCTGCATCCACCATGTTCGCTCCCCCTCACGCACGACCGTGGTCGTGCAGTCGTTCAGTCATCGTCGTTGTAGAGCCGCTGCCTGGCCGACAGCAGCTCGATCTCAGGATGGAACGCCACCACCCGCTCGCAGGCGTCCAGCACCTCCTTGCAGTTGCCCGCTGAGGCGGAGACCACCGCGATGCCGACTTCAGCCCTGCGATGCAGGTCGAGATGGCCGGTCTCGGCTACGGCGACGGCGGGAAAGCGCCGGTGCAGCTCGGCGACCAGCGGCCGCACGACCGAGCGCTTCTGCTTCAGCGAGTGCACGTCGCCGAGCAGGATGTCCAGGGTAAGCGCACCCACATACATTGTTGGCAACCACCGCTTGTACTGGTGAGTGAAGCGCACGCCGGGCCTGCTGCGGTGGTGACCAGGCCCAGGCGTACGAGAGGCGCCCGGCGGATGGTCCGCCGGGCGCCCGGCCGCGTGTTTACGCGCGCGGCTTCTCCCGCATCTCGAACGTCTCGATCACGTCGTCGATCCGGAGATCGTTGTAACCGAGCCCGATGCCGCACTCGAAGCCCTCGCGGACCTCGGTCGCGTCCTCCTTGAAGCGCCGCAGCGAGGAGACCGTCAGGTTGTCGGCGACGACGACGCCGTCGCGGATCACCCTGGCCTTGCTGTTGCGGACGATCACACCGGAGCGGACCAGCGAACCGGCGACATTGCCGATCTTCGGCACCTTGAAGATCTCGCGGACCTCCGCCGTGCCCATCTGGACCTCTTCGAACTCGGGCTTGAGCATGCCCTTGAGCGCCGCTTCGATCTCCTCGATCGCCTGGTAGATGACCGAGTAGTAGCGGATGTCGACGCCCTCGCGCTCGGCCAGGTCGCGTGCCCGGGGCTCGGGCCGGACGTTGAAGCCGATGATGACCGCGTTGTCGTCGGCGACGGCCAGGTTGACGTCGTACTCGGTGATCGCACCGACGGCGCGGTGCAGCACCCGAAGGTTGACCTCGTCCCCGACGTCGATCTTGAGCAGAGCGTCTTCCAGGGCCTCCACCGAACCGGACACGTCACCCTTGATGATGAGCTTGAGCTCGTCGACGCGACCCTTCTCGAGGTCGCTGAACAGCTCCTCGAGGGTGCGGCGACGGCTCGACTTCGCCATGTCGGCGCTGCGCTTGCGCGCCGCGCGCTGCTGGGCGATCTGTCTGGCCATCCGGTCGTCGGTGACGACGATGAAGTTGTCGCCGGCGCCCGGCACGGCCGTCAGACCCATCACCTGGACGGGACGGGACGGGGTGGCCTCGTCGACCGGCTCGCCGTTGTCGTCGAGCATCGCCCGGACGCGGCCGAAGGCCTCGCCACAGACGATGGAGTCGCCGACGCGGAGCGTGCCGCGCTGGACCAGGACGGTCGCGACGGGGCCGCGGCCCTTGTCGAGGTGAGCCTCGATCGCGATGCCCTGAGCGTCCATCGTCGGGTTGGCCCGCAGGTCGAGCTCGGCGTCGGCGGTCAGCACGATGGCCTCGAGGAGGTCCTCGATGCCGGTGCCGTTCTTGGCCGAGATGTCGACGAACAGCGTCGAGCCGCCGTACTCCTCCGCCACCAGGCCGTACTCGGTGAGCTGGGCCCTGACCTTGTTGGGGTCGGCGCCCTCCTTGTCGACCTTGTTGACCGCGACCACGATCGGCACGTCGGCCGCCTGGGCGTGGTTGAGGGCCTCGATCGTCTGCGGCTTCACGCCGTCGTCGGCCGCGACCACCAGCACGGCGATGTCGGTCGCCTTGGCACCACGGGCACGCATGGCGGTGAACGCCTCGTGACCCGGGGTGTCGATGAAGGTGACCTTGCGCTCTTCGCCCTCGTGCTCGGTGGCGACCTGGTAGGCGCCGATGTGCTGGGTGATGCCACCCGCCTCGCGCGCCGCCACGTTGGTCTTGCGGATGGCGTCGAGCAGCTTGGTCTTACCGTGGTCGACGTGACCCATGACGGTCACGACCGGCGGACGCGCGGCCAGGTCGGCCTCGTCGCCCTCGTCCTCGCCGAACTCGATGTCGAAGGCCTCGAGAAGCTCGCGGTCCTCCTCCTCCGGGCTGACCACCTGGATGTTGTAGTCGAGCTCGGCGCCGAGCAGCTGCAGCGTCTCCTCGTTGACCGACTGGGTGGCGGTCACCATCTCGCCGAGGTGCAGCATGATCTGCACCAGCGCGGCGGGGTTGGCGCCGATCCGGTCGGCGAAGTCGGCCAGCGACGCGCCGCGCGGAAGGCGGATCGTCGCGCCGTTGCCACGAGCGACCTGCACGCCGCCGATCGCCGGAGCCGACATGTTGTCGAACTCCTGGCGCCTCTGACGCTTGGACTTGCGACCACGCGCGGGACGACCGCCGGGACGCCCGAAGGCGCCCGCGGTGCCGCCGCCGCGACCGCGGCCACCGCCGCCGGGACGACCGGCGAAACCGCCGCCGCCACCGGGACCACCGGTGCTCGTGCCGGGACGGCCCGCGCCGCCGCCGGGACGACCGGCGAAACCGCCGCCGCCACCACCGGGACGACCGCCGCCACCGCCACCCGGACGGCCACCGCCGCCACCACCGCCGGGACGGCCACCGCCGCCACCGCCACCGGGACGGCCACCGCCGCCACCGCCACCGGGACCGGAAGGACGGCCCTGCGGCATCATCATCGGGTTGGGACGCGGACCACCGGGACGGGGACCACCCGCACCGGGACCGGGACGCGGACCCGCGGCACCGGGCGGACCCGGACGCGGACCGGCCGTGCCCGGCCTGCCCTCGCCGCCACCACGACTCTGCGGCGGGCGCGGGATGCCGCCGTCGCGCGGCGGGCCGTCGCGACGCTCACGCTGACCGGGGCCGCCGCCATCGCGGCCGGCGCCGGGGCGCGGCGGACGGGACTGGCCCATGCCGCTGGCGTTGGACGAGAACGGGTTGTTGCCGGGACGGGGGCCACGAGGACCCGGCTTGGGGCCGGGACCCGGACGGGGACCACCACCGGTGGAAGCCCCGGGACGCGCGCCGCCGGAGGCACCGCCACCGGACGCGCCGGGACGGGCCGCGGGACCGGGCTTGGGACCCGGACGGGCCGCGGGGCCCGGACGCGGGCCTGGCGCCGGACGCGCGCCACCGTCGGCGCGGGGAGCGCTGTCAGGACGCGCGCCGCTGTCGAAACGGGCCTGCGGAGCCCCGGACGTGTCGCCACGAGCGGCCTCAGGCTGCTGCGCCGGCGGCTGCTGCTGGGGCATGGGCACCGGCGGACGCGGCGTGCCGCTCGTCGCCGGGCCGGGACGCGGACCGGGCTTGGGACCCGGACGCGGGACTGTGGGGGTCGACGCCTCGGCGACGCCGTTGCCGGCCTGGCCACCCGCCGGCCGTGGTGCAGCCTTCGGTGGCTGCGGCTTGGACGGCGAACCGCCGCCCCTTGAGGACCCACCCTTGGATGCGCCCAATGCTTCGGTGAGCCTGCGGACCACCGGCGCCTCGATGGTGGAGGACGCCGAACGGACGAACTCTCCCATCTCCTGGAGCTTGGCCATGACGACCTTGCTCTCTACGCCGAACTCCTTAGCGAGCTCGTATACCCGGACCTTCGCCACTGCACTCCCTTACTGGCCCGGGAGGCTGGCTGTGCCGTCCGGACCGTCGCTACCTTGACGTCTTCATCGCCGCGTGCTCATCAGGCGCTCATAGCAATCTGACTCCGCCCATCAACTCGGCGTCCTACATGACATTTCGTATTTCTCCTCTTCCAGGTGCGCCCGCACGCGCGAGACGTCAAGCGGTCCCGGCACGCGGAATGCGCGCGGAAACGCCCGGCGACGCTCGGCAAGCTCCAGACAACTCATGGACGGATGCAGCGATGCACCCCGGCCAGGGAGCCGTCCTCGCAGGTCAGGGGTCACATGATCCTCGACCAGCACCAGGCGGAGCAGCTCGGACTTTGCCGTGCGACCCCTGCAGCCCACACAGGTGCGCTGTGGGGCTGCGTGGCCACCATATTCCAGCTTACCGCGTTGACGCATCTACGGAACCGGCGGCATCCTCGGCCTGGGTGTCAGGGCGGATGTCAATCCGCCATCCGGTGAGCCTGGCAGCGAGCCGGGCATTCTGCCCTTCCTTGCCGATGGCCAGCGAAAGCTGGTAGTCGGGCACGGTCACCCTCGCCACTCGCCCCTCGAGATCGAGGACCTCCACATGGGAAACACGCGCGGGAGACAGAGCATTCCCGACGAACTCGCCCGGGTCCTCGGACCAGTCGATGATGTCGATCTTCTCGCCGTGTAGTTCGGTCATCACGTTACGCACCCGGGACCCCATCGGGCCGATGCAGGCGCCCTTGGCGTTGACGCCCTGCTTGCGGGACCTGACCGCGATCTTGGTGCGGTGACCGGCCTCGCGGGCCACCGCGGCGATCTCGACGGTCCCGTCGGCGATCTCCGGCACCTCGAGCGCGAACAGCTTCTTCACCAGACCGGGATGGGTGCGCGACAGCGTGACCGAGGGCCCCTTGTGCCCCTTCTTGACCTGCACCACGTAGGCGCGGATGCGCTCGCCGTGAACGTAGTCTTCGCCGGGCACCTGCTCGTTGTGCGGCAGCACGGCCTCGATCTTGCCGAGGTCGACCAGCACCACGCGTGGATCCTTGCCCTGCTGGATCACGCCGGAGACCAGCTCGCCCTCGCGGCTGGCGAACTCGCCGAAGTTGATCTCGTCTTCGGCGTCGCGCAACTGCTGCAGTATCACCTGCTTGGCGGTGGTCGCCGCGATCCTGCTGAAATTGCCAGGTGTGTCGTCGTACTCCCGGACGATCTCGCCGTCGTCGTCGAGCTCGGCCGCCCAGATCGTCACATGCCCGCTCGCCTTGTCGAGCTCGGCCCGCGCCTTGGGCGCGGCGCCCTCGGTGCGGAAGTATGCGATCAGCAGCGCGTCCTCGATCGCCTTGACGACCAGGTCGAAGGAGATGTCCTTCTCCCGCTCCAGGCTGCGCAGGACGCTCATGTCGATGTCCACGAGGCTTCCCCCTTAGCCTTCGTCGCCGTCGACGTCGGTGTCGTCGTCGATCCGGCGGAACTCCACCTGCACCCGTCCGCGGGTCAGGTCCTGATAGTCGAGCCGGCGATCGGCGCCGTCGATCTCGAGGTCGACGCCGCTCTCGTCGGCCGAGCGCACTCGGCCCTCCACCACGGTGCCGTCTCTCAGCTCGGCCTTCACCAGCCGCTTGGCGGCGCGCCGCCAGTGGCGCGGCTCGATCAGCGGGCGGTCGACGCCCGGTGAGGAGACCTCGAGTGTGTAGGCCGCGATGCCCATCGTGTCGTCATCGTCCAGCGCGGCGGAGACGGCCTGGCTCACATCGGCGACGTCGTCGAGGCTCACCCCGCCGTCTCGATCGACGATCACGCGCAGCAGCCGGCGCTTGCCGGCCTGCGTGACCGTGACGTCCTCCAAGTCGAGGCCCTCCGCGCTGACGACGGGCTCGAGGAGCTTCATCAGGTGGTCGCGGGGTGATGCGCTGCCCATATCGACCTCCCCTATTGTCAAGTCTCAGCCGGGCGGACCTCGCCACTGGCTCTCCGCCGTGCGGGCTCTCAGCCAGCGACGACAGTTGACACCCTATCTGTACGAGGGCACGGAAAGAGCGCCACTCGACGCGGGGGGAATGGCGAGCCCGGCCTGACAGCGAGCGGGGGCACGAGCCCTTACGATGCTAGCTGCGGTCCGTCGTCCTGGAGGTCCCTGTCCGTGCGCCCTTCTCTCTCCCGGCGAGCCGTGCTGGCGGGCGGAGCAGCCGCGGCGGCACTGGCGGGATGCAGCACCACGACCGGCGCCCCGCCCGCCTCACCAGTGCCGGAGCCGCCCGAGCGCGTGCTGGCCCGGCAGCTGATCGCCGAGAAGGAGGCGACGATCGCCCTCTACTCCACGCTGATCGCGGCGGGCGGCGCCAAGCTGGCCCCGTTCAGGGATCGCCATCGGGCCCATGTGGCCGAGCTGCGCAGGCGCTTCCCCGATGTCCCCGCCCCGTCGGCCGCCCCGTCGGCCACCGGCTCCGCCACCCCCTCTGCCACGGCCACGCCCAAGGTGTCGCTGTCGCGGCTGCGCGCCCTCGAACGCAGGGCGGCCGCCCTGCGCACCCGCCAGCTGACCGGTGTGTCCCCGGCCATGGCCCAGCTGGTGGCCAGCATCGGCGCCTGCGAGGCGGCCCACGCCGTCGCCCTGCCGAGGTCGCTGTGAGCGACGACGCCGACAAGCTGCGCAAGGCGCTGTCCGGGGAGCACGCGGCCGTCTTCGCCTACGGCCTGATCGGCGCCCGCACCTCAGGGGCGCTGCGGGCCATGGCGACCAGGGCGTTCGACGCCCACCGGGCCCGCCGCGACCAGCTCCGCACGTTCATCACGGGCCGGGGCGGCCGACCGGCGGAGCCGGAGGCGTCCTACGCCCTGCCCGTCGTCCCCACCAGGGCCGCCGACGCCGTACGGCTCGCGGTGCACGTGGAGGCGGGCATGACGGCCGCCTACCTGGAGCTGGCCGCCTGCGACGACGCGGAGCTGCGGAAGTACGCGGCGCTGGCCATGCAGGAGTCGGTCACCCGGTCCTACTCGTTCCAGCCCACGATCAGCGCCTTCCCCGGCCTGCCCGCGCCGACCCCGCGGCCGTCCGGCACGACACCGGGCGGCTGACCCGGGGCGCCCGGGCGGGTGGGATCGGGATCGGGCGACGCGTTTCAGGTTCGGGCGAGAGCTCAGGATCGGGCGGCGGCGGTGATGAGGTCGGCGGCCTCGGCGAGGGGGATCTCCGACTTGTCTCCCGAGACCCGGTCGCGCAGCTCCACGACGCCCTGGGTGAGCCCGCGGCCCACGACCACGATGGTCGGCAGCCCGAGCAACTCGGCGTCCTTGAACTTGACCCCGGGCGACACCCCGGCCCGGTCGTCCACCAGCACGCGCAGGCCCCGGGACTCGAGCTCGGCGCCCAGCTCCAGCGCCGCCTCCACCTGGTGCTCCTTGCCGGTGCCGACGATGTGCACGTCGGCGGGGGCCACCTCGCGGGGCCACACCAGGCCGAGCGGGTCGTGCAGCTGCTCGGCGATGACGGCCACCGCGCGGGAGACGCCGATGCCATAGGAGCCCATCGTGATGCGGATCGGCTTGCCGTCGGGGCCGAGCGCGTCGAGGCCGGCGGCGTCGGCGTATTTGCGGCCGAGCTGGAAGATGTGGCCGATCTCGATGCCGCGATCGATGGACAGCGCCGACCCGCAGCGGGGGCAGGGGTCTCCGGCGCGCACCTCGGCGGCCTCGATCGTGCCGTCGGGGACGAAGTCGCGCCCCGCGACCACGTGGGCGGCGTGCTTGCCGGGCTGGTTGGCGCCGGTCACCCAGGAACTGCCCGTGACGACGCGGGGGTCGACGAGGTAGCGGATGCCGAGGTCGCGCAGCACCTGCGGGCCGATGTAGCCGCGCACCAGGCCGGGGTGCCTGGCGAAGTCGTCGGCCTCGAAGATCGCGGGCTCGCCGGGGGCCAGCACGGCCTCCAGGCGCTTGAAGTCGACCTCGCGGTCACCGGGCACGCCGATGACCAGGGTCTCGACCTTGTCGGAGCCGGGCGTGGAGACCTTGACGACGACGTTCTTCAGGGTGTCGGCGGCGGTGATCGACAGGCCGTGGTGCTCGTTGACGTACGAGACCAGCGTCTCGATGGTCGGGGTGCCGGGGGTGTCGAGGACCCGCTGCTCCTCCAGGCCGTCGAGGGACCCGGCGGCGGGGGGTGTCGTGGTGACGGCCTCGGCGTTGGCCGCGTAGCCGCACGAGTGGCAGGCGACGAAGGTGTCCTCGCCCGTGGGGGTCGGCGCCAGGAACTCCTCCGAGGCCGAGCCGCCCATCGCGCCGGACGTGGCGAACACGATCTTGTAGTTGATGCCGAGCCGGTCGAAGGTCTTGATGTAGGTCTCGCGGTGCTGCTCGTAGGAGCGCTTGAGACCGTCGTCGTCGAGGTCGAAGGAGTAGGAGTCCTTCATGAGGAACTCCCGGCCGCGCAGGATGCCTGCGCGAGGCCGCGCCTCATCGCGGTATTTGGTCTGAATTTGGTAAAGCGTGACCGGATAGTCCTTGTACGAGGAGTATTCGCCCTTGACCATGTCGGTGAAGAGCTCCTCGTGCGTGGGCCCGAGGAGGTAGTCGGCGCCCTTGCGGTCACGCAGCCGGAAGAGCGTGTCACCGTATTCGGTCCAGCGGCCGGTGGCCTCGTAGTATTCGCGGGGCAGCAGGGCGGGGAAGAGCACCTCCTGGCCGCCCATCCGGTCCATCTCCTCGCGGACGACGCGGGCTACGTTCTCGAGCACCATCTTGCCGAGGGGCAGCCACGAATAGATGCCGGGCGCCACCCGCCGGACATAGCCGGCACGGACGAGGAGCTTGTGGCTCGGCACTTCCGCGTCTGCCGGGTCGTCCCGCAGGGTGCGAAGAAACAACGACGACATGCGCAGCAACACGGCTACTCCTTGGTCGAGCCTGGATGTGAAGGATTACAGGCTATCGACTCGAGGCGGCACGCCGCTCCGGTTAAACGG
Organism: Nonomuraea sp. NPDC048916; assembly: GCF_040649575.1. Taxonomy (NCBI): domain Bacteria; kingdom Bacillati; phylum Actinomycetota; class Actinomycetes; order Streptosporangiales; family Streptosporangiaceae; genus Nonomuraea; species Nonomuraea sp. NPDC048916. The sequence continues at coordinate 210,464 of NZ_JBEZFS010000017.1, forward strand.
GGAGCGGGAACCAGCCCGACACCGAACCGGCGAGCACGAGGGCGGACACGCCGGCCAGCACGGCGGTGACGGCGAGCGCGCGCACGCGGCCCCGGGCGCTCCTGCGCACCACGATCACCAGGATGACGGACAGGGCGCCGATCAGCAGGGCGGGCCCCGGCCAGAACTCCCGCACGTCGCCGATGAAACCCGGCGTGGCCCGGTCGATCACGTCGGTGAGCAGCACCGCCCCCACGAGGCCGGCGGCGAGGTCGCCCCAGTGGTCGCGCCTGCGGGTCAGGTAGGCGAGCAGTCCGAGGCCGACCAGCATGGCGACCATCCAGTTGAGCCCGGCGGGGGTGTCGCCGATCACGTCGAAGGTGAGCTCACCGCGGAACGCGCTCCCGCCCATGGCCGCGACCAGCATGGACACGGCGGCGAGAAAGGTCGTCAGCAGCGCCCATCCGAACCCGGACGCGGTGGCCCCCACGATCAGGGTCAGCGCGACGTAGGCATAGGGATCGTAGATCTGCCCGACCCACTCGGGGCCCTTGCCGGACAGGAGCATGCCGACCAGGCCGACGACCAGTCCTCCCAGGAAGGCCGCCAGCACGTGACGTTCGATGCCGCGCTGCCGCCGGTCGAACTCGGCGAAGTCGGCATAGTCGATTGCGGTGTCGTTCATCTCCATTCCCTGGTCATCCCTGCCCCGGGAATGTCTAGGGATGACCCCTTGAAGATTATGCAATCCTACAGAAAAGGCAAATTTCGGTTAACCCTTTCTGACTAAGCAATCGCTTGCTCGAAGGCCGGGGTGACTACCCGCCGAGCAGTTCCTCCCAGGGATGGCGGGTGTTGGTGGCGCGGGTGGTGTCGAGCGCCTCGGCCAGCCGCCAGAAGCCCGGCCGGGCACGGACCCGCGCCCTGCCCATCGGATCGATGGCCCGCAGCACGAACCGGACGCCCATCACGTGGAGCACGGCCGAGGCGCCGCCACCGGGGCCGGCGGTCGTGACGAGGCCGCCCATCCGCTCGTCGAGCAGCGCCGCCACCTCGGAGGCGTAGGGGCCGTCGCGCCATTCGAGGTGCCAGCTCCGCTCGGAGCCGCGCCACCAGGTCAGGTCACGGCACGACTCGATGAACTCGGCCTCGGCGGCGAGCGCGGCCATCACCCGGCCGAAGGCTTCGTACCTGCGGGAACTCGTGGGCGAAAGGTCGTCGTCGTGAGCCCCCGGGAGCGGGCCGTCCTTCGGACGCCGTAGCGCGTGCTTTCGCCTCACGAGCATCACTTTGATCGCGATCGCGCCCTTCCCGCAAGTGTTTGGCGCCGATAGCCTCAACCAAGCGAGCGCTTGGTTTCTACTCCCCGAAGGCACGATGACGTCCTTACGGATCAGACTGGGGAGAAAGTTCAAAAAGGGGTACAGGTTCGTCGATCCAGGCGTCCGGGGATACATCGAACACGCCGGTCCGTTACATCTGGTGGAGCACGGGCTCCGTGTTGCAGAATCGCCGGCTAAGGAGGCGACGTGACGTTGCGCGTGGCGGTCATCGGGTCCGGCCCTGCCGGGATCTACACGGCCGAGGCATTGGTCAAGCAGTCCGCCGGTCAGGTCGAGGTCGACGTGATCGAGCGGTTGCCCACACCATATGGTCTGGTCAGATACGGTGTCGCGCCCGACCACACGTCGATCAAGTCGATCGCCAACTACCTGCGCCGCGTCCTGGAGCTTCCCGAGGTCCGTTTCCTCGGCGGCCTCACCCTCGGCACCGAGGTCACGGTCGGCGACCTGCTCACCGCCTACGACGCCGTCGTCTACGCCACCGGCGCGATGGTGGACCGGAAGCTCGGCATCCCGGGTGAGGACCTGCCGGGCAGCGTGGCCGCCACCGACTTCGTCAACTGGTACTGCGGCCATCCCGACGTCGACTCCTCCAGGTTCGTCCTCGACAGCCCCGAGGTCGCCGTCATCGGCGTGGGCAACGTGGCCGTGGACGTGGTGCGGATCCTGGCCAAGACGGCCGACGAGCTGAGCCCCACCGACGTTCCGCACGACGTGCTCGAACGCCTGGAGGAGAGCCAGGTGAAGGCCATCCACATGGTCGGCCGCCGGGGTCCCGAGCACGCCAAGTTCACCCTGAAGGAGCTGCGTGAGCTCGGCGAGCTGACCAACGCCGACGTGTGCGTGCGTCCGGACGAGGCCGTGGTGCCGGGCGACGACTTCCCGCGGCAGATCCGCGGCAACATCGACGTCCTGCGGTCCTGGGCGGCCCGCGAGCCGGCCGGCCGGCCCCGCCGTCTCGACGTGCGCTTCTGGATGAGGCCGGTCGAGATCCTCGGCTCGGAGCGGGTGGAGGGCCTCAGGCTCGAACGCACCCGGCTGTCGCCGGAGGGCCGGGTGGTGGGCACCGGTGAGTTCGAGACGCTCCCGGTCGGCATGGTGCTGCGCTCGGTCGGCTACCAGAGCGTCCCGCTGCCGGGCGTGCCGTTCTCGGAGGAGACGATGACGGTGCCCCACGAGGCGGGCCGGGTGCGCGACCGCGAGTACGTCTCGGGCTGGCTCAAGCGCGGCCCCACCGGCGTGATCGGCACCAACAAGTCCGACGCGGCCGAGACCGTCCGCACACTCCTGTCCGACCTGGCCGGCCGGGATCCGGCGCGGACCACGGACATCGACACGCTGCTGGCCGAGCGCGGGGTGCGGCCGGTCACCTACGAGCAGTGGCTGGCCATCGAGGCGGCCGAGGGCGAGCTGGCCAGGTCGCTGGGCCGGGGCGAGCGGGTCAAGCTGGCCGGCCTGGAGGCCATGCTGCGCGCCTACCACCCTGGGGAGTGATCCTCTTCCCGGCTAGGGTGCGGGACATGCGTGTCACCGTGGGAGACGTCCCGCTCGCCGGGTTCGAGGAGACCTACCGGGCCCAGGAGGCCCGCTATCCGGGCGCCGGCTCCGGCCGGCAACCCGTGCACACCGTGTACGTGCCGGCCGACCGGTTCTCCGCCGCCACCGTCGCCGACTGGGGCGGCGGGGCGCTGGCCCTGGCCCGGGAGCATCTGGCGGGCCCCGCCGAGCTGGCCGAGGTGTTCGGGGTGCCCGACGCGCTGGCGGCCGCCGTACACGAGCGGGTGCTGCGCAAGCTCGGCCGTGAGCCCATCGAGGACCTGCGGATCGACTTCGAGGACGGCTATGGCGTGCGGCCCGATCAGGAGGACGGCGACGCGGAGCGGGCGGCCGCGGCGGTGGCCGAGATGCGGGCGGCGGGGACGTTGCCGCGCCGGTGGGGGCCGCGGGTCAAGTCGTTCGCCGACGGCGACCCGGCGCGCTCGGTGCGGACGCTCGACGGGTTCGTCACCGGAGTCGTCGAGCGGGCCGGCGAGCTGCCTCCCGGGTTCACGGTGACCTTCCCGAAGGTGCTGATGGCGGACTATCTGCGGCAGTTCGCGGGCTTCCTGGAGCGGCTGGAGGCGGCGCTCGGGGTGCGGCTGCGGTTCGAGATGCAGGTGGAGGCGCCGCAGACGCTGCGGTTCCTGAGCGCGGAGCTGGCCGAGTCGCTCGGCGGCAGGCTGGCCGCGGCGCATTTCGGGGTGTTCGACTACACGGCGGCGATCGGGCTGCCGCCGCACGAGCAGCGGCTCGACCATCCGGCGTGCGACCACGCGCGGCACGTGATGCAGGTGGCGTTCGCGGGCACCGGGGTCGAGCTGTCCGACGGGTCGCTGGCCGCCTCCCCCGCCTCCGGCTCGGCCGCCGACGTGCGGGCGCTGTGGCGGCGGCACGCCGGGCTCGTCAAGCACTCGCTGGCGCACGGCTTTCACCAGGGATGGGACATGCATCCCTCTCACCTGGTGAGCCGGTTCGCCACGGTCTACGCCTTCCATCTGGCGCGCTACGACTCCTACCGCGAGCGGGTGCGCGCCTGGGAGGAGCGCCGGGAGGCGGGGGGCGGGGTCATGGACGAGCCCGCCACGGTCAAGACCATGGCCGCCGCGCTCGGCCGCGCCGACGCCGCCCTCGACGAGCGCCCGGCCGGGTGACCGTTCAGTCGCGTTCGACCAGGTCGCGCCAGCGGCGGACGAGACGCCACTCGACCGGGTCGGACCAGCTCGCGCGGACGGCGGAGCCGACGTGGAAGGCCCTGACGCCGTAGTCCAGCAGGGGCGGGACGTGCGCGGCCCGGAGCCCGCCGCCGGCCAGGATGATCGAGCCGTCGCCCGCGTCGGCGCGTCCCTTGAGCACGGGCAGGCCGTCGCCGACGCCGGTGGGCGAGCCGGACGTGAGGACGGTCGCGAGGTTCGGGAGCAGGCGCACGGCGCGCCAGGAGGCCTGGATGTCGGCCGCCTGGTCGACGGCGCGGTGGAACGTCCACGGCAGGGGCGACACGGCGTGGATGAGCGCCTCGGTGGCCGCCAGGTCGACGGCGCCCGCGCCGTCGAGGAAGCCGAAGACGAAGCCGGCCGCTCCCGCCTGGGCCAGTGCCTTGGCGTCGCGGCTCAGCCGGTCGAGCACGTCGGCGCCGGCCGTGAAGGAGGCGTCGCGGCGGAGCATCACCATCTGGGGCAGCGGGCACTCCGCGGCGATCGCGGCGACCGTCTCCGGCGCGGGGGTGAGCCCGTCGGACGCCATGTCGGCGACGACCTCCAGACGGTCGGCGCCGCCCTGTTCGGCGGCCACGGCGTCGCGCACGTCGAGCGCGATCACCTCGAGGAGGGATCCGGTCATGCAGCAGAGGTTATAGGGTGCTCTGCACCATTTTGCATGAATGACGGCAGAAGATCCCGTCTCCGCCCGGCACCCGGTTCGCCCCGGGCGCGGGCGGGCGCCGGGGACGTCAGACCGCGATCAGCTCGGGAACCGTGAGGTCGCGGAACGCCGTGATGCCGACGTCCTCCGCGGGACGCTGGAAGAGCGCGCCGGAGCTGCGGTGCGGCAGGTCCACCGTGCGCACGTGCTCGAAGCCGCGGCGGCGGTAGTAGTCCTGCAGCGCGGGGTTCCGCTTGGCGCAGTCGAGCCGGAGCCAGGGCCGTCCGGTCGCGTAGGCCGACGCCCCGGCCCAGTCGAGCAGCGCGTCACCGAGCCCGCTGCCGGACCACGGCCGGGCCACCGCGAGCTTGTGCACGTACAGGGCGGCGCCGGGGTCGTCGGCCGGGGTCCAGAACTCGGCGTCCGCGTGCTCGTCGACGGCGATCGTCGCGACCGGCGGCGCGTCCTCGTCGGGGTCGAGGTAGCGGAGCTCGTCGTCCAGCAGATACAGGACCCGCTCCTCGATCAGGGGCTCGATCCGCGCGGCGGTGAAGCCGGCGCGCGGCCACTGCCGCACCCCCCGCGAGTAGAGCCACTCGGCGGTGTCGGCCAGCAGTTTCAGCACCCCCTTGAGATCGGCCGGCTCCGCCTGGCGCAGGGCGAGCGGGTGCAGGAGGGTGTTGGAGAGCATGATCCATCCCTTCATCGCGTTATGCGGTCGAACGATTACGGAGAGTGACTTAGGTGCGGCGCACTGGATAGGGTCGGGTGACGGAAGGCGATATAAACGGATAAATCGGGTTTTAGGGGAGCATGCACCACTCCCCTAGCCCTGCGAGGCCGGATTACTCGCTGTGGGCGGCCGGCGGGATCACCCCCAACCGAGCTCGATCAGCGGCGGTCGAGCTCGTACCTGATCAAGTGCTTGTCCGCGGGGAGCACCGACACCGCGACACGCACCGGCAAATCAGCCCTGTCGTAGCCAACTCGGACATACACCACAACTGGGGTACCGAGTTCCAATTGAAGCCTCTCAGCTTCCTCTTGGTTGGGCATACGCGCCCAAATGTCGTCAACTACTCGCATTTGCTCGTGCCCGAGCTCCTCGAGCACCCGGTTCGCGCCGCGCGCGATGTCGCCTGGCCTGGCGATTTCCGAGTTGGCGACCAGATCACGGGGAAAATAGGAATCATTGGTGTTGTACGGCTGTCCGTCGACGAAGCGCAGGCGCCGGCGCACCACCGCGAGTTCGCCGTCGGCGAGCTCCAGCCTGCTGGCGATCTCCTCGACGGGGGTGACGGTCAGCACCTCGATGAGCTGGCTGGGCTCCCGGCCCTCCTGCGAGACGGCGAAGGCGAAGGCCTCGCGCACCTCTCCGGTGGGCTGAGGCTCCAGCTCGCGCTGCGGGTACATGAGCAGCGGCCGGCGGTCGCGGACCACCGTGCCGCGCCGGGGGGTGCGCGTGACGAGCCCCTCGTTGACGAGCTCGCCGAGGGCCAGCCTGACGGTGTTGCGGCTCACCCCGTGGTCTTCCATGAGCTGAGCCTCGGTCGGCAGCTGCGCTCCGGGACCGAGTACACCGGAGTAGATGGCCTTCCGGAGTTCCGAAGCCACCTGCTGATACAGCACCGACCTTGCCACTTTCACCCCTTTTGTTCCAACAATTTAGACGATCTGGTTCTAGCAGGCCACAACCCCTTGACCGAACGGCCCCGGCAGCCGCATCATCCATTCGTTGGTACAAATCCATCGAAAGGCCGGTGAGGGGGTGTAGGCCGTGCTGCCGGTCCGCGCGGGTATGCCATACCTGCCCTGGCATGACCCACACGATGCAACACGTTTACTGCGTTACGCGTTGCGTCGCCAGGGGTTCAGCCACACCCACCAGAGCAATGGTCGTGGCACGTCCGTGCGCTTCGTGTCAACCGAGCTGACCATGTGGTGCGAAGACGGTTCCTTTGTCTGGAACGAGGAGGGGTTCGAGGTCACGCACCCCATCGACGACCCGGCAGGCGCAGCACAACGCATCGCCGCACGCCACCGGCACGCGGAGTCCCCTACTCCCTCACCGACTCCGTGCGCGAACCAACGGCCCAGGACTCCATCCCTCGCCGGAGTCCTGGCGTCACCGCGCATGGGGCAGGAAGCGCGCCCTGGCGGGTCCCCCACGCCCGCCAGGGCGCGCGATCCTCTCTCGACCACCTCCCAGCGCCATTTCTCAGAACGGCACGCGGGGGCAGAACGCCCTGGGCGGCAGGCGGCGAGCCGTGCGGCCTGGCGGCCAACTCCTTCACCTCCGTCTCGCTTGATCCGCCGCTGGTGGCCTTCGGCGTGGTGCTTCCGCTGAGCCGGGCGCCTCGCCGAGGAGGGGCCGGGGATAGGCGGGAGCTCTCGGGCGGCCTACCTTCCAGGTATGTCCATACGCTCCACGTACCTGCTCGACGTGCTGATGACCGAGTTCGGTGACTCGATCAAGCGTGATCCCGCGGCTTTCAGGCGGAAGTTCCGGAAGATGGCGGCCTCTCCGTTCGCGTTCTACCGGGGCAGCGCCTGCCTGTTCTACGCGGACCTGACGGAGACGTTCGCCGACCGGTCCTACCTCGATCCGGCGACCAGCAGGGTGTGGATCCACGGCGACCTGCACGCGGAGAACTTCGGCACCTACATGAACGCCTCCGGCGTGCTGGTGTTCAACGTCAACGACTTCGACGAGGCGTACGTCGGGCCCTACACCTGGGACCTCAAGCGGTTCGCGGCGAGCGTCGCGCTGATGGGGTACGCCAAGGCGCTGTCGGACGAGGTGATCGGCGCGCTGGTCGCCGGGTTCGGCACGGCGTACCTGGCCGAGCTGACCGGGATCGCGCACGGCGGCGACGACGCGATCGGGGCGCTCACCATCGACACCACGACCGGCGTGCTGCACCGGGTGCTGCAGACCGCCCGGCTGAACACGCGGGTGGCGATGCTGGACGTGGAGACCGTGATCGACGCCTACGACCGGCGCTTCGCGATCATGGAAGGGCGGGAGCCGGTCGACCGGGCGACCCGTACGGCCGTGCTGGCCGCGTTCGACGACTACCTGACGACGCTGCCGGGGCAGTCGAACCCGGTCGAGCACGTCATCAAGGACGTGGCCCTGCGCAAGGGGGTGGGCATCGGGTCGGCCGGGCTGCCGTCGTACAACCTGCTGCTGGAGGGACGCTCGCAGGCGCTGGAGAACGACGTGATCCTCTACATGAAGCAGGCGCAGGTGCCCGCGGTGGCGCGGCACATCACGGACGAGAAGGTGTCCGGCTATTTCCAGCATCAGGGGCATCGCACCGCGGAGTCCCAGCGGGCGTTGCAGGCCTACGCCGATCCGTGGCTCGGCTACACGACGCTGAACGGCGTCGGCCAGTTGGTGGCCGAGGTCTCGCCCTACTCCGCCGACCTGGACTGGGGCGACGTCAACGAGCCCGAGGAGCTCCAGGCGATCATGCGGGATCTCGGGCGGGCGGTGGCGCGCATGCACGCGGTGGCGGACGACGAGTCGAGCCACGACCTGGTGGACTTCTCGACGGAGGAGTCGATCGTGGCGGTGGTGCAGGGCGACAGGCCCGGATTTATCGCGATGTTGGTGGATTTCGCGCATCGGTACGGGGCACAGGCCCGGCAAGACCATCAGACGTTCGTCGACCTGTTCCGCAACGGCCGCCTTCCCGGAGTGTGACAGCGGCGGAGGCGTCCCCCTGGCCTGGCAGGAACCGGGTGGGAGGAACCATCGTGAGGCATCTGGTCGGGTTACTCCTGGGGACGGAGGTTCTTCCGGTGGGAGTTCAACTCCTGCGAGACGCTGGTCAAGGGCGCGGACGTGCATCCCATCGACTACGCCAACGCCTGCCCGGACGTGGCGCTGACGAGCCTGCACTACTACTTCCCGTGGGCGATCAAGGCGCTGGTGCGGTGGAGCGTGTTCTGCCTGGGCACCGGGCGCAGGCCGCGGCTCGACCTGGACACCCGGGAGTACTTCGCCGTGACGGCCACCTACCCGGCCGCCGAGCGAGACCGGTTCGTGGCGCACTTCCGCGGGCTGCTGGGGCTCTGGGTGAAGGATTTCCGGCTAGCGACCGACCAGTCGGTATGAAATGCTCCAGAACATGAATCTGTTCTCGGTGGAAGGCAAGACCGTCGTCGTCACCGGTGGATCCCGGGGCATCGGGCGCATGATCGCGGCCGGGTTCGTCGACGCCGGAGCGACCGTCTACATCTCCGCGCGCAAGACGCCCGAGGTCGAGAAGACCGCCGCCGAGCTCGGCTGCGTCGGCGTGCCCGCGGACCTGTCCACGCCCGAGGGCGTGGGCGCGCTCGTCGCGGCCGTGGACGGCCCGCTGCACGTGCTGGTGAACAACGCGGGCGCCACCTGGGGCGCGCCGCTGGAGGAGTATCCCGAGCACGCCTTCGACAAGCTCTGGAACATCAACGTCAAGGGCGTCTTCTACCTCACCCAGAAGTTCCTGCCACAGCTGCGGGCCGCCGCGAGCGCCGACGATCCGGCACGGGTGCTCAACGTGGGATCGGTCGACGGGATCAGGGTGCCGTCGATGGAGAACTACGCCTACTCGGCCGCCAAGTCCGGGGTGCACATGCTGACCCGGCATCTGGCCAGGCAGCTCGCGCCGGAGCACATCACGGTCAACGCGATCGCGCCCGGGCCGTTCCCGTCGAAGATGATGGCCTTCGCGCTGGAGGATCCGGCGAGTCGCGAGCTCGTCGCGTCGCACGTGCCCCTCGGCCGCATCGGCCGTCCCGACGACATGGCCGGGACGGCGATCTTCCTTTCCTCGCGGGGCGGCGCCTACCTCACCGGCGCGATCATCCCGGTGGACGGCGGCGTCTCCTGCTGACGGCCGCTCAGACCAGCTCGCGCAGAGCCCTCGCGAGGTTGCCCGCCGCACGGGGCTCGTAGCGCAGGAAAAGGTAGGGCTCGGTCAGCTCCACCTCGATCACCACGGGGCTGCCGTCGGGAAGCCGGACCAGGTCGATCCGCGCGTACAGAAGGGCCTGGGGGATGGCGGCAAGCACCTTCTCGGCGAGTTCGACCTGGTCCGGTGCTGGGGTGCGCGGCTCCGCCCTGACGTGGTCGGCGCCCGCCCTTCCCGGTGACAGCATCGGAGTGCGCCGGACCGCGTGACTGAACCGGCGGTTGAAGTAGAGGAGCGAGGTCTCGCCCTCGGACTCGACCATGTCGAGGTAGGGCTGGACCATCGGGGTGCGGCCGGCGGCCTGGAGCGCGGCGGCGTGGGCCTCGGCCCGGGCCCGGTCGGTGGTCCTGATCGTGTCGCGGGCTCCCGCCGAGATCGCGGGCTTGACGACGTATTCGGGCCAGACCGGCAGGCCCTCCGCCGACCAGTGGGTGGGCACGATCGGCACCCCCAGGTCTCGCAGGTAGGTCTTGTCGGTGTTGGACTCGAGCACGGAGGCCGGGTTGAGCAACAGGGTCCGGCTCTCCACCTGGCGCGCCCAAGCCAGGAACTCGGCCCGGCGATCGACGTAGTCCCAGACCGAGCGGACCACGACGGCGTCGTAGGCGCTCCAGTCGACCGAGGGGTCGTCCCAGCTCTCGGCGCGCCCGTCGAGGCCCGCCTCCCGCCAGGCGCCCAGGGCCGGCTCGCGCTCGTCGTCGTGGGCGTCACGATCATCAAATGTCACATATGCACAGGTGGTCACCCGAGTGATGCTAACGAGGGCGGAAGCCGCGCCGCGCGGGGCCCTGCACCCGCACCGGACCGGCGACCTGCTGACCACTTCGCACTCCTTCACTGACACCTTGACCAGTGGTTGATCCACAGATCAAGGTCATGGCGATCCTATAACCATGCGCTGACCTTCGGTAACGATACGTGACGAGAACATTGTTCGGTCACCCTGTCGCTGACAGAGGATGTCAGGGGAACGCTCCTAGGGTCGGCCCCATGATTTACGAGCTGCGCCAGTACACGATGCGTCCTGGACGGCGCGACACGCTGATCGAGCTGTTCGAGCGCGAGTTCATCGAGGCTCAGGAGGACGCCGGCATGGGGGTGGTCGCCCAGTTCCGCGACCTTGACTCGCCGGACTTGTTCTCCTGGATACGGAAATTTCCTGATATGGAATCTCGGCGGCTGGCCCTCACCGCCTTCTACGGCGGTCCCGTCTGGAAGGCCAACCGCGACGCGGCCAACGCCACCATGATCGACTCGGACGACGTGCTGCTCCTGCGCCCGGCGGCCGGAGCGCCCGCCCCCTTCGCGGCCGCGGACCGGCCGGACCGGCCACCCATCGGTGCCGGCGCCCTGCCGTCCTCACGCTACGTGGCCACGATCTACCACGTCGGGGAGGGCTTCTCGGCCTTCTTCGCCGACCGGGTCCTGCCCGCGCTGGCCGAGGCCGGGGTGTCGCCGGTCGCCTGTCTCGAGAGCGAGCACGCGGCCAACACGTTCCCCGCCCTCCCGGTGCGCACCGGCGAGAATGTGTTCGTGTGGTTCGCCCGCTTCGACCGGGCCGAGGACGAGCATGACGTGCCGTTGCCGATGCTGGCGGATCGCCTGACCGCCCCGCCGCAGCGGCTGCGCCTCGCCCCCACGGCCCGCTCCGCCCTGCGATGACCGGGGATGACACCTGATGACACAGGGGTGGCCACTGGTGGCCACCACAGGTGATCACCATTGATCACCGGTCGTCATCGCGGAGCGCCGGCGCCCGGTGAAGGGGTCAGACCACGGTGATGCCGCGGGCGGCGAGGATGGCGGCGGCCTGGGCGTGGTTGATCGTGGCGCCCGCGAAGGCGCGGACACGGTCGTCGTCGGAGTCGCCGAGGTCGGCGCCGCGCAGGTCGGCCTTGGCGAAGACGGTCTTCAGCAACCTGGCGCCGCGGAGCCGGCAGTCGCTGAACGTCGCGCCGGTGAAGTCGCACCCCGACAGGTCGGCGTCGTCGAAGCGGACGCCCTCGATGAACTCGCCGCGCAGCGAGCAGCCGCCGAGGTTGGCCATGGTCAGGTTGGACCCGCTGACCCTGAAGCCGGTGCCCCGGGAGCCGGTGAGCGAGGCGCCGATCAGCCGGCAGCCGGTGAAGGAGACGTCGGTCAGCAGCGCCCCGCCGAACTGCGCGGACGACAGGTCGACGTCGGTGAAGGTCACGTCGATGAGGTCGGCGTCGCTGAACCTGATCCGCATCCCGCCGCCGCCCGTGAACGAGGCGCCGTCGAGGTCCGCCTTGCGGAAGTCGGTCCGCTCCAGCACGCACGACTCGAAGCGCGCGCCGGCCAGCGAGGCGCCCCACAGGTCGGTCTCGGTGAGGTCGCAGGAGCGGAAGGTATGGGCCTCGTCCGGCGGCAGCCGGTCGGTCAGGGAGGTGTGGGAGAGGTCTTCGCCGTCGAAGTTCACGCTGTCAGAGGCTACCGGTGATCACCTCGGCCGCGGCCAGGCCGGACACCGGCGCCGAGCCGTACGTGGCGATGTGCACGGCGCCGAGGTCGGAGCGTTCGGGCAGGCCCATCTCGACCACCACGGCGTCCGGGCGGGCGCTGAGCAGGTGGCGCAGCGCCTCGGCCTGCCAGAGGTGGCGGTGCGCGTCGCGGACCACGATCGCCAGCGGGCGCCCGGTGGCCTCACGGATCAGCCGCTCGATCTCGGCTCCCGTCGCCTGGCCGACCGTGAGCCTGGCGACCCGGGTGCCGGGCAGCAGCCCGCGGAGCGGCTCCCCCACGCCCCACGGGGTGCGCTTGTCGATGGCCAGGTTCATCTCGGGGGCCAGCTCGACCACCTGCGCCGCGCCGGTGAACGGCAGCACGTCTGCGGTCGATCTGCGGGTTACCCTGACCGCGCGGCGGGCCGCGGCTAGACCGAGGTCGCCGTCCCGGCCGGCGGCGCGGCCCGGGGCGGCGGTCCAGGCGGCCGACTCCCGGCCCCCGCGCGAGGAAGTGGTCCGAGCGGCCGACTCCCGGCCCCTGCGCGAGGAGGTGGTCCAGGTGGCCAGCTCCTGGACCCTGCGCGCGGCGTCGGCCAGGCGTTCCTCGGACAACAGCCCCTGGGTGACGGCGGCGGCGATCGCGTCGCGCACCTCGACGGCGGTCGCCTCGCCGGCTCGCTCGCCACCGACGCAGATCGCGTCGGCTCCGGCGGCGATGGCGCGGACGGACGCGCCGCCGATGCCGTACCTTCCCGAGACGGCGGCCATCTCGATCCCGTCGGTGACGATCACGCCGTCGAAACCGAGCTCCTCGCGGAGCAGGCCGGTGAGCACCTTGGGGCTGAGCGTGGCGGGCAGTCCGGCGTCGTACGCCGGCACCAGCAGGTGGCCCGTCATGATCGACCGGACGCCTTCCCTGATCGCCTCCCGGAAGGGGTGCAGCGCGTCCTCGATCCCGTCGGTGGCGACGACGGGCACGCCGTGGTGGGAGTCGACCGAGGTGTCGCCGTGGCCGGGGAAGTGCTTGGCGCAGGCCGCCACTCCGGCGGACTGCAGGCCGCGGATGAACGCCCTGGTGTGCCGGGCGACGAGCGCGGGGTCGGCCCCGAAGGCGCGCAGGCCGATGACGGGGTTGTCCGGGTTGGAGTTGACGTCGGCGGAAGGGGCGAAGTCGATGGTGATGCCGGCGGCGGCCAGCTCGTCGCCCAGGTCCCCGGCCAGCGCCTCGGTCAGCGTCACGTCGTCCACCACGCCGAGGGCGTAGCCGCCGGGACGGCTGCTGCCGGTGGCCACCTCCAGCCGGGTCACCTCGCCCGTCTCCTCGTCGGTGCCGACCAGCACCTCGGGGTTCTCCGCCCGGAGCGCGGCCGTCAGCTCAGCCACCTGCGCGGGACCGGTGATGTTGCGCGAGAACAGGACGACGCCGGCCAGCCCCTCGCCGAGCCGGCGGCGGAGCCAGTCAGGGGGCGCCGTCCCCTCGAAACCGGGCAGGAGTACGGCGTCGGCCAGGCGAAGGAGGTCACCGCTGTTGGGCATGCCCCAGAATCTAATAGGAAAGTTTCCTATTTACTAGAGGCAGGTCACAGCCGGGAAACCGATCCTTGTAGCAAGCGCTTGGTAGCATCGAGAACACCGGGTGAGCTGGAACACTTCGGTGAACAAGCGATTGTCTGAGGGCTCATAATGGAGAACGTGACCACGCGAAAGAACTCCGGTTCCGCCACCGCGAAGCGCCAGCGCGCGAGCTCGTCGGGGCCGGCCTCCGAGCGCCGTGACCATCTCGTCAAGCTGGCCGCGGAGCTCTTCGCCCGTAAGGGCTTCCAGGCCACGACCGTGCGCAACATCGCCGACGAGGCCGGCATCCTGTCCGGAAGTCTCTACCACCACTTCGACTCCAAGGAGTCGATCGTCGACGAGGTGCTGTCGACCTTCCTCGATGATCTCATCGCCCGCTACCGCGCCGCACTCGAGTCCGGCTCCGACCCCCGCTCGGTGCTGTCGGAGATGGTGCGCATCGGGTTCGGGACCCTGGAGCCCCACCGCGCGGCCATCACCGTGATGCAGAACGACTGGAGCTACCTGCGTCAGTTCGAGCGGTTCAACTACCTGGTCAAGGCCGAGGACGAGGTCGAGCAGATGTGGGTCGCGCAGATCAAGGCGGGCCAGGCGGCCGGGCAGTTCCGGGGCGACGTCGACGCCAAGCTGACCTACCGGATGATCCGCGACACGATCTGGGTCGCGGTGCGCTGGTTCCGCCCGGGCGGGCGGTTCAACACGACCGGGCTGGCCGAGCACTACATCACCGTGCTCTTCGACGGCCTGGCCACCGGCGAGCGGACCAGCCAGCGGGCATGAGCCTCGGCAAAGCGGTGCGGCTGGCACTGCAGGAGGCGGCGGAGCCCGGCAAGGCCGCCGCGATGCGCGCGTACATGAAGTCCACGATGCCGTTCCTCGGCGTCCAGGCCGGGCCCCGGCGGGCCGCGCTCAGGCGGGTGTTCGCCGGCAACCGCATCGCGACCGCGCCCGAGTGGCGCCGGGCGGTGCTGGAGTTATGGCGTGAGGCCGAATACCGCGAGGAGCGCTACGCGGCCGTCGAACTGAGCGGCTACCGCTACTACCGCGACTTCCAGACCCTCTACACGGTGCCCATGTACGAGGAAATGATCGTCACCGGCGCCTGGTGGGATCTGGTCGACGAGCTGGCCACACACCGGATCGGCGGTCTGCTGACCGCGTTCCCCGACTCCATGCGGCCGATGCTGCTGGAGTGGGCGCACGACCGCGACCTGTGGAAGCGGCGCACCGCGATCCTGAGCCAGAACCGGTTCAAGGACCGCACCGACACCGCGCTGCTCTACGCGTGCATCGAGCCGAGCCTGTCCGACAACGACTTCTTCGCCCGCAAGGCGATCGGCTGGGCGCTGCGCGAATACGCCAAGACCGCCCCGGACGAGGTGGTCCGCTACGTACGGGCCAAGGGCATCTCGGGGCTGAGCCGCCGCGAGGCGCTGAAGAACCTGCCCGTCACCTAGTCCGCACCCTCACCTGCTCGTCAACTCACCTGGTCGGACGAGTCACCTGGTCCACAAGGCGTCCTGTACGGCCTGCACGAGCGCCATCAGCTCGGGCGTGGCGCGTTCCCTCGACCAGGCCAGCGTGTAGGTGATGCGCAGGTCGCCCGCGTCGAGCGGGACGAACCGGATGTCGTCCCGGCGGACGGTCCTGACCAGGAGCTGCGGGGTCGGCAGCAGCCCGGCGCCCGCCGCCACGAGGTCGAGCGCGGCGCCGAAGTCGTCGTCGGCGACCATGCGCGGCCGGCCGGGCAGCCCGGCCCACGACCTGCCCGGAGTCAGCAGCACCTGGCCCGCCAGGTCGTCCGGCACGACCCGCGGTCTGCTCCGCAGCGGGTGGCCGGCGGGAACGGCCAGATGGTCGACCGTGACGTGGAACCTGGCCGCCGTGACGAGCGGCGCGGGCGCCGGGGTGGCCAGGATGGCGGCCGACACCTCCCCCCGCGCCAGCGCGGCCGAGGCGGCGGCCCGGCCGGCGGCCCTCAGCTCGACGCCGATGGCCGGGGTGCGGCCGGCCAGCCGCCTGGCGACCCGCGCGGCGAGCGTGCCGATGAGCGGTGGATAAGCGAGGTGAATGAGCGGCCGGGTCAGCCGGGACGCTTCGGAGGAGAACTCGGCCGCCGACTCCATCAGTCGGTCGGCGTACGGCAGCAGTGCCTTGCCCTCGGCCGTGAGCCGCACCTGACGTGCGGTCCGCTCGAAAAGCCGGACCCCCGTGGCCCGTTCGAGCCTGGAGACGGCCTGGCTGACGGCCGGCTGGGACATTCCCAGGTCGGCGGCGGCTCGCGAGAAGCTGAGCCGGGCGGCCACTCCGGCGAAGCACTGGATCTCCCTGAGCATAAGCGTCACGAATAGATGATGCCTGAGCTCGGCGGGGCCGTGCAGGATGCCCCCGATCTGCCGCCTAGCGAGGGAGCATCACGATGTCCCGTTCTCCGTCCCCTTCTCCGTCCCCTTCTCCGTCCCCTTCTCCGTCCCCTGCTTCGTCCCGTTTTCCGCGGTCCACCGTGCTCGGCTATCCGCGGATCGGGCCGCGCAGGGAGCTGAAGCGGGCCCTGGAGTCCTACTGGGACGGCCGCGGCACCCGTGAGGAGCTCGACGCGGTCGGGGCCGCGATCCGCGAGCGGACCTGGCGGCGGCTCGACGAGCTGGGGCTGGCGGGGTTGCCGTGCAACACGTTCTCGCTCTACGACCAGGTGCTCGACGCGGCGGTGCTGCTCGGCGCGGTGCCCGAGCGCTATCTGGCGGCCGAGGACCCCTACTTCGCGATGGCCCGCGGCACCGACGGGCTGGCGCCGCTGCGGATGACGAAGTGGTTCGACACCAACTACCACTACATCGTGCCGGAGGTCGGGCCGGAGACCGTGTTCAAGCTGGACGCCGCCAAGCCGCTCGCCGAGCTGCGGCAGGCGCGGGAGCTGGGCTTCGAGACGCGGCCGGTGGTCATCGGGCCCGTGACGTTCCTGTTGCTGGCCTCGGCGCTGGACCGCCTCGACGACGTGCTCGCCTGCTACGAGGAGCTGCTCGCCGCGCTGGCCGCCGAAGGGGTCGCATGGGTGCAGCTCGACGAGCCGGCGCTGGTCGAGGACCGGACTCCGGAGGAGCTGGCCGCCGTGCGGACCGCCTACGAGCGGCTCGGGGCCCAGGCCGCCCGGCCGGGGCTGTTCGTCGCCTCCTACTTCGGCCACCTGGGCGAGGCGCTGCCCGTGCTGGCGGCCACCCCGGTGGAGGCGGTCGGCGTGGACCTGGTGCGCGGCGGCCTGGACGGGCTCGGCGCGCTGGCCGGCAAGACCGTCGTCGCGGGTGTCGTGTCCGGACGCGACGTGTGGCGGACGTCTCCGGAGCGGGCCGCGCACCTGCTGCGGGCCGTGGAGGAGCACGCCGCGGACGTGGTGGTCGGCACCTCGTGCTCGCTCCAGCACGTGCCGTACGACGTGGAGGCGGAGCCGGATCTCGACCCGGCGCTGCGGGCGCGGCTGGCCTTCGCCGAGCAGAAGGTGGCCGAGGTCGTCGAGCTGGCACGGTCCGGCGCGCGGGACACCGCGCCGGCCGCCCCGCCGGTGGCCTGGCCCGCGCCGGCGCCGTTCGCGGAGCGCGGCCCGTACGCGGTGCGGGCCAGGGCGCAGGCGGAGCACCTGCGGCTGCCCGTGCTGCCGATCACCACGATCGGTTCGTTCCCGCAGACCGGTGAGCTGCGCGCGGCCCGCGCGGCCCTGGCGGCGGGCACGCTCGCGGCGTCCGACTACGAGCGGCAGGTGGAGGCCGAGATCGAGCGGGTCATCCGGGTGCAGGAGCGACTCGGGCTCGACGTCCTCGTGCACGGCGAGCCGGAGCGCAACGACATGGTCCAGTACTTCGCCGAGCACCTCGACGGCTTCGCGGTCACCAAGAACGGCTGGGTCCAGTCGTACGGCTCGCGCTGCACCCGGCCGCCCATCCTGCACGGCGACGTGAGCCGACCCGGGCCCATCACCGTGCGGTGGGCCCGCCACGCGCGCTCGCTCACCGACAAGCCGGTCAAGGGCATGCTCACCGGGCCGGTGACGATCGTCGCCTGGTCGTTCGTCCGGGACGACCTGCCGCTGCGCGACGTGGTGTTCCAGGTGGCCGACGCGGTGCGGGAGGAGGTGCGCGACCTGGAGGCGGCCGGCGTCCCGATCATCCAGGTGGACGAGCCCGCGCTGCGCGAGCTGCTGCCGCCCCGCGAGGCCGCGCGGGCCGGCTACCTGGAGTGGGCGGTGGCGGCCTACCGGCGGGCCACCTCCGGCGCGGGCGACCGCACCCAGATCCACACGCACCTGTGCTATTCCGATGCCGACCAGATCCTGGACGCCATCGACGGCCTGGACGCCGACGTCACCACGATCGAGTCGGCCCGCTCGGGAGCCCGGCTGCTGGGCTCGGTCGGCGCGTTCGGGCGCGGTCTCGGGCCCGGCGTCTACGACATCCACTCGCCCCGGGTGCCCGGCGCCGACGAGGTCGAGAGGCTGCTGCGCGAGGCGCTGCGGGTGCTGCCGGCCGAGCGGGTCTGGGTCAACCCGGACTGCGGGCTGAAGACGCGGACGTACGAGCAGGTCGAGGCCGCGCTGGCGAACATGGCCGCGGCCACGCGGCGGCTGCGCGACGAGCTCGCCGACGCCGCCCGCTGAGCGAGCGGACCTCCGAGCGTGCGTTCAGGCGGGCGTGCCGGTGACGCGCGGGCGCCGGTGCGGGCGCGGGCGGGCGGGTGTGGGCGTGGGGTGGCCGGTGCGTGCGGGTTAGGCGAAGGTGTGGGCGAGGTGGGCCAGGGCGGCGTCGGCGTAGTGGCGCGGGCCCGTGCTGAGCCCGTAGGCGAGGTCCTCGATCAGGGCGCAGCGGGCGTGGAACAGCACGCGGGCCCGGTCGGCGTCGTCGAGGCGGCCGTCGTAGTGGGACAGCGTCAGCTCGAACACCTCGGGGCCGAGGTCGCGGTAGATGAGCGCGAAGTCGTGGGCCGGGTCGGTCACGGCGGCGTCGGTCCAGTCGATGACCCCCGTCAGCGCTCCGGTCGCCGGGTCCGCCAGCAGGTGCTCGGCGCCCAGGTCGTTGTGGCAGAAGCGCGGCGACCCGGGCTCGGCGGGCGGCGCCGCGCCGAGGAAGCTCTCGATCAGCGGCCTGTGGTGCTCGGGGACGTGCGCCCGCACGTCGCGGTAGTCGAGCTCGGCGTCATTGAGCAGGGTCGGCGCCGGGTAGACGTCGAGCGGCGCGAGGTCGCGCATCGTGCCCGGCTCGGCCCCGTGCAGGGCGCTGAGGAAGGCGCC
Organism: Nonomuraea sp. NPDC048916; assembly: GCF_040649575.1. NCBI lineage: Bacteria > Bacillati > Actinomycetota > Actinomycetes > Streptosporangiales > Streptosporangiaceae > Nonomuraea > Nonomuraea sp. NPDC048916. The sequence goes on from NZ_JBEZFS010000017.1 coordinate 229,458, forward strand.
CAGCGGCTCGGCCAGGCTCCGGGGGTCGGGCACCGGGTGCCGGTTGAGGGGCAGGCCCGGCAGCTTGGCGTAGGCGATCACCGCCGCCTCCGGGTCGCTGAACACCACCTCGGGCACCGGGAGCGTGGAGAGCTCGGCGACGACGGCCAGCAGCTCGGCCTCCCGCCTGGTGGCCTCCGGGTCGCCCGCCCGGCCGCACCGGACGATCAGCTCACCGTTGACCTCGTACACGACGTTGTCCAGGCCACGGCCGGACTCGGTGAGGGTGCGCACCTCGTAGTGGGGCAGCTGGCGGGACAGTAACGCCCGAATGTCGCCGATCACACTGGCAGCCTAGGCCCGCCCGCCTCGGGACGCGAGGGCCGGGCCCGGCGGCTACTTGAGCGCGCCCGCCGTCAGCCCCGACTGGATCTGGCGCTGGAAGATCGTGTAGACGACCAGCATGGGCAGGATGGCCAGCGTCAGCGCCGCGAACAGGGCCGCCCAGTCCTGGTCGTAGCCCGCGGCGGTCGAGATGTCGGCGATACCCTGGGTGAGCACCCACTTGTCGCGCTCCTGCAGCAGCACCAGGGGCAGTTGGTACTGGTTCCACTGGCCCAGGATGTTGAAGATGGTGATGCTCACCATGCCGGGCCGGGCCATCGGCAGCATGATCTGGAAGAAGACGCGCGTGTGCGAGGCGCCGTCGACCAGGGCCGCCTCCGCCACCGCCTGCGGCAGCGTACGGAAGAACGCCGCCAGGAAGAACACCGTGAACGGCATCGAGTAGGCGACGTAGACCAGCACCAGGCCCGCGTGCGTGTTGAGCCCGATGAACGGGCCGGCCAGCGGCACGTTGCCCATGTTCTGCACCACGAAGAACAGCGGCGTCAGCGCCAGGTAGACGGGGAAGGCCAGGCCCGAGACGAACAGCAGGTAGACGGCCCGGTTGCCGCGGAACCGGTAGCGGGCCAGCACATAGGCGGCCATCGAGCCGAGCAGCATCGTGCCGAACGTGCCGAACACGACCACGATGACGCTGTTGAGCATGTACTGGCCGATGTGCGCCTGCTCCCAGGCCCGGGCGAAGTTGTCCCACCGCGGGGTCTCGGGCAGAGACCAGGCGTCGCCGAAGATCTCGTCCTCGCTCTTGACCGAGGCGAGGAACGTCCACAGGATCGGCACCACGGTGAGCACGGTCCACAGCAGCAGTGCCAGGTGCGACAGCGTCGCCATCGGGCCTAGCCGCCGCGCTCGCTCCCGCCGGGCCAGCCCGCGGGAGTTGGCGACCGTCCAGGAGGTCGTCGTCGTCATCTCTAGTACTCGATTCGTTCGCGGCGCGTCAGGCGCAGCGAGAGGATCGCGAAGCCGATGGTGAAGAAGAACATCACGACGCCCAGCGCCGAGGCGTAGCCGAAGCGGAAGTACTGGAAGGCGTTGCGGTAGATCTCGGCGGCCATGACCGTGGTGGAGTAGTCGGGGCCGCCGTGCTGGTCGGTCATCACCCACACGATGGCGAAGACGTCCAGCGCCAGGATGCCGAGATAGACCCAGGCCACCTGCACCGTGTCCCAGAGCAGCGGCAGCGTGATGCGGAAGAACAGGCTCACCCGCCCCGCGCCGTCGATCTGCGCCGCCTCGAACATGTCGCGCGGGATCGAGGCGAGCCCGGCGGAGAACAGCACCACGTAGAAGCCCACCGCCTGCCACACCATGACGCCGAGCACCGACCAGAACGCCACGTTGGGGTCGGACAGGAAGCCGACCGGCCTGGCGCCCAGCGCCATCAGCGGGCCGTTCAGCATGCCGCTGCCGTCGGGCCTGAACACCTGCTGGAACAGCACCGCGACCACCGCGACGGCCAGCACCTGGGGGAAGAAGAACACCACCCGGTAGAACTTCGACCCGCCCACTCCCCCCACGCCCCGCCCCGCGCTGCCCACGTTCAGCAGGAAGGCGAAGAACAGGGCGATGACGATCGTCAGCAGCGGCAGCAGCACGAGCAGCGCCAGGTTGTGCGTGACCGCCTTCCAGAAGATCCCGTCGGAGAACAGCCGGACGAAGTTGTCCAGCCCGACGAAGTCAGGCGTGGCAGTCACGCCCCGCCAGTCGGTCATGGCGATGTAGAACGCCTGGATGTACGGCGAGATGACGTACACCAGGTAGAGCGTCACCGGAGCCGCCAGGAAGGCGAAGACGAACAGCCCCCGGCGGTGGGCTTCGGACATCAGCGCTTGTACTTCTTGATCGAAGAGTCGTTCTTGATCTCGTCGGCCTTCTTCTGCAGGCGCTCGAGATACTTGTCCGGAGTGAGCCCGCCGGTCATGAGCCGGCCGGTGGCGGCGATCGCCTCGTCCTTGAGCTGGGCGTACCACGTCTGCCAGCGGTAGGTGACGGTGTTGGCGCCCGCGTCGGTGACGGCCTTGGAGGCGCTGGCGGCGCCCGGGGACAGCCGGCGGCCCTCGCCCGCGCCCTTGACCACCGAGACGGTCTTGACCAGCTCGCTGAAGTCGCCCGCCGCCTTCTTCGACAGCATGGCCCGCAGGTACTCCATGCCCGCCTGCGGGTTGGCGCCCTTGGCGGGGACGATGAAGTTCTCGCCGGGCGAGGTGTGGAGCGTCCCGTACGGCAGCTGGTCGGAGGTGGTGAAGTCGGGCAGCGGGAACATCCCGTACTCGAAGTCGTCCGGCGTGGTGGTCTTCTGCTCGTTCTCCAGCCACGAGCCCGACGGCAGCATGGCCACCTTGTACTTGTTCTGGGCGGTCTGGGTCTGCACGTGGTCGAGCCCGGCGGTGCCCTCCATGAGGTACTTGGCGCCGATCTCGGCCCAGGCGGCGGCCGAGGTCTTCATCGGCTCGGAGGTCCAGGCGCCGTCCTCGAGGTTGTCGATGCCGACCAGCACCTCGTTGCCGCCGATCTTGGCGGCCATGGTGAGCAGCGGCTCGTACAGGTACTGCGGGAACTTGCCGGCGTAGGTGAACGGCGCCATCTTGCCGGACTTCTTGATCGTGTCGTTGAGCTTGAGGAACTCGTCCCAGGTCTTGGGCACCTCCCAGCCGTTGTCGCGGAAGACCTTCTGGGAGTACCAGATGCCGAAGATGTAGTTGACGTAGCCGAGCACGGCGAACTTGCCGTCATAGGTGCCGATCTCGATGACGGCGGGGTCGACGGTGTCCCGGACCTTGGTGGCGGGGTCGTCCCACGAGGGCGCGTCGAGCAGCGGGGTGAGATCCTGCAACTGGCCGTCCTGGGCGAGCGCGCCGAAGTCCATGGCGTTGGCGCCGGAGTTGTCGATCACGTCGGGCGGGTTGCCGCCCGCGAACCTCGGCTGCAGGACCTTGGTGATCTCCTTGGTGGCGTTGTGCTTGATCTCGACGCCGGGGTGCTTCTGCTTGAACAGCGGCTGGTGGATGTTCTTGGCGTAGTCCTGGCCGAACCCGCCGTCGAAGATCCAGACCTCCAGCGGCTTGTCGCCCGCCACGCCGAAGGGGTTGGCGGCGCTGGTGGCGGCGGGCGCGGCCGAGGACGCCGTGGGTTTGGCGGCCGGGGTGGCGCAGGCGGCCAGCGCACCCGCCATGGGCGTCAATACGGCTGCTCGGAGGAGGTCACGCCGGGTGATGCGGGGGGTGTGCGGCATCATGTCTGCTCCTGACTATTCAAGCTCCACGTCTGATGCGCCCTGCGTAGCGGCTCTCCAGGGCTCTGTTGTGCTCATCGCCGCCGGCCACGTTGGCCGACAGGTAGACGGGCGGGGTCTCACCCAGCGCCACGAGCCGGGCCACGGCCTCGGTGACCACCATCTGCGCGAGCAGCGCCGAGGTGATCGTGGAGACCGCGCCGTAGCCGCCGCCACCGGGCAGTTCGAGGATGGAGTCGCCGTAGGGCGCTCCGTTGTCCAGCACGACGTCGGCCAGGTCGAGCAGCTTGCCGCCGGACGGGTGGCGCGAGGCCATCCGCCTGCTGTGCTCGACCGAGGTCAGCGCGATCAGGGGATGGCCGTGCTCCCTGACGATCGTGGCCAGCTCGACCACGGCGCCGTTGACGCCCGAACTGGAGACCAGGACGAACACGTCCTGCGGCTCGACCGGGGCCAGGGCGTAGATCTGGTGGGCGATCGCCGGGTCGCGTTCGAGCTCGGCGGTCAGCACGCTCGGGGGCTGCCCGCCGTACAGGACGAGGTCGCGCGGCGTGAGCCGGTTGCTGGGCACGAGCCCCCCGGCCCGGCCGGCGATCTCCATGGCGATGGCCTCGGAGTGCCCGGAGCCGAAGGCGTTGACCACGCCGCCGGCGCGCAGCGAGGAGACGATCAGCTCGGCGGCCTGCCGCACGTGCTCCAGTTGGGTCTGCGAAACCTGGCGGGCCAGCTCCAGGGCCTTGGTCGCGTACGTCATTCAGCCTCTCTCCACCCGATGGCTCTCCACGGCACTGATCGTCAGCTCGAAGGCCTCGTTGGTGCGCTCGTAGGTGCGCTGGGCCACCGCCACGTACACGGCGTCGAGCACGAACAGCTGCGAATGGACGGCGGCCAGCCCGCCGAGCCGGAACGTGGTCTCCCGGCTGGCCGTCGTCAGCACCAGGTCGGCCAGCTCGGCCAGCGGGGAGCGGGCGAAGGAGGTGACGGCGACCGTGGTGGCGCCGTGGCTGCCGGCCTCGGCCAGCGCCTCCATCACCTCGCGGGTGCGGCCCCGGTGGCTGATGCCGATCGCGACGTCGCCCTGGCCGAGCAGCGCGGCGTCGGACAGCGCCTCGTGCGCGTCGCCGGCGCTCCAGCCCGGGACGCCGATGCGGCGCAGCCGGCCTTCGAGCATCGTGGCGACGTTGCCGCTGGTGGAGACGCCGACGAGCAGCACGCGGGACGCGGCCACGATCGCGTCGGCGACCTGGGCGACGATCTCGGGATCGAGCTGGGCGGCGGTCTCCTGGATCAGCCGGGCGTCGGCCGCGGCCATCACCTCGATGGCGGACTCGAGCGGGTCGTCGGGGCCGATCTCGTGGCCGACGCCCGCTCCCCAGCCGGCCTGGGCGGCCCTGCCGGTCTCGGTGGCGATCGCCACGCGCAGCTCCGCGTAGCCGGAGAAGCCGAACGCCCGGCAGAACCTGGTCACGGTCGCGGGCGAGCTGCCCGCCCGCTCGGCGAGGGCGATGATGGTCGAGCGCGCGGCCTCCGCGGGATCGCCGAGAACCACCTCGCCGACCCGGCGCAGGGCCTCCGGCAGCCCGGGGAGTTCGGTCTCGATGCGCCCGAGGGCTCCTGAAGTCACGAATATTCCTTCCGGATGCCCGGTCTTGCAGCGAAAATTATTCTTGCAACTCGGTCACGTCAAGACCCACAATCGGTCCGTGACGAACTCGCCGCTGGTCGTCGGAGTCGACGCCGGCGCCACCTCCACCCGTGTCTCGGTCCACACGCTCGACGGCGCCCGCGTCGGCTACGCCAGGGCCGGAGCCGGCAATCCGAGCGCCCATGGCCTGGCCAGAGCGGTGGCCGCCATCGGCGTGGCCCTGGAGGAGGCGCTGGGCTCCCTCGACGGCTCCCGGGTCGTGGCGTCCCTGGCGGGCGTGGCGGGCAGGGTCGACGAGCTGGTGCCCGAGCTGGCGAAGGTCTGGGCCGGTCAGGGGGTCACCCGTGGCCCCGAGGTCGCGGGCGACGTGGCCATCGCCTACGTGGCGGGCACGCCCGAGCCGTCCGGGTCTCTGCTGCTGTCGGGCACGGGCGCGGTGGCCTCCAGGATCGTGGACCACCGCCAGGAGATGATCGCCGACGGGCTCGGCTGGCTGCTCGGCGACGAGGGCTCGGGCTTCTGGATCGGCCGCGCCGCCGCCAAGGCCGTCGTGGCCGCCCTCGACCGCGGCGGGTCCGGGGGGCTGCTCACCGAGCTGGTGCTGGATCACTTCCTGGGCTCGGAGCGCGGCTCCTCACCGCGCCAGAGCGCCGACCGTCTCGTCCGCCTCGCGCAGGCCGATCACATGCGGCTGGCCGCGCTGGCGGCCCTGGTGAGCCAGGCCGCGGCGGCCGGCGACCCGGCGGCGCTGGAGATCGCCCGGCGGGCCGCCGGGCGCCTGGTCGCCACCGTCCGGCGCGTGCACGTGTCGGGCCCCGTGGTGCTCGCCGGGAGTGTCCTCACCAACGAGGGCCCGGTACGCCGGGCCGTCCACGAGTTGCTGGCGGGCGAGACCGTGACGACGGCGCGTGACGCGGCGGGCGCGGCGGCCTGGCTGGCCGCCCGCCCCCTCCTGCCTGAGGACCGGGCCCGTGAGCTGCACCCGGCGTTCACCGCCACCCCCTGACCGGGCCGGCCGCCCACGGCAGCGCGGAGCCCGACGAGCTGTACCGGATGTGGCTGCCCGATCCCGGGCACCAGCCAGGAGTAGCCGTCGTGGAGGAGGGCCACGTCCACGTCCGGCGGCCCTTTTAGGGGAAATATCATCACCCAAGGGCAACTGAACCGCTTCGCGATGGATATCCCGTTTGCGGTCGGGAGGTGCGATCATCCGATAGCCCATCCCTATCACCCCGAGAAGGTGAGCGATGGATCTACGGCACGTACGGTACGCCCTCGCGATCGCCCGCGCGGGCAGCCTGCGCCGCGCCGCCGCGGTGCTGCGCATCGCCCAGCCCACCCTGTCCGAGCAGCTCAGAGCACTGGAGAAGGAGATCGGCGTGGAGCTGTTCACCCGCTCGTCCAGCGGCGTGCGGCTGACCGAGGCGGGTGAGGTGTTCCTGGCCCAGGCGACGGTCGCGGTCGACGCCTTCGAACGGGCGGTGACCGCCGCCCGCGGCAAGGGCCAGACGATCCGCCTGGGCGTGGCCGACGGCCTGGGGGACGTGGTCGCCCGCCTGCTGTCGCAGCTCCAGGGCTCGCGGCTGCGCGTCGCCCCGATGGGCACGGCCGAGCAGATCGTCTCCATCATGGACGGCACGCTGCAGGCCGGGCTCGGCTACGCTCCCGGCTCGCTGCCAAGGGGTGTCGCCCGGATGCTCGTCCGCCGCTACCCCGTCCACGCCCTCCTCCCCCGCGACCACGAGCTGTCCGCGCGGGAGTCCCTGCACCTGGCCGACCTCGCCTCGGAACCGCTGGTCATGCCGGACTCGGAGGCGGTCGCGGGCGCCCGCCGCTATCTCGAGGGTTTCGTCCGGCTCGGCCTGCATCCCCGCCTCGGCCCGTCGGCGGCCGGCCACGACGCGGCCATCGCGATGGTCGAGTCGGGCGCCGGATACACGCTCAGCATCCGGGAGGCGACGCCCGTGCCCGAGCGCCTGGCGTTCGTCCCGATCGCGGAGGAGATGCCGCCGATCGAGGTGGTCTTCCTGTGGAACCGGCAGGCCGACGTGCACGACCTGACGCACGCCGCCCGCCATCTCGCCCGCTCTGGATAGCGCTATTATCTATCGATGCGCATCTCGGAGCTGAGCACCCGGTCCGGCGTGGCCATCCCCACGATCAAGTACTACCTCCGCGAGGGCCTGCTGCACCCCGGCGAGCAGGTCGCCGCCACCCGGGCCGAGTACGACGAGTCCCACCTGCGCAGGCTCCGGCTGATCAGAGCGCTCCTGGAGGTGGGCAGGCTGCCGGTGGCCGCCATCAAGAAGGTCATCGAGGCGGTGGAGGACGAGTCGCTCCCGGTCCACTACCTGCTCGGCACCGCCCAGTACGCCCTCGGCCCGGTGGTCGAGCCGGAGCCCGGACCCGAATGGCAGACGGCCCGCGCCCAGGTGGACCGGCTCATCGAGGAGCGGGGCTGGAACATCGCCGCCGAGGCCCCGGCCAGGAACGAGCTCGCCCAGACCCTCGTCCGGCTGCGCCAGCTGGGCCTGTCGACCGACCTGACGCCCTACGCCGCGGCGGCCCAGAAGCTCGTCTCCGAGGTGGAGATGGACACGATCCCGCTCGACGGGCCCCGTGAGACGGCGGTCGAGGCGATGGTGCTCGGCACGGTCCTCTTCGGCCGGGCGTTCGACACGCTGCGCCGCCTGGCCCACGAGTCGGAGTCGGCCCGCCGGCTCCTCCTTCAGCCGCCCCCTTCGTAGGAGACGCCGCGCTCTCCGCTTGGCGGGCGGCGGCTCCACCGGCTGGGGCGGGAACGACTCCAGGCTCGCCCCTCGCCGAAGACGTCGTCGTACGGCAGAGGCCCTCTAGTCGCGCACCGCGACGGGCCGCTTCAGCAGCCACAGGGCGGCCCGTTGCAGCAGGGTGCGGTGGATCTCGTTGTCGTAGGACCGGGTGTCGTGCCCGAGCGCGTCGTAGAACACCCGGCCCCGGCGTACCGGGCGGGCCCAGACGAGGGGCTGGCCGTTGGAGGAGGCGAGCGGCCGCACGTCCGGCAGCACCCGCAGGTCGCTGTAGACCTCGTCCACCAGGTCGAAGTCGCGCAGCCCCTCCACCACCGGGTGACCGCCGTGCACGCGGACCCCGGTCCAGCCGAGCGGCGGGTGGTGCGACGTGGGCCAGCTCCAGCTGCCGCCCAGCACGCGCGGCCAGCCCTGCCAGTCGTCGAAGCAGATCGACGCCGAGTGCATGCCCAGCAGGCCGCCTCCCCGGTCGAGGTGATCGAGCAGGGTCGTGCGGGCCTGGGCCGGCAGCTCGAACCGCCACTCGTCACGCAGGTCGGCGAACCGGTCGAGGCCCATCTGCCAGCGCAGCGCGTTGACGGTGATGAGCTGGACCTCCGAGGGCTCGCTCAGCGCGCCCGCGATGTCGTCGGTGATCTCGGATTCGATCCCCACCTCGGCGAGCACCTGCGCGAGCGCGGACGAGGTGGCGTCGAAATCGTGGAACAGGCCTCCTGACAGGATCAGATTTCTCGCCATTCGCAAAGCTCATCACGGTTGTCGCGGGTTTGCCACCCGCGAACTGTCACATCCGGAGGCGGACCCCCGTCCTGGGGAGAGGAACATCTACCGAGGGAGTGACCACGGCCCTTCGGCGTGGCGTACATGACGAGGCTGCGCGGCGCCGACAACAGCCGGGCGCGGCTACGGCTCGACTGGCGGCCCCGATACTCGTCGATGCTGGACGGGCGGGCATGATGCCATCCGTGGACTTCGAGGAAGTGCGTCCCGTGCTGCTCGGGCTGGCCTACCGCCTGCTCGGCAGCATGTGGGACGCCGAGGACGTGGTGCAGGACGCCTGGCTGCGCTGGGACGGCGTGGACAGGAGTGAGGTCAGGGAGCCGCGCGCGTTCCTGATCACGGTCGTGTCGCGGCTGGCTCTCGACCAGCTCCGCTCGGCCCGGGTCAAGCGCGAGGCCTACACCGGCCCCTGGCTGCCCGAGCCGATCACGACGGACGAGGCCGGGCCGCTCGACACGGCCGAGCTGCGCGACACCGTGTCCTTCGCGACGCTGCACATGATGGAGCGGCTCGCTCCTCCCGAGCGCGCGGTGTTCGTGCTGAGGGAGGCGTTCGAGCTCCCCTACGACGAGATCGCCGGGATCGTCGGCGTCTCGGTGGTCAACGCCCGGCAGATGTACCGCCGGGCCTCCGTGCGGCTGGCGGACGGGCGCGGGCGGTTCCGGCCGACGACCGAGGAGCACGGCAGGCTGCTGCGGAGGTTCATGGAGGCGGCCTCGGGCGGCGACCTGGCCACCCTCACGGAGATGCTGCACGAGGACGTCGTCCTCTACAACGACGGCGGTGGCCGGGTCAGGGCCGCGCTGCGCCCGATCTTCGGCCGTCGCAAGGCTGCGGCCTTCATCGCCGGACTGCGGGCCCGCTACGACTTCTCGGCCGCGCGGATCCTCGAGGCCAACGGCCAGCCCGCCATCTGGGCCCGCATCGCCGGCACCGAGCAGCTGATCACGCTCGATGTCCGCGACGGGCTCGTCCACGCGATCTACGGAGTCCTCAACCCCGACAAGCTCCAGCGGGTACGGCCCACGCGGGCCGCCGATCTATAGTCGGCCCATGGATCTCGGTATCAAGGGCAAAGTCGCACTCGTCACCGGCGGCAGCGCGGGCATCGGCCTGGCCGCCGCCAAGAGCCTCGCACGCGAGGGGTGCGACGTCTGCGTCAGCGCCCGTGACCCCGAACGACTCGCGGACGCGGTCGTCGAGCTGCAGGAGTACGGCGGGGTGGTGCACGCCGTGCTGGCCGACGTGGAGGACCCTGAGTCGGCCGCCCGCCTGGCGGCCGAGACCCGCGAGGTGCTCGGCCCGGTGGACATCCTGGTCGCCAACGCGGGCGGCCCGCCCGCCGGCCGGTTCGTCGACGCGAGCCTGGCCGAGTGGGACGTGGCGATCCAGCGCAACCTGCTCGGCACCGTCCGGCTGATCCACGCCGTGCTGCCCGAGATGCGCTCGCGTGGCTGGGGCCGGATCGTCACGATCACCAGCAGGTCGGCGCGTGAGGCGATCGACGGGCTGGCCCTGTCCAACGCCACCCGCTCGGCCGTGGCCGGGATCGTCCGCACCCTGGCCCGTGAGGTGGGCGGCGACGGGGTGCTGGTCAACAACGTGCTGCCGGGCCCGATCGACACCGAGCGGCTGCGCGAGCTGGCCCTGGAGGAGCCGTCCGCGCGTGCCTCCGGCGTGCCCGTGGGCCGGATCGGCCGCCCCGAGGAGGTGGGCGACGTGGTCGCGTTCCTGGCGAGCGAGCCCGCCTCCTACGTCAACGGGATCTCGATGCTCGTCGACGGCGGCGCCAGCCGGGTCATCGCCTGACCAGCGCATTGGTGACCCAGTGTGAATTGTTACCAGCCGGGCATCACATGACATCCTGCCCTTAGGGACCTCGTGAAGGACCTCATGGGGAAGGCAGGGTCATGGACAAGCCGGTCATCGTGACGGTCGACGACGATCCGGGGGTGTCCCGGGCGGTCGCCCGAGACCTCAGGCGCCGTTACGGCCGTCAGTACAGGATCGTCCGGGCCGAGGCGGCCGGCCAGGGCATCGAGGCCGTCAAGGAGATGCGGCTGCGCGGTGACGAGGTGGCCGCGATCCTCGCCGACTACCGCATGCCGCAGATGAACGGGGTGGAGTTCCTCGAAGCGGCCATGGACATGTACCCGTACGCGCGCCGGGTGCTGCTGACCGCCTACGCCGACACCGACGCCGCCATCCAGGCGATCAACGTGGTCGACCTCGACCACTACCTGCTCAAGCCGTGGGATCCGCCGGAGGAGAAGTTCTACCCGGTGATAGACGGCCAGCTGGACGCCTGGCACCGCACCGACCGGATCGAGGTCTCGGAGCTGCGGGTGGTGGGCGACCGCTGGTCGGCGCCGTCCTACCGGGTGCGCGACTTCCTGGCCCGCAACCACGTGCCCTACCAGTGGATGCTGGCCGACGACCCGGAGGGCGCGCAGCTGGTGGCCGCCGTGGGAGAGGAGTGCCACCTGCCGCTGGTGGTCACGGCCGACGGGGGGTCGCTGCAGTCGCCCGACCAGTCCACGCTGGCCTCGGCCGTGGGCCTGTCGACCACTCCGGCGACCGACTTCTACGACCTGATCGTGATCGGCGGCGGCCCCGCCGGGCTGGGCGCCGCGGTCTACGGCGCCTCGGAGGGCCTCAACACCGTGCTGGTCGAGGCGCACGCCTCCGGCGGGCAGGCGGGCCAGAGCTCCAGGATCGAGAACTATCTGGGCTTCCCCGACGGCGTCTCCGGCCAGCAGCTGGCCGACCGGGCCCGCAGGCAGGCGCTGAAGTTCGGCGCCGAGCTGCTGACCGCGCGCAAGGTCACCCACCTGGAGCCGCGCGGGCAGGCGCGGGTGGTCGGGTTCGAGGGAGGCGGCGAGATCGCGGCGCACGCGGTGATCCTGGCGACCGGCGTCACCTACCGCCGCCTCGACGCGCCCGGCCTCGACGACTTCGTCGGCCGGGGCGTCTTCTACGGCGCCGCCATGACCGAGGCGCCCGCGTGCCGGGACAGCGAGGTCTACATCGTCGGCGGGGCGAACTCTGCCGGGCAGGCGGCCGTCTACCTGGCGGGATTCGCGAGCACGGTCCATGTGTTGGTAAGGAGTGACGGTCTGGAGAGATCCATGTCGCACTACCTCATCGAGCAGATCAACGCGATCCCCAACATCGAGGTGCACGTCCAGAGCCACGTCACCGGCGGGCAGGGCGACGGGCACCTGGAACGGCTCACGTTCTCGACGAAGGGCGAGGAGCGCACGGTCGACGCGCAGTGGCTGTTCGTGTTCATCGGCGCCGAGCCGCACACCGCCTGGCTCGGCGACACCGTCGAGCGCGACGAGAGGGGATTCGTGCTGACCGGGCCCGACCTGGTGCACGGCGGGAAGCGGCCGCGCAACTGGACGCTCAGGCGCGAGCCGTACCACCTGGAGACGAACGTCCCGGGGGTGCTGGCCGCGGGTGACGTGCGGGCCGAGTCGATCAAGCGGGTCGCGTCGGCCGTCGGCGAGGGCGCGATGGCCGTCGCGCTCGTGCATCGCTACCTGGAGAAACAATGAGCACAGAGCCATCGGCGGGCGTCGGCACCAACGTCGAAACCAACGTCGACATCGACGAGCTGCGCAAGTTGTTCCTGTTCGAGCGGCTGACCGACGACCAGCTGTCCAAGCTGGCCGCCAGCGGCGCGATGAGCGCCTACGGGCAGGACGAGTTCGTCGTCCGGCAGGGCGACCCGGCCGAGTGCTTCGCGGTGCTGGTCGAGGGCGAGGTGCAGATGATCCAGGAGACGGTCAGCGCCGGGACCGTCGCCATGCCGCGCACCTCCCAGCCCGGCGTCTACGGCGGGGCCACGGCCGCCTACCTGGGCGACCGGGCGCCGCAGACCTACCAGCACTCGCTGAAGGCGACCGCGCCCTCGCGGATGTTCATGCTGCCCGCCAAGAAGTTCGCGCACATCGTGGCCGAGTGGTTCCCGATGGGGATGCACCTGCTCGACGGGCTGATGTCGGGCGGCCGGGCGCAGCGGGAGGTCATCGACAGGCGGCAGCGGCTGACGGCGCTCGGCACGATCACGGCGGGGCTCACGCACGAGCTGAACAACCCGGCGGCGGCGGCCGTGCGGGCGGTGGGCGAGCTGCGTTCCCTGATCAGGACCTCGCGCATGCGGCTCGCCCAGCTGGCGGAGGACGGCATCGCGCCCGAGCGGCTGCGCGCGATCATCGAGATGCAGGAGAGGTGCACCGAGGCGGTGGACACACTGCCGGCGCGCAGCCCGATGGAGATCTCCGACGCCGAGGAGACGCTGGCCGACGCCCTGGAGGAGCTGGGGGTCGACGACGCGTGGGATCTGGCGCCCGCGCTGGTCAGCGCCGGTTTCGCCGAGGAGCACCTGGCGAAGGTGCGTGCCAAGGTGGGCGAGGAGCACGCGCCCGCGTCGCTGCGCTGGCTGGCGGGCGCGGTCGAGATCTCGCAAATGCTCACCGAGGTCACCGAGGCCACCGAGCGGATCACCTCGCTGATCCGCTCGGCCAAGCAGTACTCCCAGATGGACCGAGCGCCGTTTCAGGTCTGCGACCTGCGCGAGCTGCTCGACAGCACGGTCGCCATCTTCCGCGGCAAGATCCCGCCCGGCATCACCGTCGTCACCGACTACGACCCGACGCTGCCGCCCGTTCCCGCCTACGCCGGGGAGCTCAACCAGGTGTGGACCAACCTGATCCACAACGCGCTCGACGCGATGGGCCAGGAGGGCACGCTGACGATCCGCACCGCGCACGACGAGGACGAGGCGATCATCGAGGTCGGCGACACCGGTCACGGCGTCGACGACGCGATCAAGGACCGGATCTTCGAGCCGTTCTTCACCACGAAGTCCGTCGGCCAGGGCACGGGGCTCGGGCTGGACATCTCCTACCGGATCGTGGCGGGGCGGCACGGCGGCGAGATCAAGGTGCGGTCGGTGCCCGGCGAGACGTGGTTCGAGGTGCGGCTGCCGCTGCGCGAGCCCACCACGGTCCCGTCACCGGCCTGAGCGCCGCCCTCGCCCTAAGGGCGGAAAACTTCGGCGGCCGGAGGTCTCAAGGCACGGGGTGACGCCCGGCGAGCGGGTCCTGTGGCTGGGCCAGAACTCCCACGCCGTCCTCGAACTCCTCCTGGCCTGCTCCCGCCTGGGCGCTGGCGGCGGTCGGCCGACCCGGGCGGCGGGGTGGCCGTTGCAGAGGGTGCCACCCTGGTCGTCTGGGCCGAAACGGCCCCAGTTGTTAGGCTCGGCAACCAAGTAAGCGCTTCCTTTCGAGGTGGAGGGTTCCATGCACTGTGATCCGCGGTTCTCGCGCGTGCGCGAGGTGTTCGAGCGTCACTTCGCCGACGGCGAGGAGCTCGGCGCGGCGTTCGCGGTCTACCTCGACGGCGAGCTGGTCGTGGACCTGTGGGGCGGCGTCGCCGACCGGCACACCGGGCGGGCCTGGGGGGAGGACACCCCCGCGTACGCCTACTCCTGCACCAAGGCGGTCACCGCCACCGTCCTGCTCCAGCTGGCCGAGCGGGGGCTGGTGGACGTGAGCGCGCCGGTGGCCGAGGTGTGGCCGGAGTTCGCGGCGCAGGGCAAGGAGGCGATCACCATCGGGCAGTTGCTCACCCACGAGGCCGGGCTGCCCGCGCTGGAGGAGCCGGTGCCCGTGCGGGAGTTCGGGGACCACCCGGCCATCGCGGCCCGCCTCGCCCGGCAGCGGCCGCTCTGGGAGCCGGGGACGGCGCACGGATACCACGCGCTCACGTACGGGTTCCTGGTGGGCGAGGTGGTGCGGCGGGTTACGGGCAAGTCGGTGGGCGAGCTGGTCGCGGCGGAGATCGCCGGGCCGCTCGGACTGGACCTGTGCCTCGGCGCCCCCGACGCGGTGATCGCCCGCGCCGCCCGCCTGTCGAGCGGCGAGCGCCCCTCCGCCGCCCGAGCGGACGCCCCGGGCGCGGCGCCCGGCGACGGCAGGGCCGACGCGGACGTGCGCGGCGATGTCTTCACGCGGATGGCGCGGGCCGCTCAGGACCCGGAGAGCCTGATGAACCGGGCCCTCGGCAACCCGCGGATCCAGGCGCTCGAAGGAGGCGCCAACAACCCCGCCATCCTGCGCGCGGGCTGGCCCGCCGCCGGACTGGTCACCACGGCCAGGAGCCTGGCGGGCTTCTACCGGTCGCTGATCGCCGGCGACCTGTTGCGCCCGGAGACGCTGCGCGACGCCGTCCGCCCGCGCGTCAACGGCCCCGACCGGGTGCTGTACGTGGACAGCTCGTTCGGCCTCGGCTACATGCGCCCGTCGATGACGTTCTTCGTCCCGTCGGCCACGGCGTTCGGTCACACGGGCTTCGGGGGCTTCCTGGGCATGGGCGACGAGGAGCGCGGGCTGGCCGTGGGCTACGTGATGAACAGGATGGCCAACGCCGTCTCCGGCAGCCTGCGGGCGTTCCGTCTCACGGAGGCCGTCTACCGGGCGCTGTGACCGCACGGCGCTCAGTGCGTGGTCACGCCGCCGATTTGGCCGTGCGCTTGCTTGGCTCAAGCGACAGGAGCTCTCTTGGCCTACAAAAAGGTGACAGCGGGTGATATGTGGCAACTGACGGCGAAATATCTGCCATCGTGACAACCGGAACCCCGGGTGAGACCGTCGAACCTCAGGACGGCTGCGTGATGGGGGTTGGACGTGGTCCCTGGTTACCGCGAAGTACGCCAGCTCGGCGCCGGCCACACCGGCCGTGTGTTCCTCGCGACCTACCAGTCCACCGGCGCGTACGTGGCGATCAAGTACCTGAACGCGACGCTGCGCAGGGACGCCGAGTTCATGGAGCGCTTCCGGGTGGACGCCCCCGCGCTGGTCGAGATCGACGATCCGAACGTGGTCAGGCTCTACGAGTACGTCGAGACGCAGACCCGGGCCGCCGTGGTCATGGAGCTCGTCGACGGCGTGTCGCTGCGCACACTGCTGGGCGAGCACGGCCGGACCAGCCCGGAGGCGGCGCTGGCGGTGCTCAAGGGGACCCTGCTGGCGCTGGCCGCGGCCCACGAGAAAGGGGTGCCGCACCGGGACGTCAAGCCCGAGAACGTGCTGGTCCAGGCCGACGGCACGACCAAGCTGGGCGACTTCGGCGTGGTGGTGCACGCGGAGGAGCCCGGGGTGCCCGCGGGCAGCCCGCCGTACATGTCGCCCGAGCTGTGGACGCGGGACCAGGCGGGGCCGCCCGCCGACCTGTACGCCGCGGCCTGCGTGCTGTTCGAGGCGGTCAAGGGACGGCCGCCGTTCCGGGCCGACGACGTTCCGGCGCTGCGGGACGCGCACCTGGTGGAGCCGGTGCCGCTGGAGGTGGTCCCCGACACGCTGCGCGACCTGCTCCGGCGCGGCCTGGCCAAGGATCCGGCGCTCAGGTACGCCTCGGCCAGGCAGTTCGCGGCCGAGCTGGAGGAGGACGCGGTCGCCGGCTACGGCCCCGAGTGGGAGCAGCGCGGCCGTCGCCACCTGGCCGAGCTGGCGACGCTGCTCGCCCTGCGGTTCCCGCTGGCCAGGGCCGACGCGGCGGCCGGTCCGGCCCCGGTCACCGTCCGCGAGAGGCTGTCGAGGGTGCCCCGGCTGCCGCCCCACCTGTGGATCGCGGGCGCGGCGGTCGTCGCCGTGCTGGTGGCGCTCATGCTGTCGGGCGGCCGGCTGCCTCCCGGTCCCGGGACGGTGCTGATGCCGCAGCCCGAGACTGCCGGTGAGCTCGACCCCGCCCCCGCCGACGCGACGACCCCGGCCCGATCCCCCGGGAGGAGCACGCCCCCCGCCTCCCCGACGGCCGCCCCCACCGGCTCCCGGCCGGCCGGCTCGCAGCCCGCCGTGCCGACGACCACGGCAGCACCCACCACCGTGCCCACGGCCGCGCCCACCGCGGCCCCCACCATGGCTCCCACCGCCCGGCGCAGCGCGAACGCGCAGCCCCGACCGGCCGTGCGCTCGGCCGACATCGTCCAGTGGAGCGGCTCGGCGGGCGAGGTGCGCGTCGCCGCCGAGGGCACGGGACCGGTCCGGCTGCGCCTCACCTACACCGTGCGCGAGGGCGACGGCCCGGCCCGGACGGTCGGCGAGGAGTCGCGCACGCTCACCGGCAGGACCGTCTACACGAGCGGCGTGCTGCGCCCTCCGGGCGTCGTGCCGTGCGGAGTGCGCGCCCACTTCGGCATCGTGGTGCTGACCGAGCCCGCCGCGGGGAACGGCCCGCAGGTCAGCGAGGTGGCCGTGGACGGGGCTCCCTGCCCGTCCGGCCCCACTCCTTCCGTTCCCCCGCCGGGCACGGCCACCCAGGGATCCGGGGGCGCGTCGGCCGCCGGGCCCCCGACCCCTGCCGCGCAACCGACCTCGCCCGGCGAGTCGCCGTCCGCGCTCTCCGGCACGGCCACCCATTCCGACGAGGTGCCCGGTTCCGAGGGCTTCGGCGCACCGGACGCGAGGCCCTGACGGCCGTGCCGCGCCCCGCGCGACCGGACGGACCTCCGCCGGCGCCCCCTTCCGCCGTCGGCGGCGCGGCCTTGCCGGGAAACCAAGCGTGCGCTAGCTTGGCACGCGATGCCGCTGACACCTCCCCCTACTGGGCCGCCCGCGGGGGCGGCGAGCTCGCGGCGGCGCAGGGCGAGCTGCCGGTGACCAGGATCGTCCTGGTCACCAGGAACGGCGAGTGCGTGCCCGCCGGTATCGAGGACGATGTACGGGAGATCGCGGCGGCGGCGGGAATCCCCGTCTACCGATCGATGGAGGCGGCCGCGGTGGCCATCGCGGCGGGAGGACGACATGGGACTGCTTGACGGCAAGGTGGCGCTGATCACCGGCGGGGCGCGCGGCATGGGCGAGGCGCATGTGCGGCTGTTCCTGCAGGAGGGAGCGTCGGTGGTGTTCGGCGACGTGCTGGACGAGGAGGGCAGGGCGCTGGCCGCGGAGACGGGGGCGACGTACGTCCATCACGACGTGACGAGCCCCGCCGAGTGGGAGCGGGCCGTCGGCACGGCCGTCTCGGCGCACGGCCGGCTTGACGTGCTGGTCAACAACGCCGGGATCCTGAAATTCCGGCGCATCAGCGATATGGACCTTGACGACTTCGACCGCGTGATCGGCGTGAACCTCAAGGGCTCCTGGCTCGGCGTCAAGTCGGTCATCGAGCCGATGAAGGCCGCCGGCGGGGGGTCGATCGTGAACATCTCCTCGATCGAGGGCTTCGTCGGCGCCGAGGGCCTGTCGGCCTACGCGGCCTCGAAGTTCGGCGTCCGCGGCGTCACCAAGTCGGCCGCCCGCGAGCTCGCCCGCTTCAAGATCCGCGTCAACTCCGTGCATCCGGGGGCGATCAACACCTCGATGGTGATGGACCCGGAGATCATGGAGGCCGTGGACGCCGAGGCGTTCGTCAAGTCCATGGTCATCAAGCGCTTCGCCAAGCCGGTCGAGGTGTCGCACGTGGTGGCGTTCCTGGCCTCCGACCGGTCCAGCTACTGCACGGGCAGCGAATTCACCGTGGACGGCGGCCTGCTCACCGGCGCCGGCTACTGAGCCGCCCCAGGATGTGTCCGGCCGGCCGCTAACCGGCGGCCAGCGCGGGCCATCCCACGTCGCCGGGGCCGATCCGGGGCACGTCCGTCACCTCGCGGTCGAGCCAGGCCGTCGGGACGATGAACAGGCCGGTCGCCTCGACCAGCGGCGTGCCGTCGGGCAGCGCGATGCGCCCGTTCGCCCAGGCCTTGCGCCCCTCGGAGCGGTCGTACTCGGCCGACGCCACGAGCGGCCGGCCGTACGGCACGGGTGCACGGTAACGGATGGTGAGCGTGCCGGTCAGGCCCGCGAAGCCGGCGACGGCCACCGCCTGGCCGAGCAGGTGGTCGAGCATCATCGCGCTGACCCCGCCGTGCACGGCGCCGGGCGGGCCTTCGTGCAGCGGCCGGAAGGTCACCTCCGCCCGCACGCCGCCCTCGGGGGGCGCCTCGATCACCAGCGGCGGCGCGTACGGGTTGGCGGCGCCGGTGACGGCGTTGCCCAGGTGCCGCACCGTCCCGCCCGGCCCGATCTCGAAGGGCTGCGGCGAGGTGCGGCGGGCGGCGTTGAGCCGTTCGGTCAGCGCCGTCAGCTCGGCGGTGACGGCTGCCAGCTCGTCCTCGCCGACGTCGGTGACCGCCACCGCGTCCATCAGCTCGCGGGTCCGCTGCGCCAGCACGCACAGTGCCGCGAGACGGGTCTCATCGGCGGTCACCTCAATCGTCATGCCGACATCCTAGAACACGTTCTACCGAATCCGGTTCACCGGTAAGACAAGGTAGATCTTTTACGGATAAACCGACTTTGCGGGGACATTTCTGGCAAGCTCTTGACCTGCAGATTCACCAACCTTGAGGGCTTTACGTTCTCATGACGCGTGCTTGACCTGCCCTTTTGTCACGGTAGCCTCCTTCATCACGGAAGACGACAGGCCTCCGGATTGTCGCATCTGTCCCGGGATACCCGCTTTACCCAGGATTGTGATGGCAAACCCGGTCTTGCCCGGAAGGTTCCCCAGCACGTCCATGACGCCAGAGACGCAGAAGTTCATCGACCTTCTCGAGAGCCAGCTCGGCTACTCCGAGAAGTCCGGCGCCTACACCAAGTTCGGCGACTGGTACGGCAAGAACGTCGAGTTCGACGCCGACTACAGCGCCGCGCCCTGGTGCGACATGCTGCTCTCGTGGGCCGCGCACAAGCTCGGCTACGAGGAGTGGATGGGGCAGTTCGCCTGGACCATCGGGCACGCCAGATGGTTCAAGAAGAACGACGCCTGGGGCCGCAAGCCCGAGCCGGGCGCCTTCGTCTTCTTCGACTGGGACGGCTCCGGCTCGATCGGCGCGATCGACCACGTAGGCGTCGTGACCAGGGTCGAGGGCAACACGATCCACACCATCGAGGGCAACATCGACGGCGGCGTCCTCAAGCGCAAGGAACGTGACACCAGCAAGGTCGTCGGCTACGGATACCCGGAGCGGATCAAGGAACGCCTGGACGAGCGACTGGCCGAGCAGCAGGCCCGGGAGAACGCCTCCCGCGACCGGGCGAACGAACCCACCACCAACGCCACCGACGTCGGCCGGCTGCAGAACGGCCCGCTCAGCTCCCTGATCCCCTACTCGGAGGTCCGCCAGGAGGCCCAGCCCCCGCTGCCCGCCGAGACCGCCCCCTCCCGGGCACCGCGCGACGAGGCCCAGCGGAACGAGGCCCAGCAGGCGGGCGCCCCCGCTTCGGCCGCCACCCAGGCCCAAGGCAAGGTCCAGTCCTCCGACACCCCCCGCACGACCACCACCGCGCCCTCCGCCGGCGTGGGGCAGGCGGCGAAGAAGGGCAAGCACGCCAAGCCGGCCACCGCCGACACCAAAACGGTGACCAGCGAGCCCCTTCCCGTCCTCGTCGACGCCTCCGCCTCCCATCCCGTCCCGGCGCTCGGCTCCCCCGCCCTGATCGGCTCCGCCCTGGTGGCCGCCCTCGCCATGCTCGCCATCGCCAAGACCAGACAGCTACGCGTACGGCCCGCGCTCGCCGCCCCGGCGCCCGTCGAGCCCGCCGCGCCCGCCCGGCGCGGCCACCGCCGCCGCAAGCCGCGCACCGCGTTCACGGTCGCCCTCCTCGCCAGCCCCGTGCCGGAAACCGTCGAGCCCGCCACGCGGGTCATCACCCAGCCCGTCACCCCGGCGCCCCTCGTCCCCGTCGGAGGCGCCCAGCCCGTCACCCCGGCGCTCCTCGTCCCCGTCGGAGGCGCCCCGCCGTTCGCCCCGGTCGTCGTTCCCGACATTCCCGAGGCGACCAGCGACTTCGACGCGTTCACGCCTTCCGCGACGCCCCTGCGCGGTGCCCGCGGGCCCCGGTACGTTCCCACCGAGCCCTGGCCGGCTCCGGCCCCCGTCCGGCACCCCTTCGAGAGCCCCATCCGTGCCCGCCGCCCCTTCCCGGCCCTGGACGACACCTGGCAGGAGCCGGACGGCCTGCCGCGGGCCCACGAGGCGGCGCGCTCGCCCCAGTCGCACACCCATCGAAGGGACGGCGGCTACTACGGCCGTCGCCGCCGCAGCGGCCACCCGATCGAGGAGCCCGCCGCCTTCACCCCCGACGCCCCTCTGCGCGGCCGCCGCCACCGCACCTCCGACGCCCACCGCGCCGAGACTCACCGCTCCGATCAGCGCTGGTCCGACCCCCGCTTCTCGGACCCCCGCCGCGCGGACGCCCCCTGGCCGTCGCCGCGCCGCGCGGAAGCCCACCGAGCGGAAGCCCACCGAGCGGATCCTCATCGCGCAGAGCCCTCCCGTCCCGCACCGCACCAAGGCGATGCCCTGTTCGCGGAGCCGCGCGGAGACGCCTACTGGGCGGACGCCCTGTGGCCGATGCCGCCGGGCCCCGACGCGCCACGAGGCGGCGCGCTCTCGGCGGAGGAGGACGCGCCGCCTGGCCGCCGCCACCGCGTCACGGATGCGTACCTGGACGAGCCGCCCGTGCGGAATGCCGTGCCACGAGGCCGCCGCCACCGCGCCGCCGCCCACGCCACGGAAGCGCCCGCCCTCGTCACGGCGTCCGGCGCGGATCAGCGCAAGGGCTCCCGCCGAGGCCGCCACCGCGCCTGACGCGTCCATCGCGGCCCCGAGGACGCGAGCGGCCCGCAGACGATCCCCGTCGACCGGGGACTCAGGCGTCGGAGAGTTCGGCACGAAGCCCTGTGCGGAGGCGTTCGCGCTGAACCCCGGCGACGCCGGCACGAACCCGGGCCTCGGCGATCCGGGCCAGCGCTACACGCGCCTCGTGCCGCCGCCCGGTGGGCACGGGCTCCACCTGAGGATGGAGGGCCACCTCGACGACCAGGCGGCGGGTCGCGACCACCCGCAGGAGGGAGGCGAGAAGCGAGTCGTCTCCGACGTAGCAACCGCGGGTCGAGACCGACTCTCCCTCGAGGTAGCACAGCGTCGCGGGGCGCACCGCGGAGCCCGCCGCCAGGCCGCGAATGAGCGGCCACTCGCCGATCTCCCGTTTCGCCAGCGGTCGTGCCGGTACCGTGGCCGCCAGGACCAGCGGGTCGAGCCAGGAGATGTGGTTGGCCACGAGTAAGGTCCCCGGCTTCCCCGACGGCGCCGCGAGGGAGCCCGCTCCCGCCGTCCTGAACCTGATGCCGAGCGCGCGCAGCAGCAGCCTCGCCCAGGTCCTCGTGATCTGCGTCCGCCACGCCGTACGGGTCCGGCGGATCGCGAGGGAGATCGGGACGCCCGCGAGCAGCACGAGGCACGCCGCGACAAGCCGGCCCGCGCGACGGAGGGGCCCGGCGGCGACGACCGGAGCCGACACGCAGGCCGCGGGGGTGCACGGCCCCATCCGGAGCCAGGGGCTGACCTCGATCGGGCGCGCGGTGCCGCTCACAGCGGCTCGCCCAGAAAGTGGCGCAGGTAGCGGGTGTTCACCTTGGCCATCGAGAGCAGCACGAAGAAGTCGGCGACGCCGAAGTCCCGATCGTGCGCGGGCGCCCCGCACACCCAGGCGCCGAGCCGCAGGTAGCCGCGCAGGAGAGCGGGCGGCACGAACCGATCGGCCCGGACCACGTCGCGGATCGGCTCACGGGCCCGCCACGGGTCGCGGGGCGTGACGCGATACTCCTCCGGGCCCAGCGGCACCCGCTCGGCGACAGCCGCGGCGAGCGCGCCCCGGTCGTCGAGGGGCACCGAGCAGCAGCCCGCCAGCCACCGGTGGCCGCCGGCCACCATGTAACGCGCGATGCCCGCCCACATCAGGCCGACCACCGCACCGCTCCGGTGGTCGCGGTGCACGCAGGTGCGGCCCACCTCGACCAGGCCCCTCCTGAGGCCCGCGAGGTTGACGAGGTCGAACTCGCCGTCGGCGTACAGCCGGTCCACGCGCCCGGGCGGGAGCAGCCGGTAGGTGCCGACCAGCGTGCCGCCGTCGCGGACCAGGAGGTGGTCGCAGAAGGCGTCGAACCTGTCCACGTCGAGACCGGAGACCGGGCTGTCGAGCCGCGCTCCCATCTCCTCGGCGAAGACCTCGTACCGGAGCCGCTGTGCCTCCCGCACGTCGGCGGCACTCGTGGCCATGCCGACCGTGTAGCGACCGGTGTCAAGAGCGATCGTCATGGGCGCGCGTCCTTCCGTGGAACTGTCTCACGACCATGTCGACATGACTGAATGACCGTGGCGCCATCGATCGGAGGCAGCGAGGCGTCCGCCCGGTGAACCTCGTGCAGAACTCAACCGGCCGGCTGAGGGGGTGGTGTGATGCCGTACGCCGCGGCGACGGACTGCCTGGGGCTGCCGCCACACGTCGCGGCCGTTACTCCACAGCTCGCAGGCGTGAGGCGAACCGGTCGAACCGTTGCGCCAGATCGGCCGTACGTCAGCGCCGGAAGGCGCGTTCGAGCGCGGCGAACCTGGTCGCCACGGCCCTGTGGCTGAGCGCGGCGCCCGGGATCATCGCGTCGAATCCGTGGAAGCCGCCCGGATACAGGTGAAACTCGGTCGACACCCCCGCCTGGACGAGCCGCCGGGCGTAGTCGAGGTCCTCGTCCCTGAACACCTCGAGCTCCCCCACGTCGATGAACGCCGGAGGCAACCCCGAAAGGTCCGTGGCGCGGGCCGGCGCGGCGTACGGGGAGACGTCGTCGCCGCCCATCCGGTCGCCGAGCAGGGCGGTCCAGCCGAAGATGTTGGCCCCGCGGTCCCAGACCACGGCCTCGGCGAACTCGTGGCTGGACGGGGTGGTGTTGCGGTCGTCGAGCATGGGGCACTGGAGCAGTTGGAAGGCCACGGCGGGACCGCTCCTGTCGCGGGCGAGCAGCACGGTCGCGGCGGCCAGCCCGCCACCCGCGCTCATCCCGCCCACCGCCAGCCGTTCGAGGTCGATGCCCAGCTCGGCGGCGTTCTTGGCGGTCCACACCAGCCCGGCGTAACAGTCTTCGACGGGCGCGGGATGCGGGTTCTCGGGCGCGAGCCGGTAGTCGACCGAGACGACGACACAGCCGAGCCGCTCGGCGTAGCCGACGAGGGTGAAGTCGTCCATCTCGGGCGCGCCAAGGAACATCCCGCCACCGTGCACCCAGTAGAGGCAGGGCCGCCCGGCGCCCGCCCCGGGCGGCCGGTAGAGGCGCAGCCGCAGGTCGGACCCGCCGTCGGGGCCGGGCACGTGGCGATCCTCGATGACGACGTCGGTCTCGGGCACCGGGACTCCGGCCAGCATCGCGTTGACCTGGGCCCGCTGCCCGGCGATGTCCTCCATGGTCATGGTGGACGCGTCGAACTCCGGCAAGAGCATCTCTTCCAGCCCCGCACGGAGCTCGGGGTCGAGATTGGGATGGGACGTCATTCCGTTTCCTTCCACAGGTCACTTGCCGTACTTCCCACTGATCGGCCCCTTCAGCGGGGCGACCACCATTCGGCGATGATTCCCGTCCTTCCACCCGCTTGGCCGGAAGTGAAACCAGAGCCTAGCCCCACGGAGATAGTTGAAAGACGTACTGTTGACCCATGGCCGCAACCCCAGAAACGATGCACTGGCGGGGAGTGCACCACCTCGCCCTGGTGACCGCCGACATGGACGCGACAGTACGGTTCTGGCACGGGGTGCTCGACGCCCGGCTGGTCACCACCCTCGCCATCCCCGCGTTCAAGCACTACTTCTTCGAGGTGGCGCCGGGCAACACCATCGCCTTCTTCGAATACACCGACCAGGAGCTCGACAGCTTCGCCAAGCCGGCCGGCGTCCCCTACGCCCGGGCCGCCCAGTTCGACCACCTCTCGCTGCACCTGCCCGACGAGGACGCCCTGATCAGGATGCGCGACCGGCTCAAGGCCCACGGCTGTGAGGTCACCGACGTCATCGACCACGGCTTCCTGCGCTCCATCTACTTCAGCGACCCCAACGGCATCGCCCTCGAGGCCTCCTGGTGGACGATCGACCCGACGGGCCGGCCGGTGGACTACGCGGACGAGCGGCTGTTCGCCGACCCCGACCCGGTGCCGGCCGTGCGAGAGCTGCGCGAGACCGGGCAGCTCGCCCACACGGTCAGCACCCGCCTGGTGGACGGCATCATCGAGGACCTCAGGCGCGAAGGAATCACCCTGGAGCCCTGACCAAGGCGGCATCCCACTCGTTCACGCCGATCACCTCTTCCTTCGCGCCGCCCCATGGGCCCCAGGGCGGCGCCCCCACGGCTGCCCCCGACCTCCCTTCACAACGGATCAGCGAACTAGTAATCTAAAGATCCTTGGAACATTTGAAGGAGAGATCACCATGTCCTACCCCGACGCCCGCTACCTGGACGAGAAGGGCGCGAGCAGCGGCGTCTTCCGGACCGCCGACACGCCGCCGGACCTCACGATGGGCCCCAAGACCGACGACCCGGCCCAGAGAGGCACCGAGGTCCACTACCTCGGCACCGGCGCCACGACGGGCGGCGCCTTCGGCCTCTACCGCTGGGAGATGGGCCCCCGCAGGACCGGCCCGAGCCCCCACTTCCACCGCACGATCACCGAGTCGTTCTACGTCCTCGACGGCTCCATCAGGCTCTACAACGGCGAGCGGTGGGCCGACGGCAGGCCGGGCGACTTCCTGTACGTGCCCGAGGGCGGCATCCACGCCTTCTGCAACCAGTCGGGCGAGCCCGCCTCGATGCTCATCCTGTTCACCCCCGGCGCCCCGCGAGAGGCCTACTTCGAGGAGCTGGCCGACATCGCCGTCACCGGCCGCCGGCTGACCCCCGAGGAGTGGACCGACCTCTACCTCCGCCACGACCAGTACATGGTCTGATGTCCGGCTTCCCCGAAGAACCGATCTACGAGCAGCTCGCCCGCATCGGCAAGGCCCTGTCCAACCCGGTGCGGCTGCGCCTGCTCGACGTGCTCGACCAGCGCGAACGCACGGTCGAGGAGCTCGCCGAGGAGGCGGGCGTCCCGCTGAAGAACACCTCGGCCCAGCTCCAGCACCTCAGGGCCGCCCACCTGGTGACCGGCCGGAAGGACGGCACCCGGGTCCACTACCGGCTGGCCGACGAGCGGGTGTCACGCTTCCTGGGCCAGCTGCAGGGCTTCGCCCACGGCCGGCTCGCCGACCTGCGCGACGCGGTCTCGGAGCACCTCGGCTCCCTGGAGGGCGTCACCGCCGACGAGCTGGCCGCCCGTCTCACCGACCCCGGCACGATCGTCATCGACGTACGGTCCGCGGCGGCCTACGCCGAAGGTCATGTCCCCGGCGCCATCTCGGTGCCCCTGGCGACCCTCCAGGACCACCTCGACGACCTCCCCCACGACGTCGAGATCGTCGCCTACTGCGGCGGCCCCTACTGCGTCGTCTCCCCGAAGGCGGTCCGCCTCCTGCGCGCCCACGGCCACACCGCCCGCCCCCTGGACGGCGGCTTCACAGCCTGGCGCCGCTCCGGCCGCCCCTCTGCCCTCTGAGGGGTCCCCACCAGCCGGTTTGATCACGGGTAGTGGCTCAGGCTCCGATCCGGTCCATGGTCGGGTCCATGGCGCCCAGCTCGCGGTAGCGGCCCGCGTGGAAGACCAGCGGCTCGCCTTCCTGCCACTGGAAGTGCTCGACCTCGCCGATGAAGATGCGATGGTCACCGCCCTCGTACGCGGTCACCGTACGGCAGGCGAAGAAGGCCAGGGCACCGGCGAGAGCCGGCAGCCCGCTGGGCGTGAGACGGGTCTCCACTCCGGCGAACTTGTCCGGCGCCGGTCTGGCGAACCGCTGCGACAGGTGCTCCTGGCCGCAGGCCAGGACATTGACGGCGAACCCCTCGGCCCGCAGGAACACCGGGGTGCTCGGCGCCCGTTTGGACAGGCACCACAACACCAGGGCGGGGTCAAGCGAGACGGAGGCGAAGGAGTTCACGGTGACCCCGATCCGCTCCCCGCCCGGCGCGCAGGTGGTGACCACCGCCACCCCGGTGGCGTAGCGGCCGAGCGCGTCACGCAGTGTCCTCATGACGCGCTCGCGAGGTAGTCGCGTGCTGCGGCCGGGTCCATGAACCACTCGGCGAAGTCCGCCGGGTCGTCGAACCCGTTGACGAAGCGGGAGGCCACCGCGGGCAGGGAGCCGGCGGCGCCGAGGATCTCCAGCACGTGCGGCGGCGGAGGGGCGAGCAGGGCATTGGTCCACTCGGTGGCGTGCCGGGCGCCCGCCCAGTAACGCTCGAAGGTGGCCTCCATCCACGCCTGGTCGAACGGCTGGTCGCCGCGCTCCAGGATGGCGGCGAGGTAGGCGGAGGCGCACTTGGCGGCGTTGTTGGCGCCCTGGCCGGTGATGGGGTCGTTGAGCACCACCACGTCGGCGACGCCGAGCACCGGGGCGCCCGTCGGCAGGACGGCGACGGGCCGGCGGACCGTGGGCGCGAACCGGCCGGCGAGGGTGCCACGCTCATCGGTGAGCTCGACGTCGGCGCAGCGGGCGGCCTCCCACGGCAGGTACGTCTCCAGGATCGAGCGGCTCCTGGCCAGGTGCTCAGCGGGGGTGAAGACGTCGCCCCAGCAGTCCATCGGCCCGCCGGGGACACCCTCGAACACCATGATCTCGCACGGGCCGGTGACGGTGAGCGCGGGAAAGACGAAGTACTCGCCGACGCCGGGGATCAGGTTGAAGCAGACGGCGGAGTGTCCGGGCCGGGGGGTGAGCCCGTTGACGTAGGTGAGGGCCAGGGCGCGCTGCGGGACGTCGTACGGCGAACGGGCGGCGTCCCGCTCGAACAGCGAGGCGATCTTCCCCTTGCCCGCGGCCACCATGACCAGGTCGTGACGGGCCGCGTACTCCTCCAGGTCGCCGGGCGTCGCGTCGTGGATGACGACCTTCCCGCCCAGCCTCTCCACCTCGGCGAGCCAGGCGGGCATCTTCAGCCGCTGGTCGACCGAGCGGGCGGGCTCGTTCAGCCGGGCCGCCCAGCCGATGGCCTTGCCACCGTCGGGCCCGGGGACGGCGAGCTGGATACCGTCGATCGGCGGGCAGTCCGGCCACTGGTCGAGGCCGAGGTCGCGCTCGTGGCCGAGCGCGGTGCCGAACATGGCCTGGCTCGACGTGACCCGGCCGTGCCGGATGTCCTCGGGGGCGCGGTTGGAGACGACGGTGACGCCGTAACCGTTGCGCAGCAGGCCGAGCGCCAGGTGGAGCCCGGCCTGCCCGGCGCCGACGATGAGGATGTCGCGCATGGTGGTGGTCCTTCTGTGTGCTGGAGTGGATGATCAGAAGGTACGTTTCGGTGCCGTACGCCATCCATCCGCTGAGCGCGGGTTCCGTCCGATTGGCGCGGAGTTACGCAGCGTCGCCGACGGTGCCTGGCCGTACCTGTCCCTGTAGGCGGCGGCGAAGCGGCCCTGATGCGGGAAACCCCAGCGTGCGGCAACGGCGGTGACCGTGACCCGCGCCGGGTCGGCGCCCAGCAGCTCCTCGTGCACCCTGGCCAGCCGCACGTCACGCAGGTGTGCCATCGGGGTCAGGCCCAGGTGCGCGCGGAAGCCTTCCTGCAGCGAGCGGGTGCTGACCGCGACGGCCCCCGCCACGTCGGCGGTGTTGATCGGCAGGTGGGCGTGCTCCTCGATGAACCCCATCGCCCGCCGCACCACCTTCGGCACGGCCGGCGGCCGCGGCGCGGCCAGCTTCGGCCAGTAGTTGGACGGCTGCATGGTGAGCAAGCTGGACAGGAGCGCGTTCTCCAGGTGGGCGAGGGCCAGCGACTGCGCGGCCAGCCCGCCGCCGTCCTCGGCCGCATGGACGATCAGGTCGGCCATCGCCCGCCAGCTCCGGGCCCAGCCACTGGTCATGTCCATCCCCAGGTCGAAGACGAGCGGCCGGTCGAGCCGCTCACCGAGCATCTGCTCCAGGGTCTGCTCGACGGTCACGCGGTCGAACTTGACGATCAGCTGCGGGCATTGCGCGGCCCAGCGCATGTCGAGATGCTCCGTGGGCGACGGCAGCGAAGCCAGCGAAGGGGTGGAGACGATCTCCTGCCCGCCGCAGCGGATCAGGCTGTGCCCGGCCAGGGGCACCTGCACCAGGAAGAACGACTCCAGCTCCCCCGGCTCGATGCGGACGTCGGTGCCGTAGTCGAGGTAGCTCACCCGTACTGAGCCGAGCTGCGCGGAGTTGAACCGCGCCGCCAGCAGGGCGGGATCGCCGGTCAGGTCCAGCCGGTGCGCGCAGAACACCCGCCCCACCTGCTCGCGCACCTCGTCCGGATCCGAGCCGGTGACCAGCGGCGTGTTGTCCAGCAAAACCCTGTGCACCATCGAGCGCCTGCCTTCGCACGTATCCGGGTGACACGTGATCATCGTCAGAGCGGGAGGCGGCGTTCCAGGTAGAAATGCACACAGCTACCGAGTTCAACCGGCTCCGGTATACGCGCCTGGCGCGCCCGTACAGCTCGCCGGGTGGGTGGTGCCGATCATCGCTTCTGGTATCCCAAGCAGATCGTCGACGACATCTGGCGTGCCTCCCATCGAGCCGGCGCCGACCCGTCACCCCGCTCCCGACTGGTCACCGTCTGGTGGGCGAGCTGGCAGAGATATCCACGCCTCTGTGCATCCCTGACCAAGACACCCCCACCACGCCCACCCACCCGATCCGGCCCGAGCACGTCAACGCGATGATCGACCTGCACCCCGGCGGCCTGACCTGGCGACGCACCTTCCCCGGCACCCTGACCAGATCCCCCGCGCCCGCCACTTCACCCGCTACCTCCTGGCCGACTCCCCCTGCCAGGACGACGCCGAACTCATCATCGCCGAACTCGCCACCAACGCCCTCCAGCACACCGGCAGCAACCGTCCTCATGGCACCTTCATCGTCGAAATCACCCGCACCACCGCGGCGATCACCCTCGCCGTCTATGACTGCGGATGGGGTGCCACCCCACGCTTCGCCACCCCCTGCCGCACCACCGCCGAACACGGACGTGGCCTGGCCATCGTCGCCGCCATCGCCGACCGAACAGGTCACGAAGGCGACGACGAGATCGACCACAAGGTCTGGGCGAGAATCCACACCCCCTGAGCTCGCCCCATACCGGTCAGGTGTGGACGAGCTCCTTGGCGGGCGGTGCGGGGGCCGGGTCCTCGTCGTGGCCCTCGACCGAGAGGTTGGGCAGGAGGCGGTCGAGCCAGGCCGGGCACCACCAGTTGGCGCGGCCGAGCAGCACCATGGTGGCGGGCACCAGGAAGCCCCGGATGATCGTGGCGTCCACCGCGATGGCCACGGCCAGGCCCACCCCGAACGTCTTGACCATCGGGTCCGGATAGGCGATGAAGGCCACGAAGACGGCGACCATGATGAGCGCCGCCGAGGTGATGACCCGGCCGGTCGCCCCGAGGCCCTCCGCCACGGCGCGGGCGTTGTCGCCGTGCCGCTGGTAGGCCTGGCGCACCGCGGTCAGCAGGAACACCTCGTAGTCCATGGAGAGCCCGAACAGCACCGCGAACAGCATCAGCGGCACGTAACTCTCGATCGGCACCGCGAAGAAGACGGTCTGCAGGTACGAGGCGCCGGCCGGCGCGTCCATGCCGACGAGCCCGCTGCCCAGCCCGACCGAGAACACCAGGGCGAGCGCCCCGAAGGCGGCCCCCAGCGACACGAGGTTCATCAGCGCCGCCTTGACGGCGACGACGGGCGCGCGGAAGGCCAGCAGCAACAGCATGGCGCTGAGCACCACGACGACTCCGATGACCAGCGGGGTGCGGTCGGACATGCGGTCGGCGGCGTCGGCCAGAGCGGCGACCTCCCCGCCGACGTGCAGCGAGACGCCGGGAACGGAGATGGCGCGGACGTCGCGCACCACCTCGGCGGCCCGGGTGTCGCTGGGCGCGTACTCCGGGACGACCTGAACCAGGACGGACCGGCCCGAGTCGTTGACCTGCGCGGGCGCCACGTGCGCGACGCCGTCGACGGCCTCGATCTCGCGGGTGATCCGCTCGACGATCGGGGCGGGCTTGTCGGTGTCCGCCACCCGCGACGGCAGCTGGGCGACGACGAGCAACGGTCCGTTGCTGCCGGGGCCGAAGCCGACCGCCATCAGCTCGTACGACCGCCGGGAGTCCGACCCCTGCGTGCCGTACCCGTCGTCGAGCGGCCCGAGCTTCAGCGCCAGCGCGGGCGCGGCCAGCGCGGCGAGCACGACCACGCTGCCGAGCAGGACCCGCCAGGGCCGGCGGGCGACCCAGGCGCCGAGCGCGCCCCAGCCGGACGATTCGGGGCGCCGGCCGAGGAAGGGCACCTTGAGGGCGTTGATCCGGTGGCCGAGCATCCCGAGCAGCGCGGGCACCAGCGTGACCGAGGTGAGCACGGCGGTCACCACGGAGATGCCGGTGATCCAGCCGAGCGTCCGCAGCAGCGGGAAGCCGCCGAGCATGAGCGCGCTCAGCGCGATGATGACAGTGCCGCCCGCGAACACCACGGCCCCGCCCGAGCTGGCCACGGTCCGCCGCACCGACTCGCCGACGGTGACGCCGGAGGCGAGCAGCCGCCGGTGCCGTGACAGCAGGAACAGGGCGTAGTCGATGCCCACGCCGAGCCCGATCATCGTGGCCATGATGCCGGCCTGCTTGGGCACGTCCACGACGTGTCCGAGCAGCCCGATGATGCCCAGCCCGGTGGCGACGCTGACCAGCGCGGTGAAGATGGGCACCATCGCCGCCGTCAGCGTCCCGAACGCGAACACCAGGACCAGGAGCGCGCACGTCACTCCGATGATCTCGCTGGGGCCGGTCTTGATCTCCTTGTCGGCCGGCGTCGAGCTGTCGGCGGGCACGACCTCCAGCCCGGCGGCCCGCGCCGGGTCGGCCGCCTTCGACACGGCCTGCGTGGTCTCGGCGACCTTGCTGCCGTCGTGCCCTTCCATGCGCACGCTGATGACGCCGATGCGCAGGTTGGACGCGATGCCGCCCATCCGGTACGGCGTCTCCACCTTCACGACGTGCGGAAGGGCGCGGATGCGGTCCATGGCCTGTTCGACGGCCTGCTTGCCGCGCTCGGCAGTTAGCGGCTCCTTCTCCGAGTAGAGCACGAGCTGGACGGTGCCGCCCGGCCCGTAACCGGGGCCGAAGCCGGAGCGCATCAGGTCGTGGGCGCGCTGCGCGTCGGTGCCGGGGATCGTCACGTCCGTGCTGACCGGGCTGCCGATCACCAGGCTGCCGCCCAGCAGGGCCGCCGCCGCGATCACCCATAACGTCAGGACGATCCGCCCGTGTCGTGCGCACCAGCCGCCCAGCCGTCCCAGAAAGCGCGTCATCGCAGATCCCCCTCGACGGCCGTCCTGTACGGTCGTACAGGACCTACGATAGAACGCGAAATATCCGGTACGCCGGTGCATGTGCGGAAATGAGACGATGACCACAGCCGACGACACGCGCAGCCGAATCCTGGCGGCGGCCCGGGAGCTGTTCGCCGAGCGCGGCTACTCCAACACCTCGCTGGCCGACATCGCCGCGGCCGTCGGCCTCACCAAGACGGCCGTCGCCTACCACTTCCACCCGAAGGACCGGCTGGCCTCCGAGCTGCTCGCCCCCGCCGCCGACGACATGCTCACGCTGCTGGGGACCGAGTTCGGCGACCGGGGGGCCTTCCTCGGGGCACTGGTCTCCTTCGTGGTACGGCACCGCGCGGTGATCCGGCTGGTCATGGAGGACATCAACGGAGCCGACGACGCCCCGCCGGGCTCGCCGGGCGAGGCCATCAGAACGTTCCGGGACGAGATCTTCGTCAGACTGGTGGGCCCCGATCCCGATGCCGAGAGCAGGCTGCGCGGCTGGGCGGTGCTCGGCGCGTTGCAGTGGGGTGTCGTGCAGACGATGGACCTGCCTCCGGAGCAGGTCGAGAAGGTGCTCACCCGGGCGGTCCAGGCGATCTAGGCCGGGCACGTCGCGCTCCCGCGGCGGTCGGCGAGGATGCGGCGCCGCCGTGCGCCGCCGCCGGCCGGGTCGCTAACCCTCGGCGGGCGGCTCCGGAGACTGGGTGGCGGGCGGCTCCGAGGGCTCCGTGGGATCCGGGTCGGTCTGCGCCTCGACGCCGACGGTGATCACCACGCCGCTGCCCGGCCTGGCGCAGGCACCGGCCGCGACGCTCTGCGCCAGCACGGTGCCCACCTGCGCCTCGTCGGTCACCATCCGACCCTGCCGCGTCACCGTGAACCCGGCGGCACGCAGCTCGGCGCGCGCGGCCGCGGGCGCCTTGCCGGTGACCGATGGGACGGCCGCACCCTGGCGCGACACGACCAGCGCCACCCGGGCGCCGCCCGCGACACGGCTGCCCGCCTCCGGCTTGCTGGACACCACCTGCCCGGTCGGTTGCGTGGAGCAGGAGGCGGTGACCGCGCCCACCGTGAGCCCGGCTCCGGTCAGGGCCGCCTCCGCGGCCTTGCGCTGGAGACCGGCGACGACGGGCACCGGCAACCCGGCCGACACGCGCAGCCCGACCGCGGCCCCCTTGGACACGAGGGCTCCCGCCACAGGCTGGGTGGTCAGCACCAGGCCGACCTCGCGGCCGGAGTCGACCTGGGTGACGGTGCCGGTGGCCAGCCCCGCCCGCTTGAGCGCCCTGATCGCGGCGGCGCGGTCCAGCCCCGCGAGCGCGGGCACCCGCACCCCAGCGGGCACCCTGGCCGGCGGTTCGGAGGACGGCCCGCGGGTCTCCGGTGTCCGCCCGCTCTTCTCGGTGGCCTTCGCGTCCGGCCGGGTCAGCGTGCCGGCCGGAGCGGTCGTGATGGCGGTGGGCCCGGCGGCCCGCGGCGGGCCGTCCGACCGGAACGCCGGCACCACCACGGTGACCAGCACCGCCGCGCTGACCAGCAGCGCGGCGGACACCGCGAGACCCGCCCGGTTGAACGCCTGGCCGGTCCGCCGCGTCGTCTCCACCTCGGCGAAGGACGGCCCGGTCCCGTGGACCACTCCCAGTCCCATGCCGGCCGACGTGGCGGGAGACCCCGGGGGCGGGTGCTCCCCTGACGAAACCGGGCCGGGGAGACGGTAACCGCCGGGCGCGCCGGTGGCCTCCGGCTGCGCGACCGACGCAGAGTCCGATACAGAGCCCGGCACGGAACCCGGCACGGAACCCGGCACGGAGCCCGGAGACGCGAAGGCGGTCGCGGGGGGCACGCGCACGATGAGCGGCGGAGGTGAGCGCAGCACCTCCGCGGGCACGGCCCCGGGATCCCCCAGCAGGTCCAGCAGCAGCTCGCGACTGGTGGGCCGGTTGCGCGGATTCTTGTCCAGGCAAGCCTCGACGATTTCCCGCAGCCGGCCGTCCAACCGGCCGAGCTCGGGCGCGGCGGTCAGGATGCGGTGCAGCACCGGCGCCACGGAGTCCTGACCGAACGGCGCCGACGCGTTGGCCGCGAAGCACATCGTGGCGCCCCAGGAGAACACGTCGGCCGCCCCGGTGACGGCCGACGCCGTGATCTGCTCCGGAGCCATGTAGGCGGGCGTGCCGACTCCCCTGCCGCTCACCGTCGCCGCCGCGTCCAGCGCCCGCGCCAGCCCGAAGTCGATCACGCGCGGCCCGTCGGGGCCGAGCAGCACGTTCTGCGGTTTGAAGTCACGGTGCACGATGCCCGCCCGGTGGATCGCCGCGAGCGCCGTCGCGGTGCTCACCGCGATCCGCTCCAGCGCGCCGCCGACCGGCGGCCCGGTGAGCGCGACGTGCCGCTGCAGCGACGGCCCGTCGACGTACTCGCTCACGATGTACGGCCGGCCGTCGTCGAACCCCGCCTCGATCACCTGGGCGGTGCAGAACCGCGCGACGTGCTTGGCCAGCTCCACCTCCCGCAGGAACGCCGCCCTCTCATCCCCCACGGATCCATGCAGCAGCTTGACCGCGTACCTCTCCTCGCCGTACCGCCCTTCGCCGGACCTCTCTTCGCCGCGCCTCTCGTCGTCCTGCCGCTCCTCGCCGCGCCTCTCCTCGCCGTAGTCTTGCTCGCCGTGGCTCGCCTCGCCCCTCGTCCCGAGGTACACCACGCCCTGACCACCCTCGCCCAGGCGCCCCGACAGCTCGTACGCCCCGAGCCGCCGCGGGTCCCCCGTTCTGAGCGGCTGTGCCATAGGCACGGGGCCCCTCCCCTCGCCGCCTTCTTCCCCATCCACTGAAGGCAACCGGCGGCCGGGAGTCAACGGTGACCACGGCAATCGCCGCCCGACCGTGACAAAGGCGGTCAGGACGAGCGGGAGAGGCTACCCGAATACGTCATGCCTTCGTCACCCTGGCGCGTCACCTTGTTGACCTCCTCTCCTCGTGAACGAGGGCGATTCCCACCCTCACGGGTGAGATTTCCTGCTTCACCGCCGGCCGCCCGCCAGGAAAGGGGACTTCCCTTGAGGTCTTACGCCGGCTCCACAGGCGTTTCAGCTCTCCGCCAGCCCGGCGGCGAGAATGTTCTTGGCCACGTTGACGTCCCGATCGTGGTGTGCGCCGCAGGCGCATACCCAGGTCCGGACGTTCAACGGCATCGTGTCGGTGATGGTGCCGCACGCCGAGCACAGCTTGGAGGACGG
The DNA here is from genome assembly GCF_040649575.1 of Nonomuraea sp. NPDC048916. Lineage (NCBI taxonomy): Bacteria > Bacillati > Actinomycetota > Actinomycetes > Streptosporangiales > Streptosporangiaceae > Nonomuraea > Nonomuraea sp. NPDC048916. Next base: position 264,824 of record NZ_JBEZFS010000017.1, read on the forward strand.
GAACCAGCGGTCCACCACGACAAGCCGCCGCCCATACCAGCGGCTCTTGTACTCCAGCATGCCGCGCAACTGGCGCCAGGACGCGTCGGAGATGGCGCGCGCCAGGTTGTGATTCTTGACCATGGTGCGGATGGTCAGGTCTTCCACGGCGATCGTTTGGTTCTCGCGAACAAGCCGTGTGCTGACCTTGTGCGGGAAGTCGCGTCTGCGGTCGGCGATCCGCGCGTACACGCGAGCCACCGTCAGCCGGGCCTTGGCCCGGCTGTTCGAGCCTTTCTGTTTGCGGGCCGGCGCCCGCTGAGCACGGGCCGGCCGCCTGCGGTCGGCCCGCTCATGACGCGGGTTGACGATCTTCTCCCCGGTCGACAGCGTCACCAGAGCGCTGATGCCCGCATCCACCCCCACCCGAGCCTCTACCGGGGGCAGTGGGGCGATCTTCTCCTCCACCAGGATGGACACGAACCAGCGCCCGGCCGCGTCCTTGCCCACGGTCACCGTGGACGGCCGCGCACCTTCGGGGAGAGGGCGCGACCACACGATGTCCAGCGGCTCGGACATCTTGGCCAGCGTCAACAAGGTCTCCAACCTCAAAGAGACGCGATGAGCCGGGCGTACTCGTCCAGCTTGGCCAGCACCTCGCCGGACGACGCGCTGGGCAGGGCGACCACGACCTCCTCGACGCCCAGCCCGGCGTAGTAGTCGAGTTTCTCCCGCGTCGGCAGCGTGCCGAACGGGATCACCCGCGCCATCGGCCGACCGGCCTTCTCGCACGCCTCGCGCAGGGCGGGCAGCGCGGCCTTGACTCCCTTGCCGCCGATCGGCATCCAGCCGTCGGCGTATTCGGCGACCTGCGCGAACAGCTTGGGCCCGGCCGCGCCCCCCACGTAGACGGGCGGCCCGGAGATCGGTTTGGGCCACGACCAGGACGCCTCGAACCCGTCGAAGGAGGCGACCTCGTCGCGCCAGAGCGCCCGCATCGCCAGCACGTGCTCACGGGCCACCTCGCGCCGGGAGCCGTACGGGACGCCGTGGTTCTCGATCTCCTCCACGTTCCAGCCGAAGCCGATGCCGACCACCGCGCGCCCGCCCGAGAGGTGGTCGAGCGTGGCGATGGCCTTGGCGGTGACGATGGGGTCGCGCTGGGCGGCGAGCAGGATGCCGGTGCCGACCAGCAGCCGCTCGGTCGCGGCGGCGGCGAACGAGAGCGCGACCAGTGGGTCGAGGGTGCGTTTGTACTCCTCGGGGAGCTCAGCCTGCCCGCCCGCCGGCGGGGTGCGCCGCGAGACCGGGATGTGGGTGTGCTCGGGCATGTACAGCGAGGCGAAGCCGCGTTCCTCGGCCGCCCGGGCCAGCTCGTGAATCGGCATGGCCAGGTCTGTGGCGAACATCGTGACGCCGAGCCTCATGCGCACCGTCCTTCCGTCAACCAAGCGCGCCGCCCCGGATCGGCTTCGACGCGCTGATGATGATCGAACATTTCCATTCTGAGGGCATGGGGCCGTCGCTGTCTGCCCCAGGCTGTATCAGAACCCGCACCCCGAGCTGTGGCAGCCGTTCACGATCTCCGACCGCTCGGTCATCAGGGCCGGGCAGGAGAACATCCTGCCGTGGATGTTCACCCCGACCCCGGCGACCACGCCGCCAAGGCCGACGCCGGCGCCTATCACCGCTTCGCCGAAGAGATCATCGCGAAGATCTGACCGCCGCGCCCGGCAGCCGGAGACGGTCCCGCGGCGCGATAGCCTCGGGGCGTGCTGGAAAGGATCGCCGCGACGCGATACGTGACGCCGTTGCGGGAGGGCGGCTCGCTGCCGGGAGTCGTCGAAGCCGATGACCTCGGCACCTATGTCGTGAAATTTCGCGAAGCCGGGCAGGGCCGCCGCGTCCTCGTCGCCGAGATCATCTGCGCCGAGCTCGCCCGCCGGCTCGGCCTGCGCACCCCCGACCTCAAGCTGATCGACCTCGACCCCCAGCTCGGCGTCCGCGAGCCCGACGAGGAGGTCCAGGACCTGCTCAAGGCCAGCACCGGCATCAACCTGGCGATCGACTTCCTGCCAGGCGCCCTCGGCTTCGAGCCGCTCACCTGGTCACCCGACCCCGGCTTCGCCTCCCGCACACTCTGGTTCGACGGGCTGATCCACAACATCGACCGAAGCTGGCGCAACCCCAACCTGCTCCTCTGGCACCAGGATGTCTGGCTGATCGACCACGGCGCCGCGCTCTGGTTCCACCACAACTGGAAGACGGCCGATCCCCAGCGCCCGTTCGACGCGAGCGACCACGTGCTGGCCCCGTTCGCGACCGGCGTCGACGCGGCCGCCGAAGAGCTCTCCGCGCGGATCACGCCAGAGCTGCTGGCGAAGGTGACCGCCCTGGTGCCCGACGAGTGGCTCGACGGCGAGCCGGGATTCGGCTCGGCACAGGCCGTCCGCGACGCCTACGTCGACCACCTGCTGCGGCGCGCCCACGGACCGCGCGCGTGGCTGACCCGCGGCGAGCCCAAGGCCCACCGGACGGGGCCGGCGTCCGTCGGCGAGTTCTGGCGGGGAGGCCGCCGATGAGCAAGGACGTGTACGAGTACGCGGTGATCCGCGTCGTGCCCCGGATCGAGCGCGGCGAGCAGATCAACGTGGGCGTGCTCCTCTACTGCCAGCCACGCGACTACCTCTGCGCGCGGGTCGAACTCGACGCCGTGCGCCTGCGCGCCCTCGATCCCGACGCCGACGCCGAGGGCGTCCGCCGGGCGCTCGGCGCCTACGAGCTGGCCTGCGGCGAGGAGGCCGGCCCGCTGGCCGGGGAGTCGCTGGGCGGCAGGTTCCGCTGGCTGACCGCGCCGCGCAGCACGATCGTCCAGACCGGCCCGGTCCACGCCGGCCTCACCACCGACCCCGGCACCGAGCTGACCAGGCTCTTCGACGTCCTGGTGCGCCTGTGACCTGGCAACGGCGCCGGTGCCCATCGGCCGGGCCCGGCGGCGATCTCGGTCGCCGGGCGCTCGACGCTCTCCATCCCACCCGTGCTGAGGTGAGCGCGGCAAGACCACCCGTGGGAGGTGGACAGGGGGACGGGAGACGTTCGAGCGGGCGGTCGTCGAACCCGACACAGCCTGGCGGAGGTCCCAGAAGTGCGGGCAATCGCCCAGGGAGCGGCCGCCGGGCCCCTGGAGTGGGCGGCCTCATCGACGTGCCCTTGCGAGCGTACAAACGGCTGACTGGTGACAGCCGACTGTGGGGGCGGCCGAGAAACTGGGCGTGCTGACCGACGACGAACTCAGGGGCGACCCGACCGGGGAGTCCTGGTGAACGACATTAACTACGACGGGTCGACGCCGTCGTCGCCGAGGAGGCGCTGGCCGACGGCGCGCCCCTGCTTTACCCCGAGCGGGGCAGCAACGTCGTGGCCGCTATGACATCGGCAACCCCCGCGAGGAGATCGAGCAGATCATCGGCACCGGCGTCACCCACGTGCCCGCTGCATCGCCGCGGCCCGCGACTGCCATAGTCGGTGTCTCCGCCGACTCGGCCAACGCCGAGCGCCTGGCCGTGCTCGGCGATGATGGGCCGCCCCGCTACCCACCTGCGTGTCCACGGCCTGGCTCAGTTGTCTCGACCTGTTCCGCGCAGCTCGGCTTCGGCTGCCTTTTGCTGGGCGGCCTTCGGACTGATGCCTCGGAGGGCGTCGGCAGCATCTTTCAGTGCGCGGGCCTGTTCCGCGGCCAATCTGGCATCGCCTTCCGCTACCTCTACGGCCACGCCTCTGGCCCGTGGACCCGGGGCTCCGTCCTTTCCTCTCCAGCCACGTTTGGAAAAATCTGCGTTCATTCTGTTGCCCCCTCGTCCTCCGGCCTGCGCAGGGCTTGGTCCAGAGAAGGCTAGGCGGGAGTGGGGGCCGAGGTTGCCGAGCTGCTCGAGGGTGGTGCGGAGGCTGTTGCTGGCGCGGCGGATAGCGTTGGCGACGGCGCCGCGCAGGTGGGTGAAGAGGCGACGGGTGACGGCGTTGATGGATGTGCGAGCGTGCAGTATCGCGCGGACGGTGATGATGAGGCCGCCGGTGGCCGCAGTGACGGCTGCGATGGCCAGCTGCGCGGCACACGCGGTCAGCCATCCCAGCGCGGCGATCTTGACCGTTCGGATTGCCTCGGCGGTGACGGTGAGAACGGTGGATGCCCGTTCGGCGACATGGAGCAGCTTGCCGGTGTGACCGTTGGCGGCGAGGGTGTTCCAGTGGCCGGCGAAGGTGTCTCGGGTTGGTCCGCTGGTTGCGGTGGTGAACCGGGTGGCGGCCTGCTCGGTCCCGTCCAGGGCTGGTATGGCTTGACGGGTGAACGCGCCGATCGTGTTACCGATCGCTTTCACGTTGTCCTCGTCCACGGTGAACAGCTCGGCGACCCCGCCGCCGACAAGGGCGGCCACGCTGGTGAGCTCGGCGGGGATTGTCAGACCCATGCGGTGCGCCCCGGGCTCAACTGCTCAGCGGAGGCGGCGTCAGCCTGGCTCACGGCCGTCACCGAGTCAGCCATACCGTCGGCCGTGGCCGCATAAGCCTGCGTGGTGCGATCAGCCACCCGTACCAGCAGGCCGGTGAACTCTCCCAGTATCGCGCTCAGTTCCCCGTCCTGCGAACCGCCAGCACTACAGGTGACAAGGCCGGCCCGGAGGAGCTCGACGGCCTCGGCATATTGTTCAACGGTCTGCATCATCTCCCGGGTGGCATGTTCCGCCGCACCGAATGCCACGGACATACCCTCCTGATTGCTCATCGTTGCAGTCGCCTCTCATCCTTGTCGTTGATCAGATCTATGGGACGAACTGTCAGATACCGAGCACGCAGTTGCCCGTAATCTCGACGGCGCCGGCCGAGCACCGGAAAGTGGCGGGGCTCATAGCTGTCCCAACTGCCGATTCAAGTCTTCTAGCAGCTGAAGGGTGGCATCGCGTCCAGGCCCGGACACGCTCTCGGTCCCCGCGGCACCAGCGCGGCCATCATCGACTGCAGCAACCGTCATCTGCCGCATCTGCCGGGCGCCGTCCTCAAGCGCGGCATTGACCGCCGCAACAATCGCCTCGGCCAGCTCATCAGAACCCAGCCGCATCACGCGTGGCTGAAGCTTCAGGCCCACCAGCCGGCCATCCGCGCCGACCCGCGCGGCCACCAGCCCTCCAGCCGCCTCGGCCTTGCCACTTACCTTCGCCATCTGATCCCGCAGCCGCTCCACCTCCCGGCCGACGCGGGCCAGTTCGGCATCCAGGCCGAAATCATCGTTCCCGCTCGAAGATACGGACATCCGCCTGTTCCTCATCATGTCTAATTGACACGCCTTTGATCTGCTTATCGCCGGCACCATGCCCTGCCCCGCCATACCAAGCAAATCCGCCCAGAACCGGTTAGAAATCTTCCTTGACTTCGTTGGCCCTCATAGCCGCAAGACCTGGGTGTATCCGGCCAACCGGGCGAGCCGGCTGGGAGAGCGGCCCGAGCCCCGTGGCGGTCTTGCCGCCACGTTCGACGGCAGTGCGAAACGTCATTGGACGAACCCTTTTAGAAGAGGACCGACATGAAGGTGTCGACCTCGTGGAAGCCCACCCGGCGGTAGACCGCCCGCGCCGAGGTGTTGAAGTCGTTGACGTACAAGGTGACCACGGGGGCGAAGCAGGCGAGGGCGGCCTCCACGACGGCGGCCATCCCCGCGACCGCGTGTCCTCGCCCGCGCAGGTCGGGGTCCACCCAGACGCCCTGGATCTGGCTGGCGAACGGGGTGACCGCGCCGATCTCCGCCTTGAACACCACGCGCCCGTCGTCGATGCGGGCGTACGACCTGCCGATGCGGATCAGCTCGGCGACCCGGGTGCGGTAGAGGGCGCCGCCGTCGCCGAGGTTGGGCGAGACGCCCACCTCCTCGGTGAACATCGCCACGCAGGCGGGCAGCAGGATGTCGAACTCCTCCGGCCGGACCCGCCGCACCAGCGGGTCGGCGGGGACGGGCGGCTTCCGCGAGGTGGCCATGACCGGCTGCGCCCACCTGATCGCGCGGGCCCTGCCCCAGTAGGGCTCCAGCCGCTCCCACATCAGCGAGACCGCGTCGACCGGGCCCACGATCGACGAGCAGCGGCGGCCCTGCTTGCGGGCCCGGTCGGCGAAGGCGTGCACGGCCTCGGGACCGGCGGCGACCGGCACCAGGTTGGCTCCGGCGTAGCAGAGCGAAACGAGACCGCCGCGCGGCCCGAACCCCCACATCTGCCCGCCCAGCCGCGCCGGACTGAGTCCGACGGTCCGCACTCGGGAGGCGACGAAGACGTTGGCGACCGGGTCGTTGTCGAGCAAGGCGAGTGCCTCGTCCCGGTCGCTGTCGTCGAGCACGCGCGACGCCGATGTACGCAGCATCACATGGTCAGACTACGCGAACGACTACGGATTGGCTTATCTGGTCAGTACGTCGGTGAGCCGATCGTGACCCAACGACCCGCCGGCCGCCATGCGCGCCACGGCGCGGGGGGCGGGCGCGGCGTCGCAGGCGGCGGTCCGCGCCGGAATCGTGCCGTCGGTCAGGTACGCGGCCAGGTGACGGTCGACGCACCGGTTGCCGGCCAGCGAGACGCCATGGTTGCCGCCCGCCTCCACGACCATCCGCGCGGTCGGGAAGCGGCGCAGCATGTGCAGAGCCCCCTGGTACGGCGTGGCGGCGTCACCGCGCGACTGGAGCATGAGGATGGGCGGCAGCTTCGTCGACCCCTGGACGGTGACCGGCGTGCCCCCGGCGACCGACCAGAAGGCGCACGGCGCGTTGAACCAGGCGTTGGACCACGTCATGAACGGCGCACGGCGGTGCATGCGGGTCATGTCGTGCCGCCAGGTGTCCCACGAGCGCGGCCAGGCGGCGTCACGGCACTGCACGCTCAGGTAGACGGCGTAACCGTTCTCGTCCTCGGCGTCCTGGCTCCCGAACCGGTTGTACGCCTCGGCCAGCCCCTTGACGTCACCCTCGCGCACGTACGCCGACCAGACCCGGGCCAGCTCCGGCCAGATCCGGTCGGTGTAGCCGCCGACGGTGAACAGGTCGTCGAGCTCGCTCGGGCCGACGACCCCGCCGGCGGGCCGGTCGCGCAGCCTGGAGCGCATGGCGTACCAGGCGAACCTGGTCTCCTTGGCCGTGCCGCCGAGCCTGTAGACCGCGTTGTGCCGCGCGGTCCAGGCGAGGAAGTCGCGGTGCCTGCGGTCGAAGGCGGGATCCTGGTCCAGGTTGGACTGGTACCAGACGTCGTCGGGGCTGACCGAGCTGTCCATGACGAGGCGCTTGACCCGGTCGGGGAAGAGCGTGGCGTAGACGCCGCCGATGTAGGTGCCGTAGGAGTAGCCGAGGTAGCTGATCTGCTGCTCGCCCAGCGCGGCACGGATGGAGTCGAGGTCCCTGGCGACGTTCTCGGTGGTCATGTGGGGCAGCAGCCAGGCCCACAGGTTGCCGCAGCGACTGGCGTAGTCGGCGGCCCGGTCGACCAGGGCGCGCTCGTCGCGCCTGGTGCGCGGCACCGCGTCGGGGCGCGGCGGCGCGTAGTAGGACGAGGCGTCGACGCACCGCATGGCGGGCTGGCTGCGCCCCACCCCGCGCGGATCGAAGCCGACCACGTCATAGCGCGCGGCCAGGTCGGCGGGCAGCGCGGCGGCCACGTATTCGGCCAGCCGGAGCCCCGAAGCGCCCGGCCCGCCGGGGTTGACGAGCAGCGTGCCCAGGTGGTTGGCGTCGCGCGAGACCGTGCCCCGGATCCGGTTGACGGCCAGCTTGATCGACTGACCCCACGGCTCGCGGTAGTCGAGCGGCACGCGGATCGTCGCGCACTCCACACCAGGAGTCGCGACGGGCGTCGCCGCGGTCCGGGGGCACGCGCCCCAGGCGACCTCGTCGACCGGCCGGCTCCCCGCGGCGGCGGCCCCCTGGACGCCCGCCACTCCGCCGGACAGCATCACCAGTGCGGTGACAACCCCTGCGAATCGCTTCACCTGCCCGCTTCCCCATCTCATAGGGAGAAATGCTGGCGCGGGTGACGGATCGGTGACGCTGAGTATGGGAAAAGCTTGCCAACTTGTAATCAGACGATTGCACGCCGTAACGATCGGGGGTGGCTGGGTCAGCCCACGGTGACCTGCGGACCGGTGGCGTCGTCGTCGAGGTCGACCTCCACGCCCATCTCCTCGGCGATGCGCAGGGCCTCCTCGATCAGGGTCTCCACGATCTGCGACTCGGGCACCGTCTTGATGACCTCGCCCTTGACGAAGATCTGCCCCTTGCCGTTGCCCGAGGCGACCCCGAGGTCGGCCTCGCGCGCCTCGCCGGGCCCGTTGACCACGCAGCCCATGACGGCCACCCGCAGCGGCACCGTCAGGCCCTCGAGCCCGGCCTGCACCTGCTCGGCCAGCGTGTAGACGTCGACCTGGGCGCGCCCGCACGACGGGCAGGACACGATCTCCAGGCCGCGCTCGCGCAGCCCGAGCGACTCGAGGATCTGGGCGCCGACCTTGACCTCCTCCACGGGAGGCGCCGACAGCGACACCCTGATCGTGTCGCCGATGCCCTCGGCCAGCAGCGCGCCGAAGGCCACTGCCGACTTGATCGTGCCCTGGAAGGCCGGACCGGCCTCGGTGACGCCCAGGTGGAGGGGGTAGTCGCACCTGGCGGCCAGCAGCCGGTAGGCGTTGATCATGACGACCGGGTCGTTGTGCTTGACCGAGATCTTGATGTCGCGGAAGCCGTGCTCCTCGAACAGCGAGCACTCCCACAGCGCCGACTCGACCAGCGCCTCGGGCGTGGCCTTGCCGTATTTCTCCAGCAACCGCGGGTCGAGCGAGCCGGCGTTGACGCCGATGCGGATGGGCACGCCGTGGTCGGCGGCCGCCCTGGCGATCTCGCCCACCTTGTCGTCGAACTTCTTGATGTTGCCGGGGTTGACCCGCACGGCCGCGCAGCCCGCCTCGATCGCGGCGAAGACGTACTTGGGCTGGAAGTGGATGTCGGCGATCACCGGGATCTGCGACTTCCGGGCGATCGTCGGCAGCGCCTCGGCGTCGTCCTGGGACGGCACGGCCACGCGGACGATCTGGCAGCCCGAGGCGGTGAGCTCGGCGATCTGCTGCAGGGTGGCGTTGACGTCGGCGGTGACCGTGGTGGTCATCGACTGAACGGAGACGGGAGCGTCGCCCCCCACGGGCACGCTGCCTACCATGATCTGGCGGGAGTGTCGGCGTTCGGCGAGCGGCTTGGTGCGGACCGTCGGGATGCCGAGTGCTACAGAAGCCATTTCTCCCTCTTGGGTGTCGACGACGTTGTCCAGTCTAGGTAGCTATCGGGACTGCCGGGCCGTGATCTCCGCCGCCCGGACGCGGGCCCAGGCGTCGGCGGCGAGCACCTCCTCGACCGTGTCGGCCGGGGTGACCTGGTGCTCTTGGACGACCTCGGCCACGGTGTCGACGATCGCCGGGAACGGCAGGTCACCGCGCATGAACGCGTCGAGGCTCGCCTCGTTGGCCGCGTTGTAGACGGCGGGCGCGGTGCCGCCCTCGGCGCCGACGTGCCTGGCCAGCGCGACGGCGGGGAAGGCCTCGTCGTCGAGCGGCTCGAAGGTCCAGGTGTGGGCGGTGGTCCAGTCGATGGGCCGGCCGGCGCCGGCGAGGCGGGCGGGGTGGCCGAGCGCCAGCGCGATCGGCAGCCGCATGTCCGGCGGGCTGGCCTGCGCGATGGTGGAGCCGTCGATGAACTCGACCATGGAGTGGATGATCGACTGCGGGTGCACCACCACCGCGATCCGGTCGAAGCCGATGTCGAAGAGCAGGTGGGCCTCGATCACCTCCAGCCCCTTGTTGACCAGGGTGGCGGAGTTGACGGTGATCACCGGGCCCATGGACCAGGTGGGGTGGGCCAGTGCCATCTCGGGCGTCACATCGGCCATCTCGGCCCGCTTCATGCCCCTGAACGGCCCGCCGCTCGCGGTGATCACGAGCTGCTTGACGGCGTCGGGGTCGTGGCCGCCGGGCCCGGACGCCCACAGGCACTGCTGCACGGCCGAGTGCTCGGAGTCGACGGGGAGGATCTGGCCCGGCTTGGCCAGCCGCTTCACCAGGGGCCCGCCGATGATCAGCGACTCCTTGTTGGCCAGCGCGAGTGTGCGGCCGGCCTCCAGCGCGACCAGCGTGGAGGTCAGGCCGAGCGCGCCGGTGATGCCGTTGAGCACCACGTCGGCCTGCCAGGCGGCCACCTCCGCGACGCCCTCGGGCCCGGCGAGGACCGTGGGATCGGCGCCGAGCGCCGCCAGCGCCTCGCGCAGGGCCGGGACCGCCGAGGGGTCGGCGACGGCCACGGCCTCGGCGCCGAACTCGGCCGCCTGCCTGGCCAGCAGCTCGACCTTGCCTCCGCCGGCCGCGAGCGCGGCGACGCGGAACCCCCTCGGGTTGGCGGCGATGACATCGAGGGCCTGGGTGCCGACCGAGCCGGTGGAGCCGAGGACGACCACGGAGCGGAGGGTGTCTGCATGCACCCGTCCATTGTCCCCGCTCCGCGCGGTGTCCAGACACGGGGCCCGGCGGCGGCCGAAAACTCGCGACGAATGTGACGGCAGATATTTGAGCGCGTTAATGCCGGAATAGCGCTATATCCGAATGCGCAAATGTCGAGAAATCCGGATATTGCCCCCGCTACCTTCCAACCTCAGTTTCCGGTTTCGGGAGGTACGTAATGCACCGCAGAGTCGCTCTGCTTTCCGTCGTCACCCTCACCCTCGGGGGTGCCCTGCTTCCGGTGGGAGCGGCCCAGGCACGGACGGCGCCGCCCAAGCCCGCCGCCAAGGCCGCCGCCGACTCCTCCGCCGAGCAGAGGGCGGTCCTGCGGTACTGGACCCCGCAGAAGATGGAGGCGGCGCAGCCGCTCGCCGCGCCGGCCCCCAAGCAGGGCGCCACGATGGGGACCGGCGGCCCCGGCGAGCCGACCACGGGCACGCCCTGGACCACCCAGGGCACCGCCGTCTCCACCTCCCTGCGGGCGCAGGCCCCCAACAGCCCCGGCGCCGCGTGGACCGGCGGCGGCACGGTCACGCGCACCACCGGGCGGATCTTCTTCACCTACCAGGGGCGCAACTCCTCCTGCTCAGGCTCGGCCGTGACCAGCGCGAACAAGAGCGTGGTGATGACCGCGGGGCACTGCGTGAAGCTGGGCGGCGCGTTCCACACCAACTGGGTGTTCGTCCCGGGCTACGACAACGGCGACCGGCCCCACGGCACCTGGGTGGCGACCAGGCTGCTGACCACCCAGCAGTGGAACGCGAGCGAGGACATCAACTTCGACATCGCCGCCGCCGTGGTGGCGCCACTGGAGGGGAGGACGCTGGTCGACGCGGTGGGCGGGCAGGGGCTGGCGTTCAACCAGTCCAGGCGGCAGCAGATGTACGCGTTCGGCTACCCGGCGGCGGCGCCGTACGACGGGTCGAAGCTGATCTACTGCGCCGGGCGCGCGTTCGACGACTTTCTGATGTCCCGGGATCACGGCCTTACCTGCAACATGACCGGCGGCGCGAGCGGTGGTCCGTGGTTCAGGAATTTCGACGAGTCCACCGGGCTCGGCTCGCTGAACTCCGTGAACAGCTTCAAATACAACTTCGCCCCGAACTGGATGTTCGGCCCATATTTCGGAAATGAGGCTCAGGCCGTCTACCAGGCCGCGCAGAGCGCCAACACCCTCTGAGCGCTCTTTACCGAAAGTAGCGGCAACGACACATCCCGTAGTGCACACTCGGGTGCCATGACCTTGAGCACCCCCATGCTGGCAGCCGTTCCGCTCGTCGCGGGACTGATGGGCCCGGCTCTCGTAGGCGCCACTCCCACCCAACAGCGGGAGCCGCGGCCAGACCGTCCGGCCGCCGTCCAGCACCTGCCCGCGGCGAAGCGATCAGAGGTCGTCGAGCACGTGGCCGCGCGCGGCTCCGCCGACCAGCGGCGGGTGCTCGACTACTGGACACCGCAGCGGATGGCCGCGGCCCTGCCGATCGACTTGCTGGACATCGTCACCAAGGGCGGCGGCCTGGTGAGCGGGCTGACCGGCAAGGCGGGGGTGGGCCTCGCGCCCGAGCTGTCGGGCGCGACCACGAAGGTCGCCACCCGCCGCCACCTGTCGGCCAGACCCCAGCAGCGGACCGCCGGCTCCCGCTGGATGACGGGCGGCGCGGTGACCCGCACCACCGGGCGGGTGTTCCTCACCGTGGCCGGGGCCGACTTCGTCTGCTCGGCCAGCACGGTCCGCAGCGCCAACCGCGACGTGGTGGTCACCGCCGGCCACTGTGTCAAGGACGGCACCGGCCAGTGGGCCGACAACTGGACCTTCGTGCCCGGCTACCACGAGGGCGGCGGCCAGCCCTACGGCCGCTATCCCGCCCGCCGCATGTTCGTCGCCGCGCCGTGGTCCCACGCCGCCGACGACAGCTACGACGTGGGCATGGTGGCGCTGGCCACCTCGTCGGGCAGGCATGTGACCGACGTGGTGGGCGCCCAGGAGATCTCCTTCGACGCCCCGCGCGGCGGCCAGGCCTTCGGCTTCGGCTACCCCGCCGACCCGCCCTACAACGGCGAGCACCTGGTCTACTGCGCCGGCCCGCTGCACGACGACCCCCACGGCGAGACCCGCGACCAGGGCCTCGGCTGCGACATGACGGCCGGCTCCAGCGGCGGCCCCTGGTTGTCCCGCTTCGACCTCGGCAGCGGCCAGGGCACGGTCACCTCGGTGAGCAGCTTCAAGTACAGCGACGACCACCGCACGATGTACGGCCCCTACTTCAGCAGCTCGGCCAAGGCCCTGTTCACCGCCGCGGAGCGCTCCTGACCGGCGGCGCCGCCGGTCAGAGCATCAGCCCCGTCAGCACCATGACCTTCTCGTAGGTGTAGTCGCGCATGGCGGAGTTGAGCCCCTCGCGGCCCACGCCCGAGTCCTTGACGCCGCCGTACGGCATCTGGTCGGCCCGGTAGGAGGGCACGTCGCCGATGATCACGCCGCCTACCTCCAGCTCCCGGTTGGCCCGGAAGGCGGCGTCCAGCGAGCGGGTGAACACCCCGGCCTGCAGCCCGTACTTCGAGTCGTTGACCATCGCGTACGCCTCGTCGATCGAGGACACCCGCTGGAGGATCATGACGGGGCCGAAGACCTCCTCGCAGGAGAGCTTGGCGTCCGCCGGCACGTCGGCGAGGACGGTGGGGGCGACGGTGGCGCCGTCGCGGGTGCCTCCGGCGAGCACGCTCGCGCCGGCCGAGACGGCCTCCTTCACCCACTGCTCGACCCGCTCGGCCGCGGCGACGGACACCAGCGGGCCGACCTGGGTCTTCTCGTCGGCGGGGTCGCCGGTGACGAGCGCGCCGACGGCGGACAGCAGCCGCTCGGCGAACGCGTCGTAGACCGGCTCCTCGACGATCACCCGCTGTACGGCGATGCAGCTCTGGCCCGCCTGGTAGTTGGAGAACAGCGCGACGCGGGAGGCGGCCCAGTCGAGGTCGGCGTCGGCCAGGACGACGGCCGCGGCGTTGCCGCCGAGCTCCAGGGTCACGTGCTTGCGCGGGACCTGGTCGGCGATCGCGTAGCCGACGGGCGCCGAGCCGGTGAACGAGACGACGGGCAGCCGGGGGTCCTGGACCAGGCCGGCGGCCCGCTCGTTCTCGACCGGCAGCACCGAGAACATCCCGGCGGGCAGATCGGTCTCGGCCAGGATCTCGCCGAGGAGGAGCGCGGAGAGCGGGGTGGCCGGGGCGGGCTTGACGATCACGGGGGCGCCGACGGCGATGGCGGGGGCGACCTTGTGGGCGACCAGGTTGAGCGGGAAGTTGAACGGCGTGATGGCCAGCACCGGGCCGTGGGGGACGCGCGACACGTAGGCCAGGCGACCGGCCGCGGCGGGCTCGGTGTCGAGCCGCTGCACGTCGCCCGACCAGCGGCGGGTCTCCTCGGCGGCGAAGCGGAAGGTGGCGACGGCCCGGCCGACCTCGCCCCGGGCCCAGAAGATCGGCTTGCCGTTCTCGCGCGAGATCAGGTGGGCGATCTCGTCGGTCCGCTCCGCCAGGCGGCGCGAGACGTGGGCGAGCGCCTCGGCGCGCACATGCACGGGCAGCGCGGCGGCCTGCCGGGTCACCGCGTGGGCCGCGGCGACGGCCTCTTCGACCTGGGCCTCGGTGGGAACTGAGTAGCGGCCGACCTCGCGACCGTCATGGGGGTTGGTCACGGTGAGCTCGGTGTCCCCGGTGGCGGGGCGTCCTGCTAGCCAGAAGGTGCGCACGTCCATGCCATGACGTTATGCGACGGTGGAGACCGGGGATTTACACCACGTTGCACAAGTGTCCCGGCAGGGCTCACCGATAAGTACAAGCCCTCTTGTATACCCGCTATGTAACGGAAGTAGACCTAATTCGGGATGTTTACCATGCAGGGCGGTTTGAAGAATCTCCGCCATGGCTAAGTCTCGGGTGCGGGTTCCCCAGCGCGGTGGGCCCACGAGCAGAAAGGCGTGGGCCCATGACCTCCTCGGCGCCGCTCGGGCTTCAAGGCGCCTACCTGTTGGGCGAACGCGCCAGCCATGACGAGCTGCGTTCCCGGCTGCTCGACGTCGCGGTGAACCTCCTGGTCTCCGACGGGCCCGAGAGCCTGACCATGCGCAGGATCGCCACCGAGGCCGGCTGCACCACGACCGTCATCTACACGATGTTCGGCAACAGAGAGGGGCTCGCCGAGGCCCTCTATCTGGAGGGGTTCGAGCGGTTCCGGCGCTTCCTGGAGGCCGTGCCGCACCGCGGCGACCCTCTCGAGTACCTGACCGCGCTCGGCCCCGCCTACCGGCACGCCTGCCTGGCCGAGCCCGGCTACTACAGCCTCATGTTCGAGCGGGCGATCCCCGGCTTCGAACCCAGCGAGCGGGCCCGGACCCTCGCCCGCGCGGCGCTCAACCTCCTCGACCGGGCCATCGCCGACTGCATTTCCACCGGCTACCTCGTCGCCACCCAGCCACGCAAGATCGCCGACGCGCTGTGGGCCGCGGCGCAGGGCGCGATCAGCCTGGAGCGCGGGGGGCACCTGCGCGACGGCCGCACCTACGAAGTGGTCACGACGGCGACGATCTGCTGCTTTCTGGTGCAGAAGTAGCGGAAGCCGTCGCGGCCAGCGCGATCCACAGCTCGGCCCGCACGCCGGGATCGTCGAGGTCCCGGCCGAGCAGCTCGGCCACCCGCTTCATCCGGTAGCGCAGGGTGTGGCGGTGGATGCCGAGCCGCTGGGCGGCCGCGTCCCAGTGACCGTTGCTGTCGAGGTAGGCGCGGAGCGAGTCGACCAGGTCGGCTCGCGAGCCGTAACGCACGAGCGGGGCGAGCAGCGCGGCCCCGAACGCCTGCGCCGCGGCCGGGTCGAGCAGCTTGAGCACCCCCTGCCCGGCCAGCTCGGCGAACCGCACGACCCCGCCGCGACCGGCCTGCAGCGCCCGTCGCGCCTGGTCGAGGCCGCCGCGCAGGTCGCTGTAGGCGCACGGCGCGCTCATCCCCACGGACCCGCCGGCCTGCGCGGCCACCTTCTCGGCCGTCTCCTCGGTCACCAGCGCCACGGCCGGGCCCTCCTCGCCGAGGCGGGCGGCGAACGCGTGCGGCTCCAGCGCGTCGAGCGCCTCGCCGCCGGCGGCCAGCACGACCAGCGGCTCCTCGGGCGTCCGCGCGCCGAGCGTCTCCAGCACCTCACGTGCCCGCTCGGTCTCGCCGCCGAGCAGTAGCGCGAGCACGGCGGAGCGCACCCGGCGCTCGCCCTCGCGCTGGGCGCCGCCCTGCTCCAGCGCCAGGGTGAGGAGGGAGCCCGCCGCGTTGATCACCGTGTGGCTGACGGGTGAGAAGGCGTGCGCCGCGCCCACGGCGAAGAACCCGCGCGGCCGTGCCCCGCCGCCGAGTGGCTGCACGATGATCTGCCCGCCGGGCCCGGAGATCGCCAGACTGGCCGGTAGCCTCCCCGCGGACACCTGACCGGCCCTGCCCGTACCCGCCGGGGACCTGCCGGCGCCGGCCCGGCTCCCACCGCGCGGCCCCTGCCGGGACACCTCCTGCTCCGGGGCGCCGGACTCGCCGGGGGCGTGGCCGCCGCGCAGGCGGCTCAGCTCGGGCGCGACCGCCGCGACGCGGGCTCCGGGGGTGGCGTGACGCACCTCGCCAGCCTCGTCGAGCAACGCCGCCCAGCCGCCGACCTCCTTGGCCAGCCGGTCGACGACCGCGTGCATCCCCTCCGGCCGCAGCGCCGCCCGGGTCAGCCGGCCCTGCGCCGCGAAGGCCCGCGCTATCTCGTCGTACTGCTCGGCGGCCAGCAGCTCGCTGACCGTCTTGCCGATCGCGATGAACGGCGTCTCCCGCGGCACCTCCAGCAGCGGGAGCCCGGCCCGGGACGCGGCCTCCACCAGCTCGGCGGGCACGTCTTCGTGGGTCAGCCCGACGGCGAAGCCCAGCCCGGCCACTCCTCGCGCCACCAGCCGGGCGACATAGTCGGAAAAGTCATGCTCTAGCCGCATCCCCGTGGTCAGCAGCAGCTCGCCCCCTTCGAGGAAGGGAGTGGGGTCCTCGAGCTCGCTCACCGCCACCCAGCGGACGGCCGAGTCGAGTGTCCCGGCAAGGGGCCGCAGCCCCATCCGGCGCACCACGACCCGCAGTGAAGGCGCCATACGCGAAAGTTGTCCATTCTGGCAAAGGGAAGCACCACCAGTGTGCCATATCGACGTATCGGCGCAGGTCACGGCGGGCCGTACCGTCGAACACATGAGCATTCCCCAGGAGCGTCGTCTCGTCACCGCGATCCCCGGCCCGAAGTCACAGGAGCTGCTGGCCCGCAAGCAGGCAGCCGTCCCCACGGGCATCGGCACCACCCTGCCGGTCTTCGTGACGCGCGCCGGCGGCGGCGTCGTCGAGGACGCCGACGGCAACTCGCTGATCGACTTCGGCTCCGGGATCGCCGTCACCAACGTCGGCAACGCCGCGCCCAAGGTCGTGGAGCGGGTCCAGCGTCAGGTCGCCGACTTCACCCACACGTGTTTCATGGTCACCCCCTACGAGTCGTACGTTCAGGTGTGCGAGAAGCTCAACGAGCTGACCCCCGGCGACCATGACAAGCGCACCTTCCTGGTCAACAGCGGCGCCGAGGCCGTGGAGAACGCCGTCAAGATCGCCAGGCACGCCACCGGGCGGCAGGGCGTCGTGGTGTTCGACCACGGCTACCACGGCCGCACGCTGCTGACGATGACGCTGACGGCCAAGAACATGCCGTACAAGCACCGCTTCGGCCCGTTCGCGCCCGAGGTCTACCGGGTGCCGCTGGCCTACCCCTTCCGCTGGCCGACGGGCCCCGACAACTGCGCCGAGGAGGCCGCGGCCCAGGCCATCGACGTGATCACCAAGCAGATCGGCGCCGAGAACGTGGCCGCCGTGGTGATCGAGCCGATCGCGGGCGAGGGCGGCTTCATCGAGCCCGCCAAGGGCTTCCTGCCGCGGATCGCCGAGTTCTGCCGCGCGAACGGCATCGTGTTCGTCGCCGACGAGGTGCAGACCGGCTTCGCCCGCACCGGCGACCTGTTCGCCTGTGAGGACGAGGGCATCGTGCCCGACATCATCTGCACCGCCAAGGGCATCGCGGGCGGCCTGCCGCTGGCCGCGGTCACGGGCCGCGCCGAGCTCATGGACAAGGTGCACGCGGGCGGCCTCGGCGGCACCTACGGCGGCAACCCGCTGGCCTGCGAGGCGGCGCTGGGCGTGCTGGAGACCATCGCCGAGGACGACCTTGTCGCCAAGGCCAGGCGCATCGGCGAGATCATGCTGCCCCGGCTGGAGTCGATGCGCGAGCGGTTCGACGTGATCGGCGACGTGCGCGGGCGCGGCGCGATGATCGCGATCGAGGTGGTCAAGCCGGGCACCAAGGAGCCCGACCCGGCCGCCGTGGCCGAGGTCGCCAGGCGCTGCCACGCGGAGGGGCTGCTCGTGCTCACCGCGGGCACGTACGGCAACGTGCTGCGCTTCCTGCCGCCGCTGGTGATCCCCGAGAACCTCCTTGAGGAGGGCCTCGGGATCCTGGAGAAGGCATTCGCTGCCCTATAGAAAACCATACGAATCGGGCATCCAGCTTGTTGCTGGATGCCCGATTTTGTTGGTGTAAGGCGTGCTGAGCGGGTAGAGAATTCACTCTGGCTTGACGCGGAGCTAGACGACCAGGGGGACGGTCAGGGTTATAACGGATCCGGTAATCAGGTGAGCGATCACCACAGGGAGCGTGATGAACTGGAGCCCCACAGGAACGGCACGGGACATGGTGACGTTCGACCCTGATGATCTGAGCTCGGCGCAACGCGAGGGTGAGGCCTGCGTCGTCTGTCACAAGAGGTGGCCCCGGCCGCGCGTCCGCGTGGGCCGCCTGCCCGACCACTCGGCCGTGCTGGCCTGCGGCGACTGCGCCGAGGCCCTGGCTCCGGCCCCGCTGGCGACCGTGGTGGCCTTTCCCGCGCGTTAGGCGGCCTCACGCATCGCCCACGGCGAGCCGTACTCCTCGAGCAGGTCGAGGAACGGCACCGCGTCGAACGCCTCCGGGCCGAGCACGCCCTCGCCCTTCCAGACGCCGCTCGCGACCAGCTCCAGCGCCACGACCGGGTGGATGGCGGTCTGCCAGACCACTGCCTGCGAGCCGTACTCCGCCATCGACCAGGCGTTGTCCACCACGTGGTAGAGGTAGACCTCGCGCGGTGAGCCGTCCTTGCCGGTGCCCTTGACCCAGGTGCCCGCGCACGTCTTGCCGGACATCCGCTCGCCCAGCGTCGCCGGGTCGGGCAGGCTCGCGGCCACCAGATCGCGCGGAGCCACCTCCGCGCCGCCCACCCGGATCTTGTCCGCGCTGTCCAGGCCCAGCTTGCGCAGGGTCTTCAGGACGCCGATGAACTCCTCGCCGAGCCCGTACTTGAAGGTCACCCGCCGCGCCGGGATCCACCTGGGGACCAGCAGGACCTCCTCATGCTCGACGTTCACGCACTCCACGGGCCCGATGCCGGCCGGGAAGTCGAACACCTCGGGCTCGCTGAACGGCTCGGTGGTGCGCCACCGGCCGTCCTCCCAGACCACGGGCGGGTTGAGGCACTCCTCGATCGTGGTCCAGATCGAGAACGTCGGCGCGAAGTCGTAACCCTCGACGACCAGGTTGGACCCGTCCCTGACGCCGATCTCGTCGATGCTGTCGAACAGGTGGTCGGCGGCGTAGCGGGCGAACACGTCGGCCAGCCCCGGCTCGACCCCCATCCCGACCAGCGCGAGCCGCCCCGCGCCCCGCCACTCGCCGTCGCGCGCGAACTGCTCGTCGCCGAGCTTCACCCCCGTCTTCACATACGGCTCGCGCGGGTGCGGTCTGGACAGCGACATCGCCATGTCGAGGTAGTGTGCTCCGGCCGCCAGCGCCGCCTCGAACAGCGGCATGGTGAACCGCGGATCGACGGCGTTGAACAGCACGTCGCACCGGTGCTCACGGAGCGCGGCCTCGACCTGCGCCTGGTCGGAGGCGTCGAGCCGGATGGCGCTGAAGCGTGGGTCGTCCACGGCGGCGACGGCCTGGGCCGCCCGGTCCTGTTGGGAGTCGGCGACCACGATGTGTTCGTAGAAATCTCGGCGTGCGGCGATGGGGACGACTGCGGAGCCGACTCCGCCGGCCCCGACCAGGAGGATTCTCATACCCCGACCCTACTCACTGACTGGTCATTCAGTCAAAATTTGGGACCGGGGTCTCCGGAAACAGCGAGACGCCCCGGGGCGGGGGAAGGCCCGGGGCGTCTCAGCAGGTCGCACCCAGCGGGGGGACGGGTGCGCCCGCGGCTCCATCACATCTGCGCCGGCCGCCCCCGATCAGCCCACGAGTTCGCGCCAGCGTGCGGTCCAGGCGGCGTAATCAGTGCATTCCCGTTCATTGGCGGCGCAACCCCCGGGTGGACGGACGGCGAAGGCGATGCGGTCGAGCCGGCTCGCCTTGTCGGCCCCGTAGGCGTCGCAGACGCGCTTGGCCTTCGAGGTGCACGCCTTGAGGTTGGCCGGAGCGAGCCCGACCCAGGCCGCCGCGTTGCGCTGGACCGCGGGCGAGGCGGTGTAGGCCAGCCAGCGGTAGGCGCAGTCGGTGTTGGGCACTCCGGCACCGAGCATCCAGGAGTCGACCCAGCCGGTGGTCTCGCGGGCGCCGACGGCCTTGATCGGCTTGCCGGCCTTCCGCAGCAGCAGGCGATAGTAGGGCGTGGCCTGCGCGTAGTCGAGGGACCCCGTCGCGAAGCCCTTGACCAGGTCGAGGGGGTTCTTCCAGTAGGCGCGCTCGTCGTGCTTGCGGAGCAACCGCATCACCCGGTCGAGCTCTTCGGTGGTCAGCTCGTAGGGGTCGTCGACACCGCCGAGGGCGAGCGCGGCGTCGGCGATGGTCAGCGGACTGTCCTGGAGCGCCACGTCGTCGGAGTCGAACACCCGCCTCAGGTCGTCGCCGTCCTTGACCTTCGCCGAGTCGTAGAGGAACTCGTGGTAGCCCCACAGGTAGGGCACGCCGTAGACCTTGCCCGACTGGGTCGTCATGTCACGGAAGCGCTTGCTGAGGTCGGTGTAGCCGGTCACCCTGGCCGGGTCGATCGGCTGCACCCGCCTGCCCTCGATCAGCGAGGCGGCGAGGACGGGGCCCGCGGAGATCACGTCGTAGGGGCGCTCGTTGACCTTGGCGGCCATCTCGTCGGCGGTCTGCACGGTGTCGAAGCGGGCGATGCGGCAGCCGGTGACCCTCTCGAACTCGGAGGTGGTGCCGGAGTAGTCGGCGTAGCCGCGGTAGGTGAGAATCTGCAGCGTGCCGTCGCTCTGCGCCGGAGTCGCCGAGGGCGAGGACGAGGGCTTCGGCGTCGGCGTCGGCGTCGACGAGGGGCTCGCCGCGCCCGTGCCCGCGATCAGAGTCGTCACGGCGAGCGCCACGACCGGAATTCGGCGATCCAACGATGTCCCCCTTGCCCGTTGTCCAGGAGCTTACCGGGGGACGTCATCGCGGAGGGATGCGCGGCCGGAACGCGCACCCCTCCGTCGTACGGGCTACCTGTTGGTGGGGAAGCCGAGGTTCACACCGCCGTGCGACGGGTCGAGCCAGCGGGACGTGACGACCTTGCCGCGGGTGTAGAAGTGGACGCCCTCGGTGCCGTGCAGGTGCGTGTCACCGAAGAGCGAGGCCTTCCAGCCGCCGAAGCTGTAGAACGCCATGGGCACCGGGATCGGCACGTTGATCCCGACCATGCCGACCTCGACCTCGTTCTGGAAGCGCCGGGCGGCGCCGCCGTCGTTGGTGAAGATCGCGGTGCCGTTGCCGTACTCGCCGCCGTTGATGAGCTCCACCCCCTCCTCGTACGAGGCGACGCGGACGATCGTCAGGACGGGGCCGAAGATCTCCTCCGTGTGCACCCGCGAGCGCGGCGGCACGTGGTCGAGCACGCTCGGGCCGAGCCAGAAGCCGGACCTGTCGGCGGCCGTGCCACCGTCGAGCACGGCGGTCTCGCGGCCGTCGACGACCAGCTTGGCCCCCTCCTCGACGCCGAGGTCGAGGTAGGAGGCGACCTTGTCGCGGTGGGGCCCGGTGACGAGCGGCCCCATCTCCGACCTGGGATCGTCGCCGGGGCCGATCACCAGCTTGCCGACGCGCTCGACGATCTTCTCGACCAGCTCGTCGCCGATCGGGTCCACGGCCAGCACGACCGAGATGGCCATGCAGCGCTCACCGGCCGAGCCGAAGCCCGCCGACACGGCCGAGTCGGCGACCAGGTCGAGGTCGGCGTCGGGCAGCACGAGCATGTGGTTCTTGGCTCCGCCCAGCGCCTGCACGCGCTTGCCGTGGGCGGTGGCGGTCTCGTAGACGTACCTGGCGATGGGGGTGGAGCCGACGAAGGAGACGCCGCTCACGTCGGGGTGCTCCAGCAGCCGGTCGACGGCCACCTTGTCGCCCTGCACGACGTTGAACACGCCGTCGGGCAGCCCGGCCTCCTGCCAGAGCCGCGCCATGAGCAGCGACGCCGACGGGTCCTTCTCCGACGGCTTGAGGACGAACGCGTTGCCGCAGGCGATCGCGATCGGGTACATCCACATCGGCACCATGGCCGGGAAGTTGAACGGCGTGATGCCGGCGACGACGCCGAGCGGCTGGCGGATCGAGTAGGAGTCGACCCGGGTCGAGACGCCCTCGGAGAAGCCCCCCTTGAGCAGGTGCGGGATCCCGCAGGCGAACTCCACGACCTCCAGGCCGCGGGTCACCTCGCCGAGCGCGTCGGAGTGCACCTTGCCGTGCTCGGAGGAGATCAGCGCGGCCATCTCGTCGCGGTGGGCGTACATCAGCTCGCGGAAGCGGAACAGCACCTGCGCCCGCTTGACCAGCGACGCGTCGCGCCAGGCGGGGAAGGCCGCGACGGCGGCGGCCACGGCCGCGTCGACGTCGGCCGTGGCGGCCAGCGCGACGTGACCGCTGACCTCGCCGGTCGCCGGGTCGAAGATCTCGCCGGTGCGGCCGTCGCCGTCGACGAGAGTCCCGTTGATCCAGTGCTTGACTGACTTCACTGCGCTGCCTCTGCGTCGTTGACTTCGCGATCGGTGACTTCTCGGTTGATGACTTCGAGTGCGTTGACGATGATGCCCAGGCCCTCGGTGGCCTCGGCCACCGTCAGGGTGAGCGGCGGGGCCATCCGGATGGCCGTGCCGTACAGCCCGCCCTTGCCCGCGAGCAGGCCGGCCTTCTTCGTCTCCTCCATGAAGCGCCCGGCCTGGGCGGGGCTGCCCAGCTCGACGGCGAACATCAGGCCCTTGCCGCGGACGTCCTTGACGATCGGGAGCCGCTCGGCCGCCTCGCGCAGACCGTCGATGATGATCTTGCCGGTCCGGGCGGCGTTGGCCTGCAGGTCGTGGTCGAGCACGTAGTCGAGGGTCGCGTTGGCGGCGGCCATGGAGATCGGGTTGCCGCCGAACGTGGCCAGCCCCGTGGCGGGCAGGGCGTCCATCAGGTCGCCGCGCGCCACGACCCCGCCGACCGCGAACCCGTTGCCGAGGCCCTTGGCGAACGTCATCATGTCGGGCGTCACACCGTGATTCTGGATGCCGAAGAACGCGCTTCCCGTACGGCCCCAGCCGGTCTGCACCTCGTCGGAGATGAACAGGATGCCCTGCTCGTCGAGGACCTCCTTGTAGGCGGCGAACAGCCCGTCGGGGGCCATCGTGAACCCGCCCACTCCCTGGATCGGCTCGGCGATCAGCGCGGCCACGTCGTTCGACACGGCGGTGGCCAGCAGGTGGCGCAGGTCGTCGACGCACACCTTGATGTAGTCGGCGTCGGACAGCCCCCTGAACTGGGCGAGCTGCCGGTCGGCGCCGTGCAGGAAGTGCACGTTCAGCGGGGAGAGCGAGCTGTTCTTCCAGGACCGGTTGGAGGTGACGCTGACGGTTCCGAAGCTGCGGCCGTGGTAGCTCTGCCGCATGGCCAGCACCTGGTCGCTCTTGCGGGCGTAGGTGGCGAGCAGCAGCGCGGTCTCGTTGGCCTCGGTGCCGGAGTTGGTGAAGAAGACCTTGGCGTCGGGGATGCCGGACAGCCTGGCGATCTTCTCGGCCAGCTCGATCTGGCCGCGCAGGAGGTAGACGGTGCTGGTGTGCACGACGCCGGTGGCGAGCTGCCGTTCGACCGCCTCGCGCACCTCGGGCACGTCATAACCGATCATGTTGGTCAGGATGCCGGCGAAGAAGTCCAGATAGCTCTTGCCATCGGCGTCGACGACGCGGTTGCCCTTGCCGCTGACGATCTCGATGGGCTCGTTGTAGTTGAGGGCCACCCAGTTGGGGATGACTGCCCGGTGGCGCGCGAGGAGGTCCGACATATCTTGAGTATCCCGGTTTTTGGCCGGTGCTCCAATCGCCAATGTGTCGCTATACGGACAATCCACCTTACAGGTTGTACACCACCCCTTCCTAATGACCATATGTCTAGACATTAAGCTCTACGTGCCCGTGTCGTGAAGAGCCCCGGCTCGTCCCCTAGGGGATCTCCCGTCCGCCCGCAGGCGTACGCCTCCGGGCGCCGCTACCCCTCGGGAGGCACCCCGGAAGCCCACCGGAGGCCGACGACCGGAAGGGGCCCGATAAAGCACGATCAGGTCATCACACCAGGAAGCGACCTGAGGAGAACGGCCATGACCGTCACCATCACCCGGCTCCCCGAAGCCCCCGCCGGCCCGCCGAAGCTCGACCACGACCAGTTGCTCCTCGCCCAGCGGCAGACGCTCGACACCCCGCGGATGAAGTACAGCCTGCTGGCCAAGATGATGTTCAAGCCCGTGGACATCATGTACGGCAAACGGGGCTCCTACACCAAGTTCGCCATGCTGGAGATCATCGCCCGTGTCCCCTACCAGGCGTGGGAGCGCGTGGGCTACTGGGCCGTTCACCGTCATGCCGGGCACTCCGCACTGGCCAGGAGAGTCTTCGAACGGATCGTGGAGGCCCGCGCCGACCAGGACAACGAGCAGTGGCACCTGCTGATCATGCAGGACCTCGTCCAGCGTCACGGCCACCGGCAGACCTGGCTGCTGCACAAGGCGGCGCCCTGGCTGATCTCGTTCTTCTACTACCACGTGTCGTGGATGCTGTTCCTGGTCCGGCCCGACTGGAGCTACCGGCTCAACGCCGAGTTCGAGGACCACGCCGAGCACGAGTACATGACGTTCGTGGCGGAGAACCCGGAGCTCGACCTCGTGCCGGACCCGGGCACCTACGCCGCCGAGTACGGCCGCTACCGCTCGGTGGCCGACCTGCTCAGACAGGTGGGCCACGACGAGCGGACGCACAAACTGGACAGCCTGAGGAGCATACGCGAGCCGCGGCGCTAGACCTCCACCGGCTCGGGGGCGACGGGCGCGGCCGGGCGCAGCATGCTCACCGCGAGCAGCGCGGCGGCCACGCAGAACGCGGCCCCCACCCAGGAACCGACGTGCATGGCGGTGGTGAAGGCCTCGTTCGCGGGGCCCTGCAGACCGACGACGTGCGCGGCGCCGATCGACTCGCGGGCCGCGTCGGGCGCGCCGGCCGGCATCCGCGAGGTGAACACCCCGGCCAGCACGCTGCCCAGGACGGCGATGCTCAGGGCCATGCCGACCTGCTGCACGGTGTCGTTGAGCGCCGAGCCGACACCAGCGTGCTCGACCGGGATCGCGCCCATCAGCGAGGCGTAGGCCGAGGGACCGGCGAGTCCGGCCCCGATCCCCATGATCACCAGAGCGGCGGCCAGCGGCGCGTATCCGGTGGTGGTCGCCATGACCGCGAAGCCGCCCGCCATGACCAGCAGGCCCGCCCCGACCAGCACCCGGTTGCTCACCTTCTGGCCGAGCCCGGCGCCGACCCCGTTGAAGACGGCCGCCGCCACGGCGTAGGGCAGCAGCGCCAGGCCCGCCTTCATCTCCTTGTAGCCCAGCACGAACTGCAGGTACTGGGTCAGCATCAGCATCACGGCGCCCGCGCCGAACGACATCAGCAGGATGGAGAACGACGCCCCGCTGAAGTTGCGGTTGGCGAACAGGTGCAGCGGCAGCATCGGGTGCGGCGAGCGGCGTTCCCAGACCACGAACGCGGTGAGGGCGGCGACGGCGAGCGCGATGCCGAGCACGTTCCACTCGCGTTCGATGATGACGTAGACGGCCGAGGTCAGGCCGACGACGGAGAGCACCACACCGACGGGGTCGATCCGCCGCCCGGCGCTGCGGGTCTCCGGCATCAGCACCACGGCCGCCACGATCGCGAGCGCCGCGATGGGGATGTTCAGCAGGAAGACCGAGCCCCACCAGTAGTGCTGCAGCAGGAAGCCGCCCAGCGTCGGGCCGGAGACCATGCCGACCACGGCGACCGCGCTCCAGGCGGCCATAGCCTTGCGCCGTTCGGAGTCGTCGAAGACGGTCATCAGGATCGACAGCGTCGAGGGCATCATGATCGACCCGCCGACGCCCATCAGCGCCCGCGCGCCGATCACCTGCCACGGCTCCGCGGCCAGCACGGCGAGCAGCGACGCTCCGCCGAAGAAGGCCAGTCCGACGATCAGGAACAATCTTCGGCCGTACCTGTCGGAAAGGCTGCCCGCGGTGATCAGCAGGCCGGCGAAGGCCAGCACGTAGGCGTCGATGATCCACTGGATGTCGGCCGGGCTCGCGCCCAGGTCCGTGATCAGCGACGGGATGGCCAGGATGAGGACGGTGTTGTCCACCACCAGGACCAGCAGCGAGAGACAGAGGACGACGAGAATCCACCAGCGCCGTGGATCTCGTACAGTGTTCGAGTTCACTCGCACACTGTACGACGAGACTCGTACAGTGTGCGAGTGGATTTATCCTGGGAGAATGACCGGCAAGCAGTTCACCTCCGTCTGGCTCCGCGAGCCGCGCAAGGCCACCAGCCCCGGCCGCAGCCGCGAGGAGATCGTGAGCGCCGCGATGGAGCTGCTCGACGCCGAGGGCCTCGACGGCCTGAGCATGCGCAAGCTCGGCGCCAAGCTGGTCGCGGGCGCGACGAGCCTCTACTGGTACGTCGCCAACAAGGACGAGTTGCTGGAGCTGGTCTACGACGAGGTGTGGGGCGGGATGACCGTCCCCGATCCCGAGATAGTGGGCTGGCGAGACGCGGCGGCGGCCTTCGCGCACAACATGCGCGCGTCGCTGCTACGACACAGCTGGGCAACCTCTCTCGTCGGCCGGACGCCCGCGCTCGGTCCCAACGCGCTCGCGGCCGGCGACCTCATGCGCAGGGCCTTCCGGCTGGCCGGGTTCGAGGGCCTGGAGATCGACTACGCCAATGCCACGCTCACCGCCTACGTGTTCGGCATGGTGATCCCCGAGGTCGCGTGGAACACCGCGATGGTCGAGGGCGAGATCGACGAGGACGGCGTCCGGCAGGCGGTGGCGCACGCCGTGCGCGATTATCCCGACCTGATCGCCGGCGTGTGCGAGGCACAAGAGGTCACGACCCGCCTGGCCCGCGAGATGAGCTTCGACTTCGGCCTCCACTCCGTGCTCGATGGCCTTGAGGCCAGGCTGGTGACGTAGCAGGATCCGGTTCATGAGCGATTTCCGCGCGGCGCGTGACTTCCTGCTAGGAGCCGACTACCAGACCGCCCGCCGAGAGTTCCGGTGGCCGGAGCCGGCGGAGTTCAACTGGGCGCTCGACTGGTTCGACGGCGTGCTGGCCGCCGAGACCCCCGGCGCGGTCGCCCTGAAGATCACCGGAAAGGTCTCCTACACGTTCGCCGAGCTGTCCGCCCGCTCCAACCGGGTGGCCAACTGGCTCCACGAGCAGGGCGTGAGACGCGGCGACCGGATCCTGCTCATGCTGGGCAACCAGGCCGAGCTGTGGGAGGCGCTGCTCGCCGCCATGAAACTGGGCGCGATCGTCATCCCGGCCACCACGCTGCTGACCGCCCAGGACATCGCCGAACGCATCGACCGGGGCGGGGTCGCGCACGTCATCGCCAACGCCTCCGACGCGGGCAGGTTCGGCGCCGGCGAATACACGAAGATCTCGGTCGGCGACGCCTACGGCTGGCTGCCCTACCACGAGGCCTACCAGGCCCACGAGCGCTTCGTCCCCGACGCGCCGACGCGGGCCGGCGACCCGCTCCTGCTCTACTTCACCTCCGGCACGACCTCCCAGCCCAAGCTGGTCGAGCACTCGCACGCCTCCTATCCGGTGGGGCACCTGTCGACCATGTTCTGGATCGGCCTGCGGCCCGGCGACGTGCACCTCAACGTGTCATCCCCCGGCTGGGCCAAGCACGCGTGGAGCAACGTGTTCGCCCCCTGGAACGCGGGCGCGACCGTGCTGATCCACGACTACCAGCGCTTCTCCGCGCGCGCCCTGCTCGAGGTGCTGCGCGACGAGCGCGTCACGACGTTCTGCGCACCGCCGACCGTGTGGCGGATGCTCATCCAGGAGGACCTGACGGCCTGGCGACTCCCTCTTCGCACGGCCGTCGCCGCCGGAGAACCGCTCAACCCGGAGATCATCGACCAGGTCGGCAAGGCGTGGGGCATCACGATCCGCGACGGCTACGGCCAGACCGAGACGACCGCCCAGATCGGCAACGTGCCG
Source organism: Nonomuraea sp. NPDC048916 (assembly GCF_040649575.1). NCBI lineage: Bacteria > Bacillati > Actinomycetota > Actinomycetes > Streptosporangiales > Streptosporangiaceae > Nonomuraea > Nonomuraea sp. NPDC048916. The sequence goes on from NZ_JBEZFS010000017.1 coordinate 292,982, forward strand.
GGCGAGCCTGTCAGGCCCGGATCGATGGGCCGGCCGCTGCCCGGCTACGACATCGTGCTGCTCGACCCGATCACCGGCGAGCCCGGCGATGACGGGGAGATCTGCCTGCCGCTCGACCATCGCCCCATGGGCCTCATGACCGGATACATCGATGGATCCGGTGACGCGATGAAGGATGGCCACTACCACACGGGTGACGTCGCCACCCGAGACGCCGACGGCTACATCACCTACGTGGGCCGCACCGACGACGTCTTCAAGGCCTCCGACTACCGCATCTCGCCGTTCGAGCTGGAAAGCGTGCTGCTGGAGCATGCCGCCGTGGCCGAGGCGGCCGTGGTGCCCGCGCCCGACCCGCTGCGACTGGCGGTGCCGAAGGCCTTCGTGACGCTCGCGCCCGGTTTCGAGCCCGACGAGGCGACCGCACGGTCGATCTTCGAGTACTCGCGGCGCCACCTCGCCCCGTACAAGAGGGTGCGCAGACTGGAGTTCGGCGAGCTGCCCAAGACGATCTCCGGCAAGATCCGGCGGGTGGAGCTTCGCGAGCAGGAGGCGGCCCGGGAGTTTCGCGAAGAGGATCTTAGCGGCTGATTTGACTTCAATGTGTAAACCAACCTATATCCGATCTTACAGGCTGATCGGATAGGCTCTGCCCGTGCTCCCCACCATCGCCGATGTCCTCGCCCTGGAGACCGTCCGCCGGGGAAACCCGCGTGTGGTCGCGGGCGCCGACCGGCTGGACTCGAAGGTGCGGTGGGTGCACGTGGGCGAGATCGCCGACATCGCCCACCTGCTCCGCGGCGGCGAACTGGTGCTGACCACCGGAGTGGCGCTGCCCGAAGACCCGGCGAAACTGGCCGCCTACATCGGCGAGCTCGCCTCCGTGGGAGCCTCCGGGCTGATCGTCGAGCTGGGGCGCAGGTTCGTCCAGGAGCTGCCGCGGGCCGTCGTCAAGACCGCCGAGGAGCACGGGCTGCCGCTCATCGTGCTGGGCCACGAGACGCCGTTCGTGCAGATCACCGAGTCGGTGCACGCAAGGATCATCGACATCCAGCTGGAGGAGCTGCGGGCCTCGGAGCAGCTGCACGAGGTGTTCACCGAGCTGTCGGTCGAGGGCGCGTCACCGGCCAAGGTGCTCACCCAGGTGGCCCGGCTGTCCAACCGCCCGGTCCTGCTGGAGAACCTCGCCCACCAGGTGCTGGCCTGCGAGTCCGCCGGGCGCGACACGGGCGTGCTGCTGGCCGGGTGGGAGACCAGGTCGAGGGCGGTCGCCCCGGCCGAGCGCACCGCGTACGACGCCGCGTCGGGCTGGCTGGTCACCACGGTCGGCGCGCGCGGCCAGGACTGGGGCAGGCTGATCCTGCTCTGCGACGCGCCTCCCTCTCCGCGCGACCTGGTGCTGGCCGAACGCGCGGCCACCACGCTCGCCCTCGGCCGCCTGCTCGAACGCCACCAGGAGTCACTCGAACGCCAGGCGCACGGCACGATCATCACCGGCATCCTGACCCACGCCTACGCCGACCCCGACGAGGCCGCCGCCCGCGCCCGCGCCGTGGGCGTCCCGCTCACCGGCCGCAGGCTGGTCAGCGTGGTGATCCGCCCCACCGACCCCATCGAGCAGGCCCTCGACGGGCAGGCCCAGCTCGGCGAGCTGGCCGAGGCCACCGCCGCCGCCTGCCGTGACGCCCGGCTGCCCGCCCTCGTCGGCGCGCTCGACCAGGACCGCGTCGGGGTTCTGCTGCCACTGTCGCCCCGCACCAACGCCGAACCCGCGCTGACCGCGCTCGCCGACCGGCTCCGCGCCCTGTGGAAGCCCGGCGCCGCGTTCGTCCTGGCCGCGGGCTCGGCGGTCGAATCCATCAAGGACGTACGGCGCAGCTTCCTCGAAGCCGAGCAGGTGGCCGACGTCGCGGTCCGCCAGCCGGACGGCAGGCCCTTCTACCGGCTGCCCGACCTGCGCCTGCGCGGGCTGCTCCACCTGCTGCGCGACGACGCCAGGGTGCAGACGTTCGCCGAGCGCGAGCTCGGGCCGCTGCTGGCGCACGACGCGCAGCGCGGCGGCGACCTCACCCGGATCCTGCGCGTCTACCTCGACGCCGGGCGCAACAAGGCGGTCGCCGCGCAGAAGGCCCACCTGTCCCGGCCCGCCTTCTACGACCGGCTGCGCCGCCTCGAACGCATCCTCGAGACCGACCTCGACGACGTCGAGTCGTGCATGTCGCTACACGTCGCGCTGCTGGCCCTGGAGTCCTTCCGCCGGGAGAGCCGGTAGGGGTCATGCCGCCCTCGGTGAGACCTCTGAAGCATCGGGACCGCCCTGAGGACAGCCCGAACATGTGGAGTCAGCGGCCGCCACCACAGGCTGATGCGCGTCATGAACTCATTGTGGATGATTGATCAACCTTGCCAGTCACAGCCGATGTCAATCTTGTAACCTCGTCAACCGTTTGGCGTGTTTCGCTCACTTCGTGACCATGATCTCGCCAGGATGGTGCGGATTGCTGTCCGCCCTCTGGAGTATTCATGTCTCGACGCACCCTCGCCGCAGGCCTGTCCCTGGCCGCCGCTCTCACGGTCACCACCGTGCCCGCCGCCGCGGAACAACTGTCGGTGAAGTTCCCGTCGGCCAAGTTCCCCCTGGGCGTGCCCGCCGTCCCCACCACATCGGTGACGAGCGTGGCGTACGGGGTCGACCTCTACAACGTGCGGGCCGGCCAGTCCACCGACGGCTACACCGTGACGGTCCTGATGCCGAGCGGCCGTGACTACGGGCAGCAGGCGACCGCGGAGGCGAAGGCCGCCGAGGTGGAAGCCGCGGGCGAGGTCGCCGGCCTGCAGAAGGTCGTCCGCCCGCAGGTCGCCGACGCTCCCTCGCAGACCGTCTACATGGTCCGGGTGGGCCTGTGGAAGCTCGAGGACAAGAAGGAGGCCGAGAAGACGGCCGAGAAGCTCAAGGAGGCCGGCCTGAAGGCCAAGGTCGACTACCTGGGCGACGACGGCCTGGAGACGACCGGCCCCTGGGACGCCAAGGTCGTGATGATCGACGCCAGGGCGTTCCGCGGCTCGTACGCGGCCTCCCTCGGCACCAGCGTCGCCAAGCGCGAGACGGTGTCCGCGATGGCCAAGCCGGGCAACGCGCTGGCCGCGGTCAACGGCGGCTTCTTCAACATCCACACGGCCAAGGCACTGCAGGGCGAGCCGGTCGGCGCCTCCGTGGTCGCCGGCAAGCTGCTCAGCGAGGCCGTCCCCGGCCGCTCCGCCGTCGTGCTCAGAGGCCGTACGGCCCGCGTCACCGAGCTCAAGACCACCGTCACCGCGATCTCACAGGACGGCGGCAAGCTCCCGGTCAACGGCGTCAACCGCGCCGCCGCGGCCGACGAGCTGGTCCTCTACACCGAGGAGTTCGGCGCCAAGACGCCCGCCGACGGCGGCACCGACGTGGTGCTCGACCCGGCCGGTAAGGTCGTCGCGGTGCGCGCGCCGGGCGCCGCCGTGGCTCGCGGGATGCGGGTGCTGCACGGCTCGGGCATCGCCTCCGACTGGCTGAACCAGCACGCCTGGAAGGACTGGACGGTCAAGGTCGACACCAAGGTCATCGACATCCGCAAGGGCAGGGCGCTCAAGCTCACCCCCGACCTGCATGTCATCGCCGGCGGCGTGGGCCTCGTCCGCAACGGCCGGACCAAGATCACCGCCAAGCGCGACGGGCACGACTCGATGAACATGATCCTCCGTCGCCACCCGCGCACCCTGCTCGGCACCACCCGCAATGGCAGCCTCATCCTCGCGACCATCGACGGGCGGCAGCCCGGCGTGACCGTAGGGGCCAACTTCGTCGAGGCGGCGCGATTCATGCGCTGGCTCGGCGCCACAGAGGCGATCAACCTGGACGGCGGCGGGTCCACCGCGATGGTCGTGGGCGGCAAGGTCGTCAACCGCCCGTCGGACGGCAGGGAGCGCGGCGTCGGCGACGCCCTGCTGGTGCTGCCCAAGTAGGCCCAGGCAGCTCGAGGAGTCCAGTGAGCCCAGGCAGCCCAAGGCGGACGTCTCCGGACGTCACCTGCCACCGACAGGGAGACCCGTGTCGGGTTTGATCACCTTCATGGCGAGGTGCGAGGTCAGCTGGGCCACGCCCGGCAGCCCGGACAGCGCCTCGGAGTAGAACCGCTCGTAGGCCGCCAGATCGGCCACGGCGACGCGCAGCAGGGAGTCGGGATCGCCGAACAGCCGGTGGGCTTCCACCACCTCCGGCATCCCGGCGACCTGCCGCTCGAGCACCGCGGTGGTCCGCCAGAGCATGCTCACCGCCCTGCTCAATCCGAAGGGCGTGTTGCTGTACCTGTCGCTGATGCCGCAGTTCATCGACGCCGGCGGGGGCGTGCCGATCGGGCTCCAGCTCACCGTGCTCGGCGTGTTGCACGTGCTGGGCTGCGGCGCCATCTACGGACTGATCACCCTCGCCGCGGCCCGGGCCGGTCACGCCCCCACCACCACCCCGAAGGCGGCCCGCCGCATGACAGCTGTTTCGGGCGCCGTACTTCCTCCTGGTCGTCGCCGCGGTGACCCTGAACACACACTGAGGTCCCTTGTGCGGGTCATCGTGAAACGCAAAAAAGGGGCCCCGCCACCGGAACCCCAAACCAACCACCCGAAAGTCTGCCCGACCGAAACCCACCCGCCCGAAACCCGCACGAACAAGCCCGACCGGGCCCCGCCCCGAACGGAACCCGACCAAACCCCACCAACCAAGCAAACACGCAGGTCCGTAAACACAGGCCCGTAAACACAGGGCCGTAAACGAAGGGCTGTAAACACAGGGCCGTAAACGCGAGAAGGGCCCCCTAATCCAGGAGGCCCTTCCCACATCAAACGATTGTCCGGCGGCGACCTACTCTCCCACACCCTCCCGAGTGCAGTACCATCGGCGCTGAGAAGCTTAACTTCCGGGTTCGGA
>NZ_JBEZFS010000018.1:0-149357 GCF_040649575.1 Nonomuraea sp. NPDC048916
ACCCGGTTACATTCCGAACCCGGAAGTTAAGCTTCTCAGCGCCGATGGTACTGCACTCGGGAGGGTGTGGGAGAGTAGGTCGCCGCCGGACAATCGTTTGATGTGGGAAGGGCCTCCTGGATTAGGGGGCCCTTCTCGCGTTTACGGGCCTTCGTTTACGGCCCTGTTCCTGTGTTTACGGACCTGCCTGCGTGTTCGCTTGGTTGGTGGGGTTTGGTCGGGTTCCGTTCGGGGCGGGGCCCGGTCGGGCTTGTTCGGGTGGGTTTCGGTCGGGCAGACCGCAGGCTTGTGGGTTGTGGTTGGGCGGGGCGCAGCCGGTTGGCTGCGGGCGGGCTCGGGCGCGGGTTTTCGGGTGGTTGGTTTGGGGTTCCGGTGGCGGGGCCCCTTTTTTTGCGTTCATGGGAAGCGTTTCGGAGTGCGTCAGGTGCCGGTAGGAGGGCTTTTCGCATGGGCTGGATTGCGCTTCTAGAGAAGCGCGCTCAGTCCATCGGAAGTGGCCAGGTGGCGACGTGACCGAGCAGGCCGTTTACGGTGGAAGCGATGTCGGCGTAAGAAATGGACCGCCGGCCCGTGCTACACGCCAGGGTGAGCGGCGAATCGATTCCAGTGGCTCGATATCAGATCCTTGGAGCGCCCTGGCGCGGCGTGGGGAGTGCTCTGTGCGGTCAGTAGGGTTGAGGGGTGGACTATCGTGCGGTTGAACGCGCGATCATGGAACGAGGCGTCGAGTGGCAGTTCGAGCCGACGCTCGACAGGATCGCGGCTCTCATGGATCTGCTCGGCTCGCCTCAGCGGGCCTACCCCGTCATTCACATAGCGGGCACCAACGGCAAGACGAGCACCGCGCGGCTCACGGAGGCATTGCTCAAGGAGCGCAACCTGCGCGTAGGGCGCTTCACCAGCCCCCACCTGGTCTCGATGCGCGAGCGCATCACGGTCGATGGCGCGCCGTTGAGCGAGGAGCAGTTCGCGCAGGCATATGAGGAGATCGCTCCTTTCGTCGAGCTGGCCGACACGCAGGGACGCCGCATCCAGTTCTTCGAGCTGCTGACGGCCATGGCGTTCGCGGTGTTCGCCGACACCCCGATCGACGTCGCGGTCGTGGAGGCGGGCATGGGAGGCTCCTGGGACGCCACCAACGTCGCCGACGGCACCGTCGCCGTCATCACGCCCATCTCGCTCGATCACACCGACCGGCTCGGGCCCGACATCCCGAGCATCGCGAGGGAGAAGGCCGGCATCATCAAGCCCGGCGCCACCGCCGTGCTCGCCCAGCAGGAGCTTGAGGCGGCCGAGGTGCTGATGCGTCGGGCCGCCGAGGTCGGCGCCGTCGTCGCGCGTGAGGGCCTGGAGTTCGGCGTGCTCAATCGTGAGATCGCGTTGGGCGGGCAGCTGATGACGCTGCGCGGCCTCAAGGGCGTCTATGACGAGGTCTACCTGCCGCTCCACGGCGCCCACCAGGCGAGCAACGCGGTCACCGCGCTGGCCGCCGTGGAGGCGCTGAGCGGCGGTGACGACCCGCTCGACATCGAGCTGGTACGGCAGGCGTTCGCGCAGGCATCGTCGCCCGGGCGGCTGGAGGTCGTGCGCCGCAATCCCACCGTCGTGGTCGACGCCGCACACAATCCCGGCGGCATGCAGGCCACGCTCGAGGCCATGCACGAGGCGTTCGACTTCGCCAAGTTGATCTGTGTCGTCGCGGTGATGCGAGACAAGGACGTTCACGGACTGCTCGAGCTGCTCGAGCCCATGGTCGACGAGATCGTCGTCACGAGAAACTCCTCACCGCGGTCGATGGCTCCCGAGGCGCTTGCCGCGCTGGCCACGCCCCTGTTCGGAGAAGACCGTGTGCACCTCGTCGAACGCCTCGACGACGCCATCGACAGAGGCATTGCGATCGCCGACGCCGAGGGCGAGTTCAGCGGCACAGGTGTGTTCATCACCGGCTCCGTGGTGACCGCGGGCGACGCCCGTCATCTGCTGAAGGCGGAAGGCTCATGATGAACTTCCAGGTCACACCCGGCATGCGCAGGCTCGGTGCCAGCGTCCTCGGCATGGAGGCCATCGTCGCCGGCCTCACCACGCCAGTGGCGATCAGTGTCGGCGGAGTCGCGCCCGCTCTGGCGGCGACCGTCGGTCTGGGGCTGGCCGTGCTCTGCGTCGTCGCGGCCGGGCTGCTCAAACGGCCGATCGGCTACATCCTGGGCAGTGCCGTACAAGTCCTTGCGATCTGCATGGGATTTCTCGTATCGACCATGTTCTTTCTCGGGGCGATCTTCGCGGCGCTGTGGATCACCGCGATATTCGTCGCTCGCCGTGTCGAGGGCGTGACTTCCCGCTAAAGTCGGCCTACATGGCCGTCCCCCCGATTCAGCGGTCCCCCAGAGCGCCAGCCGCGGGACCTACCGCGGGCGTCACGTTCCCGTGGTTGCTCGACATCGTGCTCGCGTTGCTCATCGTGGCGGCGCTGCCCCTGGCGATCGTCGCGATCCCCAACACCGTCTCCGTGGTCGGCGACCTGCTGCCCAACGGCGTCGACCGGCTCGAGCTCATGCGCGCTCACGGCCTCGCCCTCCCGGCGATGATCCTGACCGTGCCGCTCGCGGCGGTGGCGCTGGGGCGGATGAGAGTCGCCCACGTACTGGTCGGCGGGCTCGCGCTGCTGGCGGTGGCCGACGCCGCCGGCGGCTACGCCGGGTCGACGCTCCTGGTCGGCGTCCTGCGCGTGCTCCACGGCATCGGCGCGGGGCTGCTCATCCCGGCCACCCTGGTGGCCGCCTGGCAGCGTCCGCCGGTGCTGCGGGCCGTCTGGACCGGCATGCTCTCGCTGAGCCTGCTCGCCGCCCAGGCGCTGGCCCTCTGGCCGCTCGACGGCATCCATGACTGGAAGGTCACGCTCCAGCCCTACCCCATGCTGACCGGCATCGCGCTGGGGCTCGCGGCCGCCTACCTCGTCGTCTGGCAGCTGCACGGCCGTCCGCCGGCGCCCGTGCCACGAGCGAGCGAACGCAGCCGCCTGCTCCTCGCGACCGTGCCCGCGGCGGGCATCTCGGTCGTGGCCGTCAGCACCGCGACCGAGGACTGGCGGGCCAACCTGGTGATCCTGGTGGCGGTGCTGGCGATCGGGGCGCTGCTCGCGCTGGCGTCCATCGGCACCCGGGAAGGCCGCACCTTCGCCTACACCATGGTCGCGGTCGGCGCGGTGCTGCTGCCCAGCGTCGCCCAGGTGACCTACGTCGAGATGAGGGGGCTGGGCGGGCCAGGGCTGAAAGGGCTGTGGATTCCGTTCGCCGTCGCGGGTCTGCTCGCGGTGGCCGCGGCCGTCGCGGTCCGGCTGTTCGCGGGGTCGGCGACGCGGTGGCTCACGCCTCTGGGGCTGTTGTCCATGGTGGTCGGTCTCTGCTCGGTCCGCGTCGTGGTGCCCGCTCCGCAGGGGTTGGTGCTGATCGTGCCGCTTACCCTGCTGGCGGTGGGCGCCGCCGTGGCCGTCACCGCCGCGCTCGGCAAGGCCGGGCTCGGGTCTGCCCTCTTCGGCCTGGCGCTGTGTTTCCCCGGGGTGCTCGCGGGCTATCTGCTCGGCACCGGGGTGCAGATGGCGATGCTGCGCGGGGTGACCTCGACGCAGGAGCTGGTCGACCGGTTCGTGGGCGCTCTCCATCTGTGGGCGCTGATCGGCGGCTTCGTCGTGGTGGTGGTCATCCTTCTGGCCTCTCTCCTGGCTCGCCGCATGCCGGTCGCGGCCGACATCTCGTCGGGCACGGCCGGCGCCTCTCCGGACGAGGTCGCCCCCTTCTCCGGGCCGGGCCCGTCGGCGGAGGATGGTCCCGCGTCGATCGACCTGAACGAAGCCGCCGGCCAGGACGCTTCGCCACCCGAGGGTGAGCCTGCTCCCACGGCGGGCGGCGAGCGCGGCAGGAAGAAGCCATTCACGGAGGTCGATTCCGCCCCGGAGCCTTCGCGGCCCGCCGCGGGTGACGATCCCACGGGAGCGCTTCCTCGCGTCACCGCCCCCCTGACCGGTGGCGCCCGCCTCTCGAAGAACGACTCCGCCAGGTCCGCGACCCCGTCTGGTGGGCAGGAGCCGGATTCCGGCGCGCGCGTCGGCAGGGGGGCGGCGGCCTCGGATGCGCCGTCCGGCGAGGGCGGGGAGGCGACCTCGGAGACACGGCGCGCGGGCAAGAAGGCGGTGTCGTCGGAGGCGGCTGCCGCGCGTACGAGAGCGGCGACGTCCGGCGCGCCCGGTGAGGATGGGGGAGCGGCTTCCCCGACGCGGCGCGCGGGCGGCAAGAGGGCTCCGTCGTCCGCGGCCGGTCAGGGAGCCACGAAGGGTAGTGCGACCGCCGGCGGTGGACGATCGGCGTCCGAGACGCCGCGCGACGCCGATGAGGCGGCCGGGCCCGAGGCTGCCCGCGACGAGGCGGCCGCGTCTGACGCGCCCGCTGATGGCGGGGAGTCGACGGCCACGGCGCCGTCTGGGGGCGTGAGGCCGGGTTCCGGTGTGACCGGTGCCGGCAAGGAGATGACGCGGCCCCGGGGGCGTGGTGACGCCGATGCCCTCCGGAGCGGGCGTGGTGGGCCTGACGCGTCCATACCTCGCCAGGGCGGGCCCGATCAGGCGACGCCGGACGTTCAGGGTGAGTCCACGGGGCCGCTGCCGCCGGTGCCGCCGCCGACGCCATCGCCGGAAGACAGCGGATCCCCGTAGACCGTGACCGCCTGCCGATGGTCATCACGGCCCGCCGGAGGAGGCGGGCGTGGTGGTCGCGGGCGGTGAAGACGTGGCGGCGGCGCTGGTTTCGGGTGTTCCGGCGTGGGTTCGTGGAGACTGGCGCACCATCGTGGACGGTAAGCTGAGCCGCGGCTACAGCCGACGCGAGGTCCTCCGTGCCGCGGAGCGTTCTCCTTGGAGTGATCCCGGCAGCCGTAGCCGCATCCACGACCCCAGACCCTGTTCGAAGGAGAACCTCAAGTGTCCGAGCGCACTCTTGTCCTGATCAAGCCCGACGGGGTGAAGCGCGGCCTCATCGGCGACGTGATCGCCCGCATCGAGCGCAAGGGCCTCAAGGTCGTGGCGATGGACCTGCGCACCCTCGACGTTGACACCGCCAAGGCGCACTACGCCGAGCACTCCGAGCGCCCGTTCTTCGGCGAGCTCGTCGAGTTCATCACCTCGGCTCCGCTCGTCGCCATGGTGCTCGAGGGTCCGCGGGCCGTCGAGGCGTTCCGCGCCCTGGCCGGGCTGACGGACCCGGTCAAGTCGCCTCCCGGCACGATCCGCGGCGACCACGCCCTGGAGATCGGCGAGAACGTCGTCCACGGCTCCGATTCGGCCGAGTCGGCCGCCCGCGAGATCAAGATCTTCTTCCCCGACCGCTTCTAGCGTTCCGGAGGGATTCGCCCTCCCCGCTCCACCAGGTGCCCGCCGGCCACAGTGCCGAGCGGGCACTTCTGCGTTGGGGGACACTCCGGTCGCATTCCGGGGCCGCTTCCGAGGGGGCATTCCGGGCAAAATGGGACTTTACGGAGGGGCGGAAGTTTTTTGTAGGGCGCGTGGGCTCATTCTAGGTGCCCCGGGGTACGTACCGTTACGATTCGAATTCGATCCGTAGTCATTGGGCGTACGACATTACGGAAGGCTCCGTTCCCCATGGGCAGCAAGCTCGCTTTTCTCGGCCGGGACATGGCCGTAGACCTCGGCACAGCCAACACCTTGGTGTATGTGCGCGGTCGGGGCATCGTGCTCAACGAGCCGTCGGTCGTCGCCATCAACACCGCCACCGGCAAGATCGTCGCGGTGGGCATCGAGGCGAAGCGCATGATCGGCCGGACCCCTGGGAACATCGTGGCCGTTCGACCGCTCAAGGACGGAGTGATCGCCGACTTCGACGTCACCGAGCGGATGTTGCGATATTTCATCCAAAGGGTGCATAAGAGGCGCCACTTTGCCAAGCCGCGCATCATCATCGCGGTGCCCAGTGGCATCACCGGCGTCGAGCAGCGGGCCGTGAAAGAGGCCGGTTACCAGGCCGGGGCCCGCAAGGTCTACATCATCGAGGAGCCGATGGCCGCGGCGATCGGCGCCGGCCTGCCGGTGCACGAGCCGACCGGCAACATGGTTGTCGACATCGGGGGAGGCACCACCGAGGTGGCGATCATCTCGATGGGCGGCGTGGTCACCAGCCAGTCGATCAGGGTGGGCGGTGACGAGCTCGACCAGGCGGTGATCACCTTCGCCAAGAAGGAGTTCTCCCTGATGCTGGGCGAGCGCACCGCCGAGGAGATCAAGATGGCGATCGGCTCGGCCTGCTCCCTCGGAGAGGAGCCGCACGCCGAGGTGCGCGGACGTGACCTGGTGAGCGGCCTGCCGAAGACGATCGTGGTGTCCGGCGAGGAGATTCGCAAGGCCATCGAGGAGCCCGTCAACTCCATCGTCGACGCGGTCAAGACCACGCTCGACAAGTGCCCGCCCGAGCTGTCCGGTGACCTGATGGACCGCGGCATCGCCCTGACCGGCGGAGGAGCCCTGCTCAGGGGCATGGACGAGCGGATCAAGGCGGAGACGGGCATGCCCGTCCACCTGGTCGAGAACGCCCTCGACTCGGTGGCGCTCGGCTCCGGCAGGTGTGTCGAGGAGTTCGAGGCATTGCAGCAGGTGCTCGTGCCGGAGTCGCGTCGCTGATGGGAGAATCGCGCCGCGCCCGGCTGATCCTAGGAACGCTGCTGACGGCGGCGCTGGTCATCCTGACCGTCGACCATCGCGCCGGTGAGGGTTCGCCGTTCCAGCCGGTGCGACTGGCGGGCGCGTGGCTCTTCGGCGGGGCCGAGCAGCTCACCGGCACCGTGGTCCGACCGGTGAGCGACCTCCTGCACGCGGTGGCGAGCGCGCCCGGCGCCCAGAGCGACATCAAGAAGCTCCAGGCCGAGAACGCCAGGCTGCGTGCCGGCCTCGACGCGAGCAGACTCGACGCGGCCCGCTCCGCGCAGCTCAAGCGGATGCTCGGCCTGGCCGGGCGCGGCGGCTACAAGGTCGTGGCGGCCAACGTGATCGCCCGGCGCGGCAGCCCCGGCTTCGAGGACGCCGTCCAGCTCGACGCCGGCACCGACGACGGCGTACGGCCCGAGATGACCGTGCTCAACGGTGACGGCCTGGTCGGCCGCGTCATCCAGGCGTCTCGCAACACCTCGACGGCGGTGCTCATCAGCGACCGGGCGTCGGCCGCGGGAGCCCGGCTGGAGGGTGGTGAGGAGATCGGGGTCGTTCACGGGGTGGGGGAGAACGGGCGGCTCGTGCAGTTCAGGTTGCTCGACTCGACCGCGCCGATGACCCGTGGGGGACGCATCGTCAGCTTCGGTTCCCAGCGCGGCGCCCCATATGTGCCGGGGGTGCCGATCGGGGTGATCGAACGGGTCGAGGCGACGCCGGGCGAGCTGACCCGGGTCGCCTTCGCCCGGCCGTACGCCGATCTGACCGCGCTCGACGTCGTCGGCGTGGTCGTGGCCGCGCCCGCGCGCGACCCGAGGGACGCCGTGCTGCCGGAGAGCGCGCGTAAGGAGGGAGCGCGATGATAGCCGTGCTGATCGTGCTGGTGACGGTGCTGGTGCAGGTCATCGTGGTCAACCGCCTGGGGTTGCCGGGCGGCACCGCGCCCGACCTGGTGCTGCTGGCCGTGGTGGGCGTGGCGATGGCCCGGGGGCCGGTCGCGGGCACCGTGATCGGATTCTGCGCCGGCCTGCTGGTCGACGTCGTGCCGCCGACGGCCCACCTGCTGGGGCAGTACGCGTTCGTGCTGGCCCTGGTCGGTTACCTGGCCGGGCGCGGCGTCGGCAGCCCCGTCACGACCGTCATCGTGTGCGTGCTGATCGCGCCGCTGCTGGCCGCCGGGCTGGGCGGGCTGATCTCGGATCCGCGGGTGACGGTCGCCACCCTGACCGAGCAGATCCCGATCACGATCGTCTACACACTGATCGCCTCGCCCGTGGTGATGTGGCTGAACGGGCGCGGCAGGCAGCTGAGGTACGCGGTATGACGCGGATGCGGACCCGGCTGTTCATCCTGCACGTGCTCGTCCTGGCGCTGCTCGCGGTCCTCGCGGTACGCCTCTGGCAGGTGCAGGTGGTGCGCGGGCAGGAGTTCGTGACCAGGGCCACGGAGACCAGGACCCGGACGGTGATCGTGCCCGCCGTGCGCGGTCAGATCCTCGACTCGTCGGGGCGGCCGCTGGTGCGCAACCAGACCTCGCTGGTGGTCTCGGTCGACCGGAACGCGCTGCTGCGGATGAAGGACGGCGGTGTCGGGGTGCTGCGGAAGCTCAGCACGGTGCTGGGCAAGCCGCTCAAGCAGCTGCAGGACCGCATCAGGCCGTGCGGGCCGGGCGTCTCCAAGCCGTGCTGGACCGGCTCCCCTTACCAACCGGTGCCGATCGAGCGCAAGGCTGACACCCGCCAGGCGCTGCAGATCCTGGAGCGGCAGGAGGAGTTCCCGGGCATCACCGCGGAGATTCAGTCGGTCAGGCAGTATCCGGGTGGCAAGGCCGGGGCGCAGATGCTCGGCTATCTGCAGCCGGTCACTGAGGCGGAGCTGAAGAAGCGCGAGGGGTTGAAGGCCGCGTTCTCCGGGGTCGACCTGGCCGGGCGCGACGGTCTGGAAGAGGTCTACGACGAGGTGCTGCGGGGCAAGTCGGGGCTGCGCAGGGTGCAGGTCGACCGGATGGGCAAGGCCATCGGGGTGGAGCAGCAGGTGCCGTCGGTCGCCGGCGACCACCTGATCACCAGCATCGACGCGCGCGTACAGGACGTCGTGGAGCAGGCGTTGCAGAAGGCGATGAAGGGCGCGCCGCAGGCCGACGGGGGCGCGGCCGTGGTGCTCGACGCGCGCACGGGACGGGTGCTGGCGCTGGCGAGCGCGCCCAGCTACGACCCGGCGGTCTGGGCCGGCGGCATCACGACGAGCGGCTACAAGCGCCTGCTGTCGGAGGAGTCGGGCAAGCCGCTGGTGTCGCGGGCCATCAACGGGCAGTTCGCGCCCGGCTCGACCTTCAAGGTGTCGTCGGTGTCGGCGATGCTGCGGGCCGGCTATCCGCTGAACGGCAACTACGACTGCCCCGGCTCCTACATGGTGGGCGACCGGGCGTTCAACAACTTCCGCGGCATCGGCCTGGGCACGCTTACGCTGCACATGGCGCTGGTCAAGTCGTGCGACACGATCTTCTACCGGTCGGCGTACGAGCAGTATCTGCGTGACGGCGGGCGCACCCCCACGAAGGAGCCGAAAGAGGTGTTCGCCAACACGGCGAGAGCCTTCGGGTTCGGCAAGCCGACCGGTGTCGACCTGCCGGGAGAGTCGTCGGGGCGCATCCCCGACCGGGCGTGGAAGAAGAACATGTGGGCGCTCACCAGCGCCACCAACTGCAAGCGGGCGCAGACCGGCTATCCGGAGGTGACCGACGCCGCGCGGGCGGCGTTCCTCAAGCGGCTGGCGCTGGAAAACTGCACCGAGGGCTTCGTGCTGCGGCCCGGCGACTCGGCCAACTTCTCCATCGGCCAAGGCGACGTGCTGGTGACGCCGCTGCAGCTGGCCAGGGCCTACACGGCGCTGGTGAGCGACGGCAAGGTGCGCAGCCCGCGCATCGCCTGGGCACGGGTGCGGCCCGACGGCACGCTGGTCCAGAAGTACGACGTGCCGGTGGTGGGCAAGCTGCCGATCAGCGAGAAGGAACGCCTGTACATCAAGGACGCGCTCAGCGAGGTGGCCTCCGACGGCACCGCGGCCGGTGCGTTCAGCGGGTTCCCGATGGACAAGATCCGCATCGGCGGCAAGACCGGCACCGCGGAGGTGTGGGGCAAGCAGGACACATCCTGGTTCGCCTCGTTCGCGCCCACCAGAAATCCCCGGTTCGTCGTGGTCGCGATGGTCTCTCAGGGCGGGATGGGCGCGCAGACCGCGGCGCCCGCCGTACGGGAGATCTATGAGGGGATCTACGGCATCAAGCGGTCCGCCGCGCTGCCCGACGGGAAGCCCGTATCCAAGCTGCCGAAGTTCTCGCCGGACGGGACGGTGGAGGGCGGATGATCGAACGCGCGCTGGTGGGCGGGCGGCGGTCGTTCGCCCGGCGGGCGGTCGGCGCGCAGTCGGCGCTCTGGCGCCTCGACGGCGTGATGCTGGTCGCGGTCGCCGCGCTCTGCGTGATCGGCACGCTGCTGGTGTGGTCGTCCACCAGGACCTGGGCGCCCGGATCGACCGGGCTGGTCAAGAAGCACATGCTGAACCTGATCATCGGGGCGCTGCTGTGCAGCGGGGCGGCCATGATCGACCATCGCGCGATGCGCGCCTACTCGCCGCTGGTGTTCCTGGTCAGCATGGCCGGCCTGGTCATGGTGATCACCCCGCTGGGCGCGACGATCAACGGATCGCACTCGTGGATCCTGCTCGGCGGGGGTTTCGCGGTGCAGCCGTCGGAGTTCGCCAAGCTCGGCCTGCTGCTGATCATCGCCATGCTGCTGGCCCAGCCCGCCGAGGGCAGTGACCGGCCACGCAACCTCGACGTGGTCCTGGCGCTGGTCGCCGCGCTGCTGACGATGGGGCTGGTGATGCTGCAGCCCGACCTCGGCACCGCGCTGGTGCTCGCGGTGATCACCGCGTCCGCGCTGATCATCGGCGGGGTGCGCAAGCGATGGATCGCCCTGCTGGTGCTGGCCGCGGCCGCCGGGGTGTTCGCGGTGTTCCACTTCCAGATGCTGGAGCCGTACCAGGTGGCGAGGTTCACCGCCTTCGTCGATCCGGGAGTCGATCCGCGCGGCGTCGGCTACAACAGCACGCAGTCGCTGATCGCGATCGGCTCCGGGCAGTTGTTCGGCAAGGGGCTGCTGGGCGGCGGGCAGACCACCGGCAGGTTCGTGCCCGAACAGCACACCGACTTCATCTTCACCGTGGCGGGGGAGGAGTTCGGCTTCCTCGGCTCGGTCACCATCGTGCTGTTGCTCGGCGTGGTGCTGCTGCGCGGCCTCAAGATCGCCAGGCAGTGTGACGACCGGTTCGGCATGCTGGCGGCCGGGACGATCGTGTGCTGGTTCGCGTTCCAGACGTTCGTCAACGTCGGGATGACGATCGGGATCATGCCGATCACCGGCCTGCCGCTGCCGTTCGTGTCGTACGGCGGGACCGCGACCTTCGCCAACCTGATCGCGGTCGGGATCCTCCAGTCGATCCGGATCCGCGAGCAGTCGTTTAGTTAGAAATGTCCAAGTCCTCGGGCCTGCCATGCTCTGACCGCCGCTACCCTGGGGTGCATGCCTGTCGAGTCGATTTTCCACCGCCTGGAAGCGCTCCTGCCCAAGGTGCAGAAGCCCATCCAGTACGTCGGGGGTGAGCTCAACTCGACCGTGAAGGAGTGGGACTCCGCCGACGTTCGCTGGGCACTGATGTACCCGGACGCCTACGAGGTGGGGCTGCCCAACCAGGGCGTCGCGATCCTCTACGAGATCCTCAACGAGCTGCCGGCGACCCTGGCCGAGCGCACCTACGCCGTCTGGCCCGACCTCGAGGCGCTGATGCGGGCCGAGGGCGTGCCGCAGTTCACCGTCGACGGCCACCGCCCGGTGCGGGCCTTCGACGTGCTCGGCGTGTCGTTCTCCACGGAGCTCGGCTACACCAACATGCTGACCGCGCTCGACCTCGCGGGCATCCCGCTGATGGCCGTCGATCGCGGTGAGGACGACCCGATCGTGCTGGCCGGCGGCCACGCGGCCTTCAACCCGGAGCCGATCGCCGACTTCCTCGACGCGGCCGTGCTGGGCGACGGCGAGCAGATCGCCATCGCCATCAGCGAGGTCATCCGCGAGTGGAAGGGCGAGGGCAGGCCCGGCGGGCGCGACGAGCTGCTCATGCGGCTCGCCGAGTCGGGCGGCGTCTACGTGCCGAAGTTCTACGACGTCGAATACCACCCCGACGGCCGGATCAGGCGGGTCGCCCCCAACCGGCCCGAGGTGCCCTGGCGGGTCCACAAGCACACGGTCATGGACCTCGACGAGTGGCCCTACCCGAAGAAGCCGCTAGTGCCGCTGGCCGAGACCGTGCACGAGCGGTTCAGCGTGGAGATCTTCCGCGGCTGCACCCGGGGCTGCCGGTTCTGCCAGGCGGGCATGATCACGCGGCCGGTGCGCGAGCGGTCGATCACCACGATCGCCGCCATGGTCGACAACGGCGTCAAGGAGTCCGGCTTCAACGAGGTCGGCCTGCTGTCGCTGTCCTCGGCCGACCATTCCGAGATCGGCGAGGTGGCCAAGGGCCTGGCCGATCGCTACGAGGGCACCAACACCTCGCTGTCCCTGCCCTCGACCAGGGTCGACGCGTTCAACATCGATCTGGCCAACGAGTTCTCCAGGAACGGCCGGCGCTCCGGGCTGACGTTCGCCCCCGAGGGCGGGTCCGAGCGCATGCGCAAGGTGATCAACAAGATGGTCACCGAGGAAGACCTGATCCGCACCGTCACCACCGCCTACTCCCAGGGCTGGCGCCAGGTGAAGCTCTACTTCATGTGCGGGCTGCCCACCGAGACCGACGAGGACGTGCTCGGCATCGCCGACCTGGCCAAGAAGGTCATCAAGGCGGGCCGCGAGATCACCGGCTCGCGCGACATCCGCTGCACCGTGTCCATCGGCGGTTTCGTGCCCAAGCCGCACACGCCGTTTCAGTGGGCGAGCCAGGCCGACCACGAGACCGTGGACCGGCGGCTCAAGGCGCTGCGCGACTCGCTGAGGGGCGACCGGGAGTACGGCAGGGCCATCGGCTTCCGCTATCACGATGGCAAGCCGTCCATCGTCGAGGGCCTGCTCTCGCGGGGCGACCGCCGGGTCGGCGCAGTGATCCGGGCCGTCTGGGAGGACGGCGGGCGTTTCGACGGGTGGAGCGAGCACTTCTCCTACCAGCGCTGGATGACCTGCGCCGAGCAGGCCGGCGTCGACGTCGACTGGTACACCGTGCGTGAGCGGACGGAGAACGAGGTCCTGCCCTGGGACCACCTCGACGCCGGGCTCGACCGCGAGTGGCTCTGGCAGGACTGGCAGGAGGCCGTGTCCGGGGGCGAGGTCGAGGACTGCCGGTGGACGCCGTGCTACGACTGCGGCGTCTGCCCGACCATGGGCACGGAGATTCAGATCGGTCCGACAGGGCGCAAACTCCTTCCTCTCACGGTGGTATGACCGCGCTCGGTGCCCGGTCCGTACCCCGCCGTACATGATCCTGAGTCATACAGGCCTCGGAGCGGCATATCCTGAGACGAAGGAACTCTGAACACGGGAAGGACGACACAGCTCTGAAACCTGTTCCCGATGGGCCTCCGCCCGCGCCTACGGTGCAGCGACTGCGTGTGCGCTACGCCAAGCGCGGTCGTCTGCGCTTCACCAGCCACCGCGACATCTCGCGCGCCGTCGAACGGGCGGTTCGCCGTGCCGGCATTCCGGTGGCCTACAGCGCGGGTTTCTCGCCTCATCCGAAGATCTCCTATGCGGGGGCCGCGCCGACCGGCGTGGCCAGCGAAGCCGAATACCTCGAGATCGGCGTCACCACGCCGTGCGACCCCGAGCGTGTCCGGGCCGATCTGGACGGCTCACTGCCGCCCGGTCTCGACGTGCTCGATGTGCTCGACGTCGCCGAGGCGGGCCCCGGGGGGCTGGCAGACCGCTTGGAGGCTTCCGAGTGGGAAGTCCGGCTGCCCGGCGCGGATCGCGAGCTCGCAGAAGTGGCGGTGGAGAAGTTCCTCGCCGCCGGCGCCGTGGAGGTCGAGCGCCTCACCAAGAAGGGCCCGCGCCGTTTCGACGCGCGCGAGGCGGTGCTGAGGCTCGTGATGCCCGAGGGGACAGAGAGAACCGCAGCTCAAGTGCCCGGACAGTCGTGTGTCATACTGCGCATGGTTGTTCGGCACGTGACTCCTGCCGTTCGACCCGACGATGTGCTCACAGGGCTGCGCCTTGTGGCCGACTTCGCGCCGCCGGTCCCCCCCGAGGTGACCAGGCTGGCGCAGGGGCCGCTCGACGCCAGCACCGGTGCGCTTGCCGACCCGTTCGACCTTGACCGCGAGACTACGCGCGGCGGCGAAGCGGGACCGGCGGGTGAGTACGACGTCGGCTAAGGGAGTGCCTTGCGTGAGCCGGGCACGACCGCTGACAGGACTTGGCGCCCATGCCCCCTGGCGGGGACGCGGGCGGACAACGAGACACGATGGCTCCTGCGCGGCGCGGCGACGCGCCCGGGAGCTGACGGGAGAGCGCCCGCATGCTCGAGAACGAGCCCAACACCGGGGCCACTGGCCCCGACGGCGAAACAACTGAACAGACCAAGGTGACCAGGCGTCGCCGTGCCGCGAGCCGGCCGGCGGGGCCGCCACCGGAGATTCCCGACGAGCCCGCCCCCGTGACCGTCGCGGCCGCCCAGGCGGTGTCCGCCCCGGCGCAGCAGCCGGCCCAGGCCCCGGCCCCGGCGGAGTCGTCCGCGGTCGTCGAGAGCCCGGTCGAGGCCGCGGTCGCGGAGGCCGTCGAGGCGGCGCCCAAGCGGACACGGACGCGGTCCACGGCCACCACGACGCGCCGCCGCACCACCAGGAAGGTCGCCGAGCCCGAGGCCACCGAGGCCGAGCCTGAGGCCGCGCCCAAGGTGGCGCCCGAGACGGTGGCCGACGTGACGGAGGGGGCCGAGCAGGCTCCGCGCCGCCGCACGCGCAAGAAGGCCGAGCCCGTCGCGGTCGCCGCGGTCCAGGAGGCCCCGCCGCAGGAGGAGATCCTGCCGGAGGAGGAGGACATCCTGGAGGTGCTGCCGGAGGACGAGCCGCTCGACGACGAGCCCGCCGGCGAGGACCTCGACGAGGACGTCGACCGGCCCAGCCTGCTGTCCGACCCGTTCGGCCTGTCGGTGCGCCGGCAGGACCAGCCCGGCACCGCCTTCCAGCGCCCGGCGGCCATCTTCGCGCCGCTGTTCCAGGCGCCCGACCCGAGCCAGGCCAAGCCCGTACGCCTCGAGCCGGAGCCGGTCGCCGAGGCCGAGGAGCCCGTCGACGAGACGGTCACCGAGGACGAGAGCGCCGAGCACGACGACGAGGACGAAGGTGAGGGCGGCAGCCGCCGCCGTCGCCGCCGTCGTGGCGGCAGGGGGCGCGGCAAGGCGCGCGAGCGTGACGAGTCCGACGAGAGCGACGAGTCCGAGGACGAGACCGACGAGGAGCAGGCCGAGGAGTCGCAGGAAGAGGAGACGACCGGCTCGCGTCGCCGTCGCCGTCGCCGCCGTCGTGGTTCCGACGAGGTTGCCGAGCCGGCGGGCGACGACCCGCCCAACACGGTCGTGCGCATCCGCGCGCCCCGCACGGGCCGTGCCGCCTCGCACGACATCTCCGCCGACGGCGTGCAGAGCGTGCGCGGCTCCACCAGGCTCGAGGCCAAGAAGCAGCGCCGCCGCGAGGGCCGGGAGCTCGGCCGCAGGCGTCCGCCGATCATCACCGAGTCCGAGTTCCTCGCCAGGCGCGAGTCGGTCGACCGGATGATGGTGGTGCGCCGCCAGGGCGACCGCACGCAGATCGCGGTGCTGGAGGACGGCGTCCTCGTCGAGCACTACGTCAACCGCGAGGCCAGCCAGTCCTACGTCGGCAACGTCTACCTCGGCAAGGTGCAGAACGTCCTGCCGTCGATGGAGGCGGCGTTCGTCGACATCGGCAAGGGCCGCAACGCCGTCCTCTACGCCGGTGAGGTCAACTTCGACACCGCGGGCCTGGAGGGCCAGCCCAAGCGCATCGAGGTGGCGCTGAAGTCAGGCCAGTCGGTGCTCGTCCAGGTCACCAAGGACCCGATCGGTCACAAGGGTGCCCGTCTGACCTCGCAGATCAGCCTGCCCGGCCGCTACCTCGTGTACGTGCCCGACGGCTCGATGACCGGGATCAGCCGCAAGCTGCCCGACAAGGAGCGCACCCGGCTCAAGAGCATCCTGAAGAAGGTCATGCCGGAGAACGCCGGCGTGATCGTGCGCACCGCCGCCGAGGGGGCCTCCGAGGAGGAGCTCGACCGCGACGTGGCCCGGCTGTCGGCCCAGTGGGAGAACATCCAGAAGAAGGCCAAGTCGGCCAGCCCGCCCGAGCTGCTCTCGGCCGAGCCCGACCTGACGGTCCGGGTGGTGCGCGACGTCTTCAACGAGGACTTCACCTCGCTGGTCGTGCAGGGCGAGGGGGCATGGGAGACGGTCGACGAGTACGTCAACTACGTCGCGCCGCACCTGGCCGAGCGGCTGACGCGCTGGGACACCGAGCAGGGCGACGTGTTCGAGTCCTACCGGATCGACGAGCAGCTGGCCAAGGCGATGGAGCGGAAGGTCTGGCTGCCGAGCGGCGGCTCGCTGGTGATAGACCGCACCGAGGCGATGACCGTCGTCGACGTCAACACCGGCAAGTTCACCGGGCAGGGCGGAAACCTCGAGGAGACCGTCACCCGCAACAACCTGGAGGCGGCCGAGGAGATCGTCCGCCAGCTCCGGCTCCGCGACATCGGCGGCATCATCGTCATCGACTTCATCGACATGGTGCTGGAGTCCAACCGTGACCTGGTGCTGCGGCGGCTGCTGGAGTGCCTGGCCCGCGACAGGACCAAGCACCAGGTGGCCGAGGTGACGTCGCTGGGTCTCGTCCAGATGACCCGTAAGCGGGTCGGACAGGGCCTCCTGGAGGCGTTCTCGACGCCGTGCGACTGCTGCAACGGGCGGGGCCTCATCGTCTCCACGGAGCCTGTGGAGGCCAAGCCGGAGCCCCGTGGCACGCAGGGCAAGATGGCGGTCGAGAAGGCGGTGTCCGAAAAGGTCTCCGCGGCGAAGGACTCCGCTGGTCGTGATACCGTGACCGGTGCGCTTGAAGACGTCCCGGTCGAGGACGACCAGGCCAGTCAGACTTCCGGCAGAGGGCGGCGACGCTCCCGCCGAGCCAAGTCCGCCGAATAGCCAGGCGCTGCTTGGCGGACTGTCCGACGATCCGTCCGGTTCGCCTAGGGCACCGTTAATCCGGTACTCTAGTGGATCGGTGCGTCAGGTGACGTGCCCTGTTGGCGCGCCCACTAGGTTCGTTGGGTTTCAGACAGGACTCGGGTGTGGGCGCAGCACTCGGCGGTCAGTGGCCGTTCCTTCGGGATGGCCGAGGTTGCAACAGCAGACAGCAGAAGGGTTCCGCGGTGTACGCGATCGTTCGTTGCGGCGGCAGGCAGCAGAAGGTCTCCGTCGGTGACGTCCTCGAGGTGGACAAGGTCGCCGGCGAGGTCGGCTCTTCGGTTTCGCTGCCGACGGTGCTCGTCGTCAACGACGGCGATGTGACCACGGAGGCGGGCAAGTTCACGGTCAGCGCCGAGATTCTCGGTGAGACCAAGGGCCCCAAGATCCGGATTCTCAAGTACAAGAACAAGACCGGTTACAAGAAGCGCCAGGGTCACCGCCAGCGGTACACCCAGGTGAAGATCACCGGTATCGACCAGGCCTGATTCGGAGTTTGAGAGATGGCACACAAGAAGGGCGCGTCGTCCACCCGGAACGGCCGTGACTCCAACGCTCAGCGCCTGGGCGTCAAGCGCTTCGGCGGCCAGCTGGTCAACGCGGGCGAGATCATCGTCCGTCAGCGTGGCACCCACTTCCACCCCGGCGACAACGTCGGCCGTGGTGGCGACGACACGCTGTTCGCGCTGGCCGCGGGTCACGTGCAGTTCGGCGTCAAGCGCGGCCGCAGGGCCGTGAGCATCGTCCCGGTCGCGGAGTAATCCGCCACCGGAGAGCGTTGACAAGGGGTGGATCGGTGAGCGATCCACCCCTTTTCGCGTTCGTACCCTCCTGCGCGGTCTGGAGACCGGCGGGTTCGCGGTCCGGGACCCGGCAGGCGAGGGGCTGAAGAGCATCAGAGGAGAAGCCTCGTCAGGGGCGTAAGGGAGAGGCGGAAATGCCGGACTTCGTGGACCAAGTGGTTCTGCATGTCAGGGCCGGTGACGGAGGAAACGGCTGCGCCTCCATCCACCGGGAGAAGTTCAAGCCCCTCGGCGGCCCCGACGGCGGCAACGGCGGGCGGGGTGGTGACGTGATCCTCGAAGTGGATCCCAGCACCGCGACCCTGCTCGACTACCACCGCCGGCCGCATCGCAACGCCGACAACGGCAAGCAGGGCCAGGGTTCCAACCGCGACGGGGCCAACGGCACCGACGTCGTCCTGCCGGTGCCCAACGGGACCGTGGTCAAGGACGCCGCCACCGGCGAGGTGCTGGTCGACCTGATCGGCGCGGGCACCCGCTACGTGATCGCGCAGGGCGGGCACGGCGGGCTGGGCAACGCCGCGCTGGCCTCCACCAAGCGCAAGGCCCCCGGGTTCGCGCTGCTCGGGGAGCCCGGTGACGGGCTCGACGTCATGCTGGAGCTCAAGAGCGTGGCCGACGTGGCCCTGGTCGGCTTCCCCAGCGCGGGCAAGTCGTCGCTGATCGCCGCGCTGAGCGCGGCCCGGCCCAAGATCGCCGACTATCCGTTCACCACCCTCATCCCCAACCTGGGCGTGGTGACCGCGGGCGAGACCGTGTTCACCGTCGCCGACGTGCCGGGGCTGATCCCGGGAGCCTCCCGGGGCAAGGGGCTGGGGCACGAGTTCCTGCGCCACGTCGAGCGGTGCGACATGCTCGTGCACGTCATCGACTGCGCGACCATGGAGCCGGGCCGCGACCCCCTCACCGACTTCGAGGTGATCGAGGCCGAGCTGCACGCCTACGGCAAGCTCGAAGGCCGGCCGCGCATGGTGGTGCTGAACAAGGCCGACGTGCCCGACGCGCGCGACCTGGCCGACCTGGTCAGGCCCGAGTTCGAGGAGCGGGGGCTGCGGGTGTTCACGATCTCCGCCGCCACCCACGCCGGGCTGCGCGAGCTGACCTTCGCGATGGGCGAGTGGGTCGCCGCCGCCCGGGCCGCCAAGCCGGTGGAGGAGCCCACGCGGCTCGTGATCAGGCCCAAGCAGCTCGGTGAGGCCGGGTTCTCGGTGCGCCGGGTCAACGACAACCTGTTCCAGGTCACCGGCGAGAAGCCCGAACGCTGGATCAGGCAGACCGACTTCAGCAACGACGAGGCCGTCGGCTACCTGGCCGACCGGCTGGAGCGACTCGGGGTGGAGGAGCAGCTGGTCAAGGCCGGCGCCACCGCGGGAGCCGAGGTGGTCATCGGGCCCATGGAAGGCGGCTACCTCTTCGACTGGCAGCCGACCCTCAACGCCGAGTCCGTACGCCAGGGGCCACGGGGCTCTGACAGCCGGTTGGCCTAGGGGTTTCACAAGCTTGGATAGGGTTTTGCCGTGAGAGATCGGATCAGCGCAGCGTCGAAGGTCGTCGTCAAGGTCGGCTCCTCGTCGCTCACCACCGCCCAGGGGGTGATCGACGTCGACCGGGTCGACGCGCTGGTCGACGTCCTGGCCGCGCGTCGGCGCGCCGGCACGCAGATCGTGCTGGTCTCCTCGGGAGCGATCGCGGCCGGTCTCGGCCCGCTGGGGCTGTCCGCGCGTCCCCGTGACCTCGCCACACAGCAGGCCGCCGCCTCGGTCGGACAGGGTGTGCTCGTCGCGCGCTACACCTCCTCCTTCGCCCGATACGGCCTGCGCGTCGGCCAGGTGCTGCTGACCGCCGACGACATGATGCGCCGCGCCCACCACGCCAACGCCCAGCGCACCCTCGGCCGGCTGCTGGAGCTCGGCATCATGCCGATCGTCAACGAGAACGACACCGTCGCGACCGACGAGATCCGCTTCGGCGACAACGACCGGCTGGCGGCGCTGGTCACCCATCTGATCCATGCCGACGCGCTGGTGCTCCTCTCGGACGTCGACGCGCTCTACGACGGCCCGCCGAGCCGGCCCGGGTCGCGGCGGCTGGCCGAGATCCGCGGGCCCGAGGACCTGGCCGGAGTCGAGCTGGGCAGGAACGGCGCGGCCGTGGGCACCGGCGGGATGGTCACCAAGGTGCAGGCGGCGAGGATCGCCACCGGCGCCGGGGTGCCCGTCGTGCTGACCGCCGCCGCCCACGCCGCGCAGGCGCTGGCCGGAGCCGACGTGGGCACCTACTTCCACCCGGAGGGGCGTCATCCCGGCACCCGGCTGCTGTGGCTGGCGCACGCCACGACCGGGCGGGGGCGGCTGCTGCTCGACCACGGGGCCGTCGAGGCCATCGTGGCCCGGCGCATGTCGCTGCTGCCGGCCGGGGTGACCTCGGTCGAGGGCGAGTTCGCCGCCGGAGATCCGGTGGACCTGTGCGGTCCCCAGGGCGGAGTGGTGGCCCGGGGCCTGGTCAACTTCGACGCGGGGGAGATTCCCGGGCTGCTGGGACGGTCCACCCGCGACCTGGCCAGCGAGCTCGGTCCGGAATATGAACGCGAACTGATCCATCGGGACGACATCGTCATACTGGAGTCCCGCGGTTGAGCGCTCGCCCGGCGAGACGATGAGGAGCGGGTGACGTCCCGCGAAGGGCTCGCCCAGCTCTTGGCTGAGGAAAGCGGGGAGCGAAGCGACCGGAGTGACAAGGGAAGAGCGGGGCTTGAAGAGCCCTGAGCAGCGGAGCGGAGCGAAGCGATGACTACAGAGTTCCTGAAGGTGGCCCGTGCGGCACGAGAGGCCGCCGCCGAGCTGGCCCCGCTGCCGCGGGCGCCCAAGGACCGGGCTTTGCGTGCCGTCGCCGACGCCCTGGTCGCGCGGGCCGCCGAGATCGTCGAGGCCAACGCCGCCGACGTCGAGCAGGCCAGGAAGCAGGGCACGTCCGAGGCGATGATCGACCGGCTGCGGCTCGACGAGGCCAGGGTGACGGCCATCGCCGAGGCCGTGCGCCAAGTCGCCGATCTGCCCGACCCGGTCGGTGAGGTGATCCGCGGGAGCACGCTGCCCAACGGGCTCGAGTTGCGCCAGGTGAGGGTGCCGCTGGGAGTGATCGGCATCATCTACGAGGGCCGTCCCAACGTGACCGTCGACGCCGCCGCGCTCTGCCTCAAGAGCGGCAACGCGGTGCTGCTGCGGGGCTCGTCCAGCGCCTACTCCTCCAACACCGCGCTGGTGCGCATCATGCAGGAGGCGCTCCGGGAGACCGAGGTGCCCGCGGGCGCGGTGCAACTCGTGCCCGGCCTCACGCGTGACTCCGTCAAGGAGCTGATGCGGGCTCGGGGGCTGGTCGACGTGCTGATCCCGCGTGGCGGTGCCTCACTGATCAACTCGGTGGTCGAGGAGTCGACGGTGCCGGTGATCGAGACCGGCGTGGGCAACTGCCACGTGTACGTGGACGCCGACGCCGACCCCGACCTGGCCGTGGAGATCCTGGTCAACGCCAAGGCGCAGCGGCCGTCGGTGTGCAACGCGGCCGAGACGTTCCTGGTCCACGCCGACATCGCGGAGAGTTTCGTGCCCAGGGCGCTCGAAGCGCTCAAGGGCGCGGGGGTGACCGTGCACGGCGACGAGCGGATCGGCCGGTTCGGGGAGGTCGTGCCCGCCACCGAGGACGACTTCTACGCCGAATACCTGTCGCTCGACATCGCCGCCGCCGTCGTCGGCTCGCTGGAGGAGGCGGTGACGCACATCCGGCGTTACGGCTCGGGGCACACCGACGCCATCGTCACCCGGTCCCAGCAGGCCGCTCGCAGGTTCGTGTCGCTGGTCGACTCGGCGGCCGTTGCCGTCAACGCCTCCACCCGCTTCACCGACGGGGGAGAGTTCGGGTTCGGGGCCGAGATCGGCATCTCCACGCAGAAGCTGCACGCGCGGGGCCCGATGGGCTTGCCCGAATTGACCTCCACCAAGTGGATCTATACGGGTGAGGGGCAGCTGCGCACGTCGGAGGGCACGGTCATCGCTCGGTCAGCGGGCTGACCGGATTGAGGCAGGCGGCGGCGTGTCGGCCTGCCCGGCGCTCACGGCCTGGTTTGGCTGGGCCGCATGCAGATCGTCATCGCTCTGACCTCCGCGGCCGTCGTGCTGTTCGGCGCTGATCGCCTGATGCTCTGGCTGGAGAGCCGTGGCCACGTCAACTGGCGCCGGAAGGGCCGCAGGGACCTGTCGCGGGAGCCGCGGGCGACGCTCGACAGCCTGCTCGCCGAGTCACCGCGCCGGTAAAAGTCTCGGCGTGCCTCAGACGTAACCTGCTGTCCCAGCGCTAGAGTTGTGTCCTTATGGGTGCGCCGAGCAGGGAGGGACGGTGACCAAGCTCGGCAAGGTCGGACCGTATACCTTGCTCGAGCGGCTTGGCCGGGGCGGCATGGGCGAGGTTTACCTCGCCAGCGCCCGACGTGGCGAGCGGGTCGCCCTCAAGGTGCTGCACGACCTCGTAGAGGATGACTCGTCCCGTATAAGGCTGGAACGCGAGGTTCGTGCCCTTCGCCGGGTCGAGAGCCCCTACGTGGCCAGGGTGCTCGACGCCGATCTCGACAGCGCCCGGCCCTACCTGGTCATGGAGCACATCGAGGGCGCCAACCTGCTCGATCGGGTGCGGCAGAGCGGCCCGCTCGATCTCGCTCAGCTGGTCGAGCTGGCCCAGGGCATCGCCACGGCGCTGGCGATCATCCACGCGGCCGGGGTCGTCCACCGCGATCTGAAGCCGGCCAACATCCTCATGGGGGCCGAGGGGCCCGTGCTGATCGACTTCGGCATCGCCCAGGTGCTCGACGCCACCCGGCTGACCATGACCGGCACCTTCCTCGGCACGCCCGGCTACACCGCCCCCGAGATCTTCGCCGACGAGCAGGTCGAGTCGCCCGCCGACGTGCACGCCTGGGCCGCGACGGTGGCGTTCGCCGCGACCGGGCGGCCCACGTTCGGGCGGGGCACCGCCGAGGCGCAGATGTACGCGGTGCTGAACGGGCAGGCCGACCTCAAAGGTGTGCCCGTGGCGCTGCTGCCGCTGGTGCGGGCCGCCCTCAACCGGGAGCCCGGCAAGCGTCCCACGGCGGCGCTGCTGGCCGATCGGCTGGCTCGGCTGGCCAAGGCGACCGGCGCCCCCGACCCCGACCCGCCGGGCCAGCGTGCCGTGCCTGCCGACGGCCGTGCCGGTGACGACGCCGCGTCCCGCTCGACGGGGGGTGACGCCACGCCGCGTCCCGGGCGGGGCCGCTCGCCCGGGGAGGGTTCGGCGCGGGGCCGCGCTGCCGACGGCAAGGTTCCGGCGCCGCGCGGGCGCATGAACACCGACGGAGGGGCGCGGGGTCGCCCGGCCGCGGACGACCCGGCACGCGGACGCGGTGCCGCCGACGCCGCCGCGCGGGCTCGGACGGCCGCCGAGGGAGTGACGCGGAGCCGGTCCGCCGCCGACGACCAGGGACGTGTACGCGGGGCCGCGGACGCGCGTCGGGCCGCCGCTGAGGAGGCCGGGCGTGGGGCGGCGGACGCCCGGAGTCGCGCGGCGGGTGAGGCGCCGGCGCGGACTCGTACGGCTGCGGAGGAAGTGGGGCGTGGGCGTGGAGGCGGCGATGCGGCCGCCCGCAGTCGCGCCGCCGCCGAGGGAGTGGGACGTGGGGCGGCCGACGCCCGGAGCCGCACGGCCACCGACGCGGCGGCGCGGAGCCGCGCCGCCGCGGAGGGGAAGGTGCCCGCGCCGCGTGGGCGGATGATCGACGGCAAGGCCCGGGCCCGCACGGTTGAGGCCGCCAAAGCGGGGCGGGCTCGGGCGAAGGCCGCGACCGGCACGGTCAGGTCGCGGCGCGACGACCCGGGCGGCACCGCGCTCCCGGCGGGCAACACGGCGTTGCTGCTGCTGGCCGTGCTGGCCGTGCCGTGTGTGGTGGTGTCCGTGATCTGGCCGATCGCGACGATCGCCATCACGACGGTGTTCGTGGTGCTCATCAGGCTGGTCTGGATGAGCCACTGGATGGTCAGGAAACGCGCGTCACGGCGGTGGCGGGTGACTCTGAGGGTGTTGTTCTTCCCGTTCGCGTTCACAGGTTCGGCCGTGACCGCGCTGGTCTGGCCCGGTGCGCCCGTGGCGATGGCGGCAGGCGGGGCGCTCTGGCTCATCGGCGGCGGTCAGATCGACGCCGACTGGTGGCAGCAGCCCGCTCCGGTCACCGCCGCGGGCGTGGTGTTCGGCATGCTGTGCGGCGGCATCACCGGCCGCGAGATCGAGCGGGTCGGTGAGCGCCTGCCGGAGCTGCGCCGCGAAGGGCTGCGCGCACTGGCCGTGCTGGGCGGGTTCGTCGCCCTGTGCGCGGCTGCCGTGCGCGCGATCGCCCTGCTGCTCTGAGCGTCAGCCCTGGCCGCCGTCGCGGCGGGAGAAGCGGTTGAAGATGCGCTCGCCCGCGTTGACCGCGCCCTCGGCCACGTCGCGCAGCACCCCGATGAACGGGTCCTGCGACTGCGACCACGACTCACGGTAGGACTCGGCCGCCGCCTTGACCTCGTCGGTGACCCTGGCGTTGGAGTCGTCCTCCCTGCGCGGGTAGTCGCCGCCGAGGATGCGATCGTAGTCGCCGCCGCGGTGCCACTTGTCCAGCTCGGCCACGCGCACCACGGCGAACGGGTGCGTGGTGCCGAGCAGGTTGAGGACCTTGAGGAAGCCGTCGCGCAGATCGCCCGCGGTGTCGTACTCCTGGTACTGCTCCAGGAACGCCTCGATGTTCATCTCGTGGGTGTAGTCGCCGCCGGCGAGCTTCATCAGCGCACGCTTGGCCGCCTCGGGGTCCTGGCCGGTGAGCAGGCCGCCGCGGTCGGAGGACAGCTCGGACTTGCGATACCACTCCTCGAGCCCCGCGACGATCGCGCGCAGGCCGATGTAGCCGAGCGGGATCCAGGCGACGCGGGTGGCCAGGCGGGTGAGGATGTCGAGCATCGTCCGGTAGACCGCGTGACCCGACAGGATGTGGGAGGTCTCGTGGCCGATGACGAAGCGCTGCTCCTCTTCGTTCATGAGGTTGAGCAGGCCGGTGGTCACGACGATGAACGGATCGTCGAAGCCGATGGCCTTGGCCTGCACCTGGGAATCCTGCTGAACGTAGATCTCGGGGATCCGGTGCAGGTCGAGGATATAGGCGGCGTCGCGGCCCATGTCGTAGAGGGAGCGGAACTGGGTCTCGCTCACGCGCACGGCCGACGCGAGGTACATCAGGCGCAGCCGCCGCTCGCTGATCAGGCCGGACATCTGCTTGAGGACCGTGTCGAACCCACTCAGCTTACGCAGAGCGACCAGAGCCGACCGGTCTGCGGGATGTTCGTAAGCACGGGACGAGATGCCGGGCAGTTGGACGCGGTTGCGGTCCGGGGTGGTCGTCATGCCCGGCATGCTACGTCCGCAGGGGAAGGGATGCGCGTTCATCACCAAGGGGGGTGCCATCAGGTTGTGGCACGGCTTCCGCGTAAGGTCCGTTTCATGATGAACGCGCCTGGGGCTCAGGGGAAGCGACGCGTTGGTGTCATGGGCGGGACGTTCGATCCCATCCACCACGGCCACCTGGTCGCCGCCAGTGAAGTGGCCCATCACTTCGAACTCGACGAGGTCGTCTTCGTGCCCACGGGGCGGCCGTACCAGAAGGCGGAGCGCGAGGTGTCGGCGCCCGAGGACCGCTATCTGATGACCGTCATCGCGACCGCGTCGAACCCGCGTTTCTCCGTCAGCCGGGTCGACATCGACCGGCCTGGGCCGACCTTCACCATCGACACCCTGCGGGACGTCTCCGACATCTACGGGCCCGACTCCGAGCTCTACTTCATCACCGGAGCCGACGCGCTCGGCGCCATCCTTACCTGGCAGGACGCGGACGAACTATTCGAACTTGCCCATTTCGTCGGTTGCACCAGACCGGGGCACACCCTGCACGATCCCGGGCTGCCCGAGGGCAAGGTCACACTGCTCGAGATCCCGGCCCTGGCCATCTCGTCGTCCGAGTGCAGGCACCGCGTGGCCGAGGGGGAGCCGATCTGGTATCTGGTGCCCGACGGCATCGTCCAGTACATCAACAAGCGCGGTCTTTACCGCGCCGGGGGCGCCTAGGGGGTCGGAGTCGTGCGTGAGCTGTCCGAGCCGGGAAGGGTAGGCTCAGGACAAGGGCATGCTGCCGACACAGGAGGACAGACCCGCATCGTGACCGCATCTGAGAGAGCCGTCCAGCTGGTGCAGATCGCCGCAGAGGCCGCGGCAGACAAGCTGGCCGATGACATCCTCGCCTACGACGTGAGCGAGCAGCTCGTCATCACCGACGCGTTCCTGCTCTGCTCCGCCACGAACGACCGCCAGGTACGCGCCATCGTCGACGAGATCGAGGACAAACTGCGCACCGAGGCCGACGCCAAGCCGGTGCGCCGCGAGGGCGAGCGCGAAGGCCGCTGGGTGCTGCTCGACTACATCGACATCGTCGTGCACGTCC
Source organism: Nonomuraea sp. NPDC048916 (assembly GCF_040649575.1). Lineage (NCBI taxonomy): Bacteria > Bacillati > Actinomycetota > Actinomycetes > Streptosporangiales > Streptosporangiaceae > Nonomuraea > Nonomuraea sp. NPDC048916. The sequence continues at coordinate 26,354 of NZ_JBEZFS010000018.1, forward strand.
AGCACGAGGAGGACCGCACCTTCTACGCGCTCGAGCGGCTGTGGAAGGACTGCCCGGCCATCGCCCTGCCGGAGGGCGTGATGCAGGCCAACATCCAGCGGGCCCGCACTTGAGCAAGCGCATCGTCTGCCTTCGGCACGGCCAGACGCTTTGGAACGTCGAACAGCGCTTCCAGGGCCACTCCGACATCCCCCTCGACGAGACCGGCCTGGCACAGGCGACCAGGGCGGCCTCCCTGCTGGCGTCGCTGCGTCCGACCCTGATCGTCTCCTCCGACCTGCAACGGGCCAACGACACCGCGCTCGCGCTGGGCCGGATCGCCGGCCTGGACGTGCTGATCGACAAGGACTTCCGGGAGCGGGGCGGCGGGCTGTGGGAGGGGCTGACCCGCGAGGAGATCGCCGCCCGCTGGCCGTCCGAATACGTGGCCTGGGAGGCCCCCGACGGTGAGGCGGTCGGTGATGTCGCCTTGAGGGTCGCCGCCGCCATGCGCCGCTGGGCCTCACGGCTCGACGACGACGGCCTGCTGGTCATCGCCTCGCACGGCGCCGCGTTGCGGCTCGGCATCTGCGCGTTGCTCGGCCTGCCCGAGCAGCTCTGGCCGGCCCTCGGCGGGCTGGGCAACTGCTCGTGGTCGGTGTTGCAGGAGGGGCGCAAGGGATGGCGCCTGCTGGAGCACAACGCGGGCACGCTGCCGGAGCCCGTCAACAGCGACGACCGTCCCGAGGCCGTGGCCTGACGCCGTGCGCACGAGCCGAACACCGTGCGGCTCGTGCGATTAGGCGAATCCCGGGGTTGGTTATATGCTGCCGAGGCGCCGCTCGCGAGCACACTCGTGGCGGTGACCAGGGGCTATGGCGCAGTTGGTAGCGCGCCTCCATGGCATGGAGGAGGTCTGGGGTTCGAATCCCCATAGCTCCACGTTGACCGAGGGCTGGTAGCGAGCTTTGCTCGCTACCAGCCCTCTTCGACGTCGACAAGGACCGCCAGCCGCGGCCGCTTGCCCTGGACCGTCAGGTCGTCGAAGAACGGCGCGTCCGACACGAGCGCCGCGCGGCCGTTCCCCGCAGTGTCTCGTTCATCCCCGAAACGATGAACAGCGGCCCGACGTGGGGGTTGCGCAGCACGCTGCGGAAGCTGTCGAGCCGGTGGCTGCCGGGCCGGCCGGGGTGGCCGGGGTGGCCGGGGTGGCCGCTCCGGTGCCGGTCGCGTAGCCGAGCTCCAGCACGTCGACGTCCACGGTGACGTAGATCGCGCCGGTGCCGTCGCCGGGCGATCCGCGCCACTGCTCGATCACGGCGTCGATGCCCCGTCCGGCCCACCTGGCGGCCGGTGATGACGGTGGCGCCCTAGCCCAGCCCTAGCCCTCCGCCCACCGCCTGTGCATCTGGTACGCCGCACAACATCTGTCGAGCGGCCTCGTCCGGATGTAGCCGAGACCCGCGCCTCCTCAGGGCGCGGTCTCGCCCGCGGCACGCAGGAACGGCTCCAGCAGGGCCCGAGCGGAGTGCCAGGCGGTCTCCAGGTCGGTGCCGGACTCGATCAGGCGGGATCCGGCGAACACGATGGCGTTGATCATCTCCGCCGTCTCGGGCACCGCGGGGACGCCGAGCTCGCGCAGCGCCACCACGAGCGGCTCCAGCAGCCGCTGGTGCATGGCGCGGCTCTGCTCGGCGACCGTGTCGCCGGGGGCGACCTCCGCGAGGACCGTGGCCAGCGCGTGCTCACCCTCCGTGATGAGCTCGAAGTTGGTCAGCACGTAGGCGAGCACGCGGTCGGCGGGATTCGCGGCGGCGTCCATCGCGGCGGCGACCCGGGCCGACCAGCGGGGGAAGACGTCCTTCACCACCGCGTTGAGCAGGTCCTCGGCCGACCGGAAGTACTGGTAGAGGCTCGGCCGGGCGAGCCCGGCGCGAGCCGCGACACGGCCCAGCGTCGGAGGCCGCCCGGTCTCCGCGAGGAGCGCCCTGGCCGCGTCGAGCAGCGCCCGGTGCTGAGCCGCGCGATGCTCGGCGACGGTCGACGCCTGGATACGTGGCACCTGCCCTCCTCCACCATGGTCTGCCTACCCGGACAGTTTCCCATCCACCATCGACAGGACGCGGTCGCAGTGGCCGAGCACGTCGTGATCGTGCGTGACCATGATCGTCGCGACGGCGGACTCGTGCGTCTCGTGCGCGAGCAGCTTGACGATGTCGTCGCTGCGAGCGCGATCGAGCGCGGCGGTCGGCTCGTCGACCAGCAGCACGGCCGGCCGGGTGACGAGCGCGCGGGCGATGCCGACACGCTGGCGCTCGCCACCGGACAGGTGCTGGGGGCGGTGCCGGGCGCGGTGCGCCATGCCGACCCGTTCGAGCAGCGCGAGCGGCTCGTGACCGGCACTCGGACGCTTGCCCGCCACGTCGAGTGCGAAGCGGAGCTGGTCGACCGCGGTGAGTGCGGGGATGAGGTTGCCGGACTGGAAGACGAACCCGATCCTGTTCCGGCGGTGGCGCGCCTTCTCGCGCGAGCTCGCCCGGGTGATGTCGACGCCGTCGAGCAGGACGCGGCCGGAGTCGGGCGTGGTGAGCGCGCCCGCGACGGCGAGCAGGCTCGACTTGCCGGAACCGGACGGCCCGACGATGGCGACGAACTCGCCGGGCGTCACGGCGAGGCGCACGTCGTCGAGCGCGGTGACCGTGGCGTCGCCGTCGCCGAGGCGCAGGGTGACGCCCTCGACCAGCAGGCCGGCGCTCTCCGGGGTGCCGGCGCGGCGGGAGCCGGGTCGCGCGGACGTGGAGCGGCTGTTCATCGTTGCCCTCCCAGGGCTGCGAGCGGGTCGACGCGGACGATGCGGCCGACGGCCGCCGCGGCACCGGCGAGGCCGAGGCCGACGAGGAGCAGGGCGGCGAAGACGAGCGGGCCCGCCTCCAGCGCGAAGGGCATGGGGGTCGTGGTGAGCAGCGTGCCGCCGCCCACCCCCGCCAGGAAGCCCACGGCGGTGGACACGATCAGGATGATGGACGCCTGGATCATCGTGTCCCGCATGAGATAGCCGGTCGAGGCGCCCATGGCCCGGACGACGGCGAGTTCGTGCTTGCGCTGGATCGTCCACACGGTGAAGAACGTTCCGACGACGAGCGCGGAGATCGCGTACAGGAAGACCTGGATGAGCGTGAGCGTGGAGGTCTCGGCGGTGAAGCCGGGGGAGGCGCCGAAGGACTCCTCCAGCGTGAGGCTCGTGGTGCCCGCCCCGGCGTCGCCGCCGGGCAGGTCGATCCGAGCTCCGTCCCGCGCGCGCAGGGCGATGGCCGTGGCCTCCTCGTACGCGTCGGCGCGCACCTCGTCGCCCGGGCCCGCGCCCGCGTGCAGCTGCTGCCAGGTGCGCAGCGGCAGGTACGCCACGTCGACGTGCCCGAACGTGCGCTGATCGCCCGTGGTGCCGACGACCGTGAGCCGGGTGCCGAGGCGTTCGACGGTCAGAGTGTCGCCGATCGCCACGCCTTCGTCCAGGACGGTCTGGCTGACCACGATCCCGTCGGCGGCGCCGAGCCGGACGCCGGTGGAGACGGCGGGCGCGAGGAAGGAGCCGGGGTCCACGCCGAACAGGGCCAGGTCGATCGGCACCTGAGCGCCGCCGGCCGTGGTGGCCCTGGCGTTGATGAGCATGTTGCCGAACGGCGCGGCGTCGCCGACGTCGTCACGACTCTTCCACGCCTCGGCCTGTGCCACGTCGACCGTGCTGCGGGAGAAGGCGGAGTCGGTCTTGGTGCCCTCGGCGAAGGCGAACGCGGTGACGGGCAACCGCTGGAGTCCGGAGACGCCGTCGTTGACGAGTCCGGAGGAGAGGCCGGACAACAGGACGACGAGGATCGCGATGAGGGCGACGACTCCGCCCATCAGGCCGAAACGTGCGCGGGCGAAGACCAGCTCGCGCCAGGCCAGGAACATGGCACTCCTTCATGGGGACGGCGGACATGCGCCGCCGCTTGCCGACGCACCGTTGGCAAGATAGCAACACGTAGTTGGAAAGATGAAATTCCCGATCCACGCCCTTTACGCGCCCGCCGACGGCCCTGGTAGGGTCCCGAGCCGGATCGGCCGTGGCCCCGGCGGCGGGCCCGGATGCGTCGCGGGAGGGATGCCGATGGTCACTGTTCGCGGGTTCCGGGCGGGGGATGAGGACTGCCTGGTCGAGGCGTGGAACCGCAGCATGCCGGCCGATCCCACGACCTCCGGGTGGTTTCGCGACTGCGTGCTCCTCGACCCCAACTTCGACCCCGAGGGCCTGCGTGTGGCCGTCGTGGACGGCGCGGTCGCCGGCTGCGCCTACGCGGTGCGCAGGCTGACGCCGCTCGCGCCGGGCACCGGTCTGGAGCCGGAGACCGGCTGGATCCCCTACTTCTTCGTCGTTCCCGGGCATCGGGGGCGCGGGCTCGGCCGGCGGCTGCTCGGCGAGGCGCTCGGCTTCCTGGCCGAACGGGGCAGGACCACGGTCGACTTCGCCTCCTACACGCCCAACTACGTGCTGCCGGGCGCCGATCCGGTGCTCTACCCCGACGGGTTCGGGCTGCTGCGCCGGGCCGGGTTCGAGACGCTCCACTCGCCGGTGGCGATGGACCGCACCCTGGTCGGCTATGCCACGCCGGACGAGGCGCACCGGCTGCGGGCCGCGCGCGAGAGCGAGGGGTACGCCTTCCGCTCGCCGTCGGACGGTGAGTTGCCGGAGCTGATCCGCTTCGCGGCCGGCGGCTTCAACCCGGACTGGGGCGAGGCGATCAGGCGGCACGGAGATCCCGGACGGATGATTATCGCGAAAAATGATCGCATCGTGGGATTCGCCGTGTACGGCGCCTATCGCGGGATCCCCGAGAGGTTCGGGCCGTTCGGCGTCGATCCCGGGGAACGCGGCACCGGGCTCGGCAAGATCCTGCTCCACCTCACCATGACCAGGATGCGCGCCGAGGGGCTGCACTCGTCGTGGTTCCTGTGGACGGGGGAGGACAGCCCCGCGGCCGGGCTCTACGGCGCGGCCGGCTACGAGATCACCAGGCGGTTCCACGTCATGCGGCGGTCGGGGCTCACGCGGTGAGGGCCGCCCACCGCCGTTCGCGGTGGGTGGAGCACGGACAGGCGCCCAAACCCGTCCTGCGGGGACGTCCGGGAGCGTTCACGGGGTCATCGTTCATCCGGGAGGGCATCCCGATCGTGCGTGTTGTGGTGTTCGTCGGGGAGTCCGGTCCGGCGGATGCGGCCGACGGCCTGCGGTAACCGGCCGAGGATCATGATCACGGCGGTGGCGGCCGCCGCCAGGCCGCCGAAGCGCCACCAGGCCGGGCCGGCCTCCTCCTTCCCGGTCTGAGCGCAGGCCCCGCCTCCGGCGGCGGTCACGAGCCGGCCGCCCGAGCGGAGCGTCGCCAGGTCGGCCGCGCCGTCCGCGCCGTCCCTGCGCTGGACGTTCCGCGAGCCGAGCGGCGGCAGGTCGAGCCGCTCGCGCGGGAAGACCAGGTCGAGGGCCGCCGCGTGCCCACGGGGCACTCTCTGGGCGGTGGCCGTGGTGACCTGCCCGGCCTCGCCGACGCTCGTCGTCAGCCGCCTCGCGGGCTGCCCGAACGCCTCGTGCACCCCGCCGGCCGCCTGCTCCGTGCGGGGCAGCCGTACGGTGACCTCCAGGCGGTCGAGGTCGCGCGGCCAGTAGCGCCCCCACACGGGAAGGTGCAGGAACGCGTGCCGGTCGTAGGCGATGATCGCGTTCCGGAGCGTGTAGCCGAGCCGGAACGTCCGGGTAGTGCGCGGCGCGGCGGTGAAGTGCCAGACCACGCGGTGCGAGTGGGCGCAGGGCTGCTCGGTGTAGCCGCCGTCCGGGCCGTCGGCGCCCGGCTCGGCCACGCCACCACGCCGGTACGGCAGGGCGTCCTCGCTGACGGTGACGTCGCCGACGGTCACGTGGGCGGCCCGCGGGATGTCCACGTAGGCGCCGTGGCTCTCGGCGGTGAACGTGAATGTGTGCTCCTGCACCACGCTGACCGTGCCGTCGGCGTTGACCGTGGCGGTCACCGCCGTTCTGGGGAGGGTGTAGTGGGGTTCGGCGGCCAGGGGCGGCAGGACCCCCGTGACGGCGAGGACCCCGGTCATCGTGAGCGTTAGCACTGTTCGAGTCCCCCGAAACGGTCATGGATCTTCCGCGGGAGTCTGTACGGGAGGGCTTGCAGGCCGCTTGATCACCTTGATCGTCCGGCTCGGCTCAGTCGTCCTGTTCGCCGCGATAGAGCAGGACCAGCCGCTCGGCGGTGGCGAGCACCTGCCGGCGCAGCTCGGGCGGGGAGATCACCTCGACGTCGGCGCCCAGCCTGAGGAACTCGCCCACCGCGTGGTCGATCGACTCGATCGGCACCGTCGCCCGCGTCCAGCCCTCCTCGTCGGCCGGTTCGGCGCTGGCCTTCGCCGCCGCCACCACGCCGGGGGTCATCAGGTTCGCCAGGAGCCGCAGCCCGTCCGGCGACAGCCGCACCACCGCCTCGCCCCTGCGCAGCCGGGCCTCGAACTCCGCCAGGTAGGTCTGCCAGTAGGCCGCCAGGTCGAAGTCCGCGGGCCGGGCGAACCGTTCGGGCAGCGGCCGCAGGCGGAGGATCTGCGAGACCCGGTAGGTGCGCACCTGTTCACCGGAACGCGCCACCAGATACCATCGGCCCGCCTTGACGACCAGCCCGTACGGCTCCAGCCTCCGGTCCACCTCCTGGGGCGCCTTCCATCGGCGGTATCTGACCTGGAGCGGGCGCTCGTTCCACACGGCGTCGGCCACGGCGGGCAGGTGCGTGACCGGCTCCAGGTCCCGATACCAGGTGGGGGCGTCGAGGTGGAAGCGCTGCTGGATCCGGTCGGCCCGGTCGCGCAGCTCCACGGGCAGCGCGGCCATCAGCTTGAGCTGCGCGGCCGTCACCACCGCCCCCAGTCCCAGCTCGGCGGCGGGTCCCGGCAGCCCGGCGAGGAACAGCGACTCGGCCTCGTCGGGGGTCAGCCCGGTCAGCCTGGTGCGATAGCCGTCGAGCAGCTGGTAGCCGCCCTTCGGGCCCGCGTCGCCGTACAGGGGGATGCCGGCGGCGTGCAGCGACTCGACGTCGCGGTAGATCGTCCGGACCGAGACCTCGAGCCGCTCGGCGAGGGCCTGGGCGGTCATGCGGCCGCGCGTCTGCAGGAGCAGCAAGATCGAAACGAGGCGAGATGCGCGCATATTCACTGACATTACCTGTCAGTGACCCTGGCCTACGGTCTTGCTCATGAACGACTTCGACTTCCTCATCGGTACCTGGAACGTGGTCAACCGCCGGCTCGTCGAGCGGCTCGCCGGCTGCGACGAGTGGGACGAGTTCCCCGGCCGGTCCGTCATCACCCGCGCCTTCGACGGCGCCGCCAACTTCGACGAGATCGTCTTCCCGACCAAGGGCTACTCCGGGCTGACGCTCCGGATCTACAACCCGGCCACCGAGGAGTGGTCGATCTACTGGGCGAGCAGCGTCACTGGGGTGCTCGGCCTGCCGCCCATGGTCGGCCGCTTCGACGGGGATCGGGGTGAGTTCTACGCCGACGACACCGACGACGGGAAGCCGGTGCGCTGCCGCTTCGTCTGGACCGTCCTCGGCAAGGACGCCTGCCGGTGGGAGCAGGCCTTCTCGGTGGACGGCGAGCAGACCTGGGAGACGAACTGGATCATGGAGTTCGCGCGGGCGTGACGCTGTCCAGGATCGCGTCGAGTGCCTGGCGGGCCGCCTCGCCGTCGGGCACCGTGCTGCCGTAGACGTAGGAGATCGCGCCGCCGGCCTGCACGGCCACCACGCGGACGTAGGCGGGGTCCTGGCCGGCGCCGGCGAACACCACGCGGAACGACGCCGTCGCCGCGGGCAGGCCGCCGAGCTCCAGCATCCGCGTGCGCACGTCCTCCCTGCTGTCCACGGCGGGCAGCAGCCGCCGCGCCGTGTCCAGCGCGACGGATCCGGCCCTGGCCTGCAACTGCTCGGCGCTCAGCGTGGGTCCCTCCTCCCGGAAGGCGACCACGGTCGCGCCGCCGCGCGTGATGCCCGAGGTGAACGAAGGGTCGTCGGCCTTCGCCCAGCCCGGGGGGAGGAGGTAGGAGACCTGGGAGCGCGTGTCGGTGACGCGCGGCGGCCCCGCGGCCGTTCCCACCGGCTCGGCCGGCGCCTGGGCGCCGGTCTGGGCCCGCATCCACAGGATCGCGGCCACGGCCAGCGCCGCCACGAGCACCGCGATGCCGCCCACCACGATCGCCCACCACCAGCCGGATCTGGCGGGCCTGGCTTCGTACTGGGGAACGTCGGGCAGCATGTCGGGGGTGTAGGGCAGGCGCTGCGTGCCCGGTGGCTGCTGCCCGGGCGGGGCGGGGTGCGGCCAGCGGTGCCTGACGGTCCGGTTGGGATCGGGCTCCTGGGGGCCGGGACGCTCTGCGGTCGTGACTCCTCCGCTCCCTGAAGGGCGCGGCTTCTCGCTTCCTCGGCTGAGGGAGGCGACGGACAAGCCCTGCCCGATTCGAACACAAGGACCGTATCAGGCAAGCGATTCCCCTGACACGGGTAAACCCGGCACCTCGCCAGATCTGATGGATCCTCGAACACGGGCCGAGGTCATACGGGATTGTCCGCACCCGTACGGTACGCCCCGTCCAGCCGGAAGTTCGGTCAACTCCCGGAATCGGACTCGGTCGCGGCGACGCCGGGCTGGTTGCGGGCCTCCTCGACGGCCCGGGAGATCGACCCGAGGTCCAGCTTGCCCTGGTAGCGGACCCCGTTGACGAAGATCGTGGGCGTGCCCCGTGCCCCGCTCGCGTGGCCCGACGCCTCGTCCCCGGCGATCCGGGCGGTCTGCCGCGCGGGGTCGGGCCAGGGGTCCACGCCGAGCCGGCCGGCGTAGCGCGCCAGGTCGGCGTCGGTCAGGAAGCGCTGGTTGTCGAAGAGGATGTCGTGCATCTCCCAGAACTTTCCCTGCTCGGCGGCAGCCTCGGCGACCAGCGCCGCGGGGAAGGCCCTCGGGTGGATGGCGCGCAGCGGGAAATGCCGGAACACGACCCGCACGTCCCGGTGCCCGTCGAGCAGCTCGCGCAGGATCGGGTGCAGCCGGCCGCAGTAGGGGCACTCGAAGTCGCCGTACTCGACGATCGTCACCTTCGCCTTGACCGGCCCGCGCACGTGGTCGCCGGGGCCCACGGGGACGGTCAGCCGAACGGGCGGCTCCTCCTCCGGCTCGACGTCGGGCGGCGCGCACACCCCGCCCCTGTTCCAGGCCAGCCGGAAGATGATCCAGCCGGCCAGCGCCGACATCAGGGACCCGGCCAGGATGCCGATCTTGGCCTGGTTGTGCAGCGCGGTGTCATCGAAGGCCAGGTCGACGATGAACAGCGACACGGTGAAGCCGATGCCCGACACCGCCGCGCCGCCGAACAACTGCCCCCACACCAGGTTGCCCGGCAGCACGCCCCAGTTGAGCCGCAGCGGCAGCCAGGTGCCGAGCACGATGCCGGCGAACTTGCCGAACACCAGCCCGAGGGCCACACCGATCGCGATGGGCGAGGTCGCGGCCTGGCGCAGCGTCTCGGTGTCGAGCCGCACCCCGGCGTTGGCCAGCGCGAAGATCGGCACGATCACGTAGGCGCTCCACGGGTGGAGCCGTAGTTGCAGCCGTTCGTTGACCGAGACGGCCCTCTGCACCCGCCGCGTCACCTCCCGCGCCGCACGGGGGTTGGGGTCGTTGGTGAACTCGTGCACCGCCTCACCCGCGGCCAGCAGTTTGTACTCGCTCGGCGCGTACACGAAGACCAGCACGCCCAGCGCGATGCCGACCAGCGTGGGATGCACGCCGCTCTCCAGCGTCGCCAGCCACAGCCCGAACCCCAGCACGATGTACGCGGGCGCCCGCCAGATCTTCAGCCACCGCAACGTCAGGATCGCCGCCAGCAGCGCCGCGGCCATGAGCAGCGCGACGACGGACAGGCTCTCGGTGTAGAAGAGGGCGATGACGATGATCGCGAGCACGTCGTCCACGATCGCCAGCGTGAGCAGGAACGCCCGCAGCGGATCGGGGCACCTGGCCCCCACGATGGCGAGCAGCCCCAGCACGAAGGCCGTGTCGGTGGCGATCGGGATGCCCCACCCGCCCGCGCCGGGGCCGCCGGCGTTCAGGGCGAGATAGACCCCGGCGGGCAGCAGGATCCCGCCGAGCGCGGCGACGGCCGGGACGGCGATCAACCGCCGGTCCCTGAGCTGCCCCACCCGCACCTCGTAGGAGATCTCCAGGCCGATGAGGAAGAAGAAGATCACCATGAGGCCGTCGTTGACCCAGTGGCGCAGGTCCAACGAGAAGTCGGCGGTGCCGAACGACAGGCCCATCTGGGTGTGCCAGAAGGCGTCGTAGGTGTCGCCCCAGGGCGAGTTGGCCCACAGCAGAGCCAGCAGGGTCGCGCCCAGCAGGACGCTGGTGCTTCCCGCCTCGGTCCTGAAGAACGCCCGCAACATTCTCGAACCTCCGATGTCCGATCATACGGGGAGTGATCACGGAGCCGCCCGCCCGGAAGCGCGCTGACTGACGACGCTCCGAGCCCGGCAACCGCGCCGGCTCGTGGCTATGTCAACAGCGTCGTGGCCTGCCCTGATTCCGCCGGTTCGGCACTCCGCGCCATGCGTAAAGCCGGAGATGTCGGGATTTATGGGCCTTTTCAAGATGAGCGTGGCTCGTTACGTTCGGGCGGCGCGCAGATAGGCCAGGACGGAGCGGCGCACCCCGGCCGCCCCCTTGGCGAGCACTCCTCTGTCCCACCCCCCAGCGGAGGAAGCCATGAAGCTGCTCCTCACTACGTTAGGCGCATTCGTCCTGCTCGTCCCACTGGCGCTGACCGCGCCGGCGGCGGCGTCCCCGGCCGTGTCCACGGCGGCGTCCACGGCGGCGTCCACGGCGGTGGCGCCGCCCGACATCCCGCTGGCGAACGTCAAGGCCCACCTCACCCAGCTCCAGACGATCGCCACCGCCAACGGCGGCAACCGGGCCCACGGCCGCCCCGGCTACCTGGCCTCGGCCAACTACGTCAAAGGACGGCTCGACGCCGCCGGGTTCACCACCACGCTGCAGTCCTTCACCTACAACGGCGCCACCGGCTACAACGTCATCGCCGACTGGCCCGGCGGCGACCCGAACGACATCCTCATGACCGGCGCCCACCTCGACAGCGTGACGGCCGGGCCCGGCATCAACGACAACGGGTCCGGCTCGGCCTCGATCCTGGAGGTCGCGCTGGAGGTCTCGCGTCAGGCGCTGCAGCCGTCCAAGCACCTGAGGTTCGCCTGGTGGGGGGCCGAGGAGCTGGGGCTGCGCGGCTCGCAGTTCTACGTCAACAACCTGCCCGCCGCCGAACGGTCGAAGATCAAGGCGTACCTGAACTTCGACATGGTCGGCTCGCCGAACGCCGGTTACTTCCTGTACGACGGCGACAACTCCGACGGCGTCGGCGCGGGTCCCGGTCCGGCCGGCTCGGCCGAGCTGGAGCAGACGCTGCAGTCCTACTTCGGCTCCATCGGCGTGGCCACCCGCGGCACCGACTTCGACGGCCGCTCCGACTACGGACCGTTCATCGCGGTCGGCATCGCCGCCGGCGGCACGTTCACCGGCGCCGAGGGGATCAAGTCCAGCGCCCAGGCGCAGCTCTGGGGAGGCACGGCGGGGCAGGCGTTCGACCCCTGCTACCACCGCTCCTGCGACACGACGGCCAACATCAACGACACGGCGCTGGACCGCAACGCCGACGCCATCGCCCATTCGGTGTGGACGCTCGGCACCGCCGTACCGCCGGCGACGGTGTGGTCGGACACGTTCGAGACGAGCACCGGCTGGGTCACCAACCCCGACGGCACCGACACCGCCACCACGGGCCTGTGGGAGCGCGGCGACCCCGAGGCGACCACCTCCAGCGGCGCCAAGCAGCTCGGCACCACGGTGAGCGGGACGAACGACCTGGTCACCGGGCGGACGGCCGGATCGAGCGCCGGCGCGAACGACCTCGACGGCGGCGTCTCGTCGATCCGGTCACCGGCGATCACGCTGCCGGCCGGCGGCGTGCTGAAGGTCTCCCTGTCGTGGTACCTGGCCCACGGCAGCAACTCCTCCAGCGCGGACTTCTTCCGCGTCCGGATCGTGGGAGCCTCCTCCAGCGCCACGGTGTTCACCCAGTCCGGCGCGGCCGCCGACCGGGACGGGGCATGGAGCACGGCCACCGCGGACCTCTCCGGCTTCGCCGGGCAGAGCGTCCGCATCGTGATCGAGGCCGCCGACGCCTCGGGCGCCAGCCTGGTCGAGGCCGGCGTCGACGACGTCAAGATCACCCAGCAGTGACGTGAGGATCGGTCCGGTGGTGATGTCAGCACGTCCGGCGATCCGGTCGTCGTGATTTTCCCCATGCGGCGCGGGAGATCCGCGTACCGGCCGTCATAATGCGGTCATGCGCCGGTCTCCCAGATCCGCAGCGAAAGCGTGAAGAACCGCCGCTGGGGACGCTCCAGCAGCACCCGTGACGCGCTGCTGCGCGCCGCCCGCGAGGTCTTCCTGGCCAAGGGGTACGGCGAGGCCACGGTGGCCGACATCGTCGAGGCGTCGGGCATCAGCGTCGGCAGCCTTTACCACCACTTCGGTGGCAAGCCGGGCCTCTTCCTCGCCCTGTGGGAGCAGTTCATGCGCGGCCAGGAGGAGCGCACGTCCAGAGCGACCCGGGCGAGCGAGGGCACCCAGGAGCGCTTCCTGGCGGGCGCCCGCGCCTACCTCGAAGGGTCGTGGGAGCAGCGCTCGGTGGCCAGGTTGTTCCTGGAGAACGACGGGCCGGCCGAGTTCGCCGGGCTGCGCAGGCAGCGCGGCTGGGACTGGATCGGCGGCAACAGGCGGCTGCTCGGCCTCGACGACTCGCGGCGCAGCCAGGTGCTGGTCGTCCTGCTGACGACCATGATGGGCGAGGCCGGGCGGGAGGTGGCCGCCTGCGGGTCGGACGAGGACGCGCAGGTGACCATCGACGAGGTGATCCGCCTGGTGAGACGGGTCCTGTCCACCACCGGCGGCGTGGGCGAGTCCCCGGCACGTGTTTCGGGCCTTGGCGAGACGGCGTGAGCCCGGCCCGGGAGACGCCCGAAGGCCGAGCCGTCGCCGATGGCCGACTCGATCTCGGCCTGGAGGTCATCGGCTACGTCTCGAGGGCGCGCAGGCAGGCGGCGGCCTCGTCGAGCTGATCCTCGGTGAACACCCGGATGCCGCTCCGCTCCAGCAGCGCCGTGGTGACGCCCTGGCCCGGGGTGCGACGCCCGCTGAACGTGCCGTCATAGACGGCCAGCGCGCCGCACGACGGGCTGCCCTCCTTCAGCACCGCGAGCCGCACCCCTCGCGTCCGGGCGGCGTCGAGCGCGGCCCGCGCGCCCGCCAGGAACTCCGCCGTGACGTCGGAGCCGTCGGCGGCCAGCACGCGGGCGTCGCCCGAGAGCACCGCGGCGCCCCCGAGACCGCCCTCGATCTCCGCGGCGGGCCGCGGCACCGCCAGCCCGCCCTCCACCTCGGGGCAGAACGGCACCAACCGGCCCTCGCGCCGCCAGGCGGCCAGCACGGCGTCGGAGCTGGTCTTGGCGCCGCCGTCGTAGCGCACCCGCCGGCCCATCAGGCACGCGCTGACGAGGATCCTCTCCACACCTTCGATCCTATGAGCCCCTGTGAGCGCGACGTCGGGCGCGGCCTCACCCGGGTGCCGGACGGAATCCGGGGCGACCTGCCCGGGCGATAACCTTTCTCCCGATGAACACCACCGTCGCCACGATCGTCATCGCCGGGTCGCTGCTGCTCGCGCTGTCGAGCCTGATCGTGGCGATCCGAAACCGGCCCATGGGCATGGTCCTGCTCATCGGCTTCGCCGTGCTCGAGGTGGCCGTGCTGGTCCAGGCGGGCATCGTGATCGCGGCCGTCGCGGGCGGCCAGGGCGCGGCCGTCCCCAAGGGCACGCTGTACGGCTACCTCGCCGGCCAAATCGTCATCCCGCCGGCCGGGGTGTTCCTGGCGCTGGCCGAGCGGAGCCGCTGGGGGCCGGGGATCCTCGTCGTGGCCGGGTTCGCGATCGCGGTCATGACCGGGCGGCTGCTGCAGGTCTGGCAGGGCACGGCGTGACCCCCACCTCGCTCGGCACCGGGCCCGGCCGCGCGCTGATCGCCCTCTACGGGCTGTTCGCCCTGGCGGCCGGGGCGCGGGCCACCGTGCAGATCCTCACCAGGTTCGACGAGGCGCCGCTGGCCTACTCGCTGTCCGCGTTCGCCGCGCTGGTCTACCTGTTGCTCACCGTCGCCCTGGTGCGCGGCGCCCGCGGGCTCGCGCTGGCCGCGCTGGGCGTCGAGCTGGCGGGCGTGCTCGTCATCGGCACCGCCAGCGTGCTCGATCCGGCGGCTTTTCCCGAGGCCACCGTCTGGTCGGTCTACGGCAAGGGTTACCTGTTCATCCCCCTGGTGCTGCCCCTCGTGGGCCTCTACTGGCTGATGCGCCGACGTTAGCGGCGCGGGCGCGGGGGCAGGGGCGGCTCCCATGAGCACGATCGAACACGCAGTAGACGTCAACGTTCCCGTCCGGGTCGCCTACAACCAGTGGACCCAGTTCGAGAGCTTCCCCGAGTTCATGGAGGGAGTCGAGTCCGTCAAGCAGATCACCGACACGCGCACGCACTGGATCAGTGAGATCGCCGGTGTGAAGCGCGAGTTCGACGCGGAGATCACGGAGCAGCACCCCGACGAGCGCATCGCCTGGCAGTCGATCGACAAGCCCAGGCAGGCCGGGGTGGTGACGTTCCACCGGCTCGACGGCGACACCACCAGGGTCACGCTCCAGATGGAGTACGACCCGGAGGGCTTCGTCGAGACCGTCGGCGACTGGCTGCAGGTCGTCCGCCTCCGGATCAGGAACGACATGGAACGGTTCAAGTCGTTCATCGAGTCGCGCGGCGGCGAGACCGGCGCGTGGCGCGGAGACGTGCCCGGCCCGCACCAGCAGGGCTCCGGCTACGACGCCGGCGACCGGCCCGTGCCCCCCGGCACGGTCGGAGGCGGCGCCGACCACCCGCCGGGTTCCGGCTCCACGCTCCCGCCCCCCGGACCGATCCCCACCCGCGACGACCCGCCGCAGGGACCGCGTCCCGTCCTGTGAGCACCCCACCCCCGAAGCGATGGGCATGAGGTGTTCCCTCCGGCGCTCGTGAAGAATGGCGGGATGAACTCGACCATCGTCACCTTCCCGGACGGCCGGGTCAGCGGGCGTTCGGAGATCGTCTTGGCCGTGCCGGCGGGAGACCGGCACGGCCTCGTCGTCGCCGAGACCCCGTTCCATCCACTCGACCACACCTGGCCCGACCAGCCCGCCGACCGCGGCACGATCGGCGGGCTGCCGGTCGTCGACTGCGTCACGGGGGCCTGGTCGGCCGACGGCTTCCACCTGGGCGAGGAGATCCCCGTGCGACGGGGCGCCGAGGGCTGGCAGTGGCTGGTCGTGCACGTGACCGACACCCCGCTGCCCGTCGGCGCGGCCGTCGAGCTGGAGGTGGACGCGGGCCACCGGACCGCCCTGTCGACCGGCCACACCGCGTGCCACCTGGCGGCCCTCGCCCTCAACTCCGCCCTCGCCGGTCACTGGCGCAAGGAGACGGCGCTCGACGGGCTCGGCCATCCCGACTTCGACCAGGCGGCGATCACCTCCTCGCGGATCTCGCCCAACGGCAGCGTGGACGTCTACCGGCTTGGCAAGTCGTTGCGCAAGAAGGGCTTCTCGGCCGACGGCCTCGACCTCGACGAGGTCGCCGGCGAGGCGAACGACCGGCTCAAGGCGTGGGTGGCGGCCGACGCGCCGGTCCGGCTCGACGTGCCGGGGCCCGAGCTCACCGCGCGCCGCACCTGGCACTGCTCGCTGCCCGAGGGGGCGGTGTCGATCCCGTGCGGTGGCACCCACCTGCCGCGCACCTCCGAGCTGGGCGCCGTCACGGTCTCCCTCTCGCTGGACGACGCGGCCCTGACCATGCGCACCACCGCGACGCCTCCCGCCTGAGCCCGGCGAGGTCGAGCGGCTCGCCGCCGCCCTCCCGCTGCTCACCCCGCCGGCGGACCGGCCCCCTGAAGGATTGTCAGCATATGCTGACAAGCACCTGCTTGTCAGCATATGCTGACGCCATGAACGCCACGGAGCTGGCTCGGGCGGCCGGTGACCACGACCCGGCCGTGGGCCTGGCGGCGGTCGCCGCGCTCAGAGCGCTGCTGGAGCAACTCGAGGCCACCCACGTGTCCAACGCCCGCGCCCAGGGCTGGTCCTGGGAGCAGGTCGCCGACGCGCTCGGGGTCAGGCGGCAGTCCGCCCATCGCAAGCACGCCCGCAGGATCGGGAGGTAACACATGTTCGACAGGTTCACCGAGCCCACCCGCCGGACCACGATCAGAGCGGGCACGCTCGCCCTCGACGCGGGCCATCCCACGCTCACCGCCGGCCCGCTGCTGCTCGCCTTGGCCGAGACCCGCCCGTTCGAGCTCGCCGCCTTCACCGCGACCCCCGCCGCACTGCGCGCCCACGTGCGCCTCGGCGACGCGCACGCCCTGCTCGCCACGCTCGGCATCGACCTCGACGAGGTGCGCCGCCGCACCCGGCACGGCACCGACGACCCCGCCCGATGGCGCCTGACCCGCTCGCGGCTCAACCCCCTCCGAGTCGCCCTGTACGGGCCGCTCGGTGTGATCCCGCTGGCCGCGCACGTCAGGAAGGTCGTCGAGGTGGCCTGCTGGCGGCCCGGCCCGGTGACCGGCGAGCGCCTGCTGCACGGGCTGCTCGCCGACCACGCGAACGGCGCCGCCCGCATCCTGCGCGCCACGGGCGTCGACCTGCCCGCCCTGATCCGCGAAGCGGGGATGCCGGTGCGCGGAGCGGCCTGAGGCAGGCGGTCAGGGGAGTTCGACGTGGGACATCTTGTCCGGGTTCGCGATGAGGTAGACGGTGTCGATCTTCCCGTCCGAGATCAGCAACGAGATGATCGTGACGACCCGCCCCGCGACGGTCATGACCGCCGCGGGCGCGCCGTTCACGTCGGCGAGGCCGTACCGGAGGTCCTCGAAGTCCGTCACGCCGATCGACGCCATGAACCTGGCGATGCCCTCCGGAGTGGACACCGAGACGAGGAAGCGCATGACGCTCTCGGCGCCGGTGAGCACGCGCAGCGGCGACCTCGCCTTCCCGCCGCCGTCGCTGACCAGCGTCACGTCGCTGGACAGCAGCGAGATCAGGCCGTCGAGGTCGCCGTCCAGTGAGGCGCTCAGGAACCGCTCCGTGACACGCCGGCGCTCGTCCCGGTCGACCTCGGAACGCGGCTGCTTCCGCTGGACGTGCTCACGAGCCCGCCTGGCCAGCTGGCGGGTGGCCGGCTCGGCCCGGCCGATCACCTTCGCGATCTCCGCGTACGGCAGGTCGAACGCCTCCCGCAGGACGAACACCGCCCGCTCCAGCGGCGACAGCGTCTCCAGCACCACGAGCAACGCCAGCTCCACCGAGTCGGCCAGCTCCACGTGGTCGGCCGCGTCGGGCGCGGTGCTGACGGGCTCGGGGAGCCACGGCCCCACGTACGACTCGCGCCGCGACCTCGCCCAGCGCAGCCGGTCGATCGCCAGCCTCGACGTGATCCGCACCAGGTACGCCCTGGGCTCCGAGACCGACGCCTGATCCACGTCCGACCAGCGGAGCCACGCCTCCTGCACGACGTCCTCGGCGTCGGCCATGGTGCCCAGAACACGGTAGGCGACCCCGGTCAGCAGGCTCCGGTGGTCCTCGAAGGTCGACATGGCATCTAAGACGTATCACGGGCGGGCATGTGTGACACGGGGACGATGGGATTCCGATACACTTGGCGACGGATCAAGGGGCTATGGCGCAGTTGGTAGCGCGCCTCCATGGCATGGAGGAGGTCTGGGGTTCGAATCCCCATAGCTCCACAAGATCAGGCCGCCTCTCACCTGCGAGACATCACAGGTGAGAGGCGGTTTCGCGTATCAGGAGGCTCCTGCTACTCCCGGGCGGAGCCAAAGCCGGGCGGCGGCATCTCGCGGAATGAGCGCGAAATGTCCTGATGGTGAACGCGCTGACGCGGTCGGTCGGCATTCGCCCCTTCGCGCCGCCCTGCGCATCGCCTTCCGGACTGTAGGCGGACGCGACGGAGAGGCGCCCCGGGAAGCGGCCAGGGGAAAACCCTGAATTCCTGCTCACGCGGCGAATGAGCGTCGAGATGACCATGCCGGTCACATCCGCGGATGGTGCGGACGGGCGTCGGTGCTTCCGGGGTTGCGGCGATTTCCGTCATCGAATCTCCTTGAGGCTGGAGACCCCGTCCTTCAGGGCAGGGGCGAAAGCCGGAACAATCCGGCAAAGTCGAACACTCATTCGATATTTGGCTGATCTTGCCGTACGGTGTGCGGCGTGGCGCAGAGCGTGAAGGGGGCCTACAGGTACCGCTTCTACCCGACTCTCGAGCAGGCAGTGGAGCTTGCCCGGACGTTCGGCTGCGTCCGTCTGGTCTACAACAAGGCGCTGCAAGAGCGCCCCGCGCCTACCGGCTGGAGGGCCGCGGCGTCTCCTACGCGGAGTCGTCGGCGGCGCTGACACGGTGGAAGCGCACCGAGGAGCTGAGGTTTCTGGGCGAGGTGTCGTGCGTCCCGCTGCAGCAGGCGTTGCGCCACCTCCAGGTGGCGTTCGCCTGCTTCTTCGCCAAGCGGGCCAAGTACCCGGTGTTCAAGTCCCGTAAGAAGTCGCGCCTGAGCGCCGAGTACACCCGTTCGGCGTTCCGCTGGCGCGACGGCCGGTTGACGCTGGCGAAGATGAACCTGCCGCTGGACATCGTGTGGTCGCGGCCCCTGCCCGAAGGCGCGCAGCCGTCCACGGTGACCGTGAGCAAGGACGCGGCCGGACGCTGGTTCGTGTCCATCCTGGTCGAGGAGAAGATCTCCCACTGCCCCCGGTGGACGCCCGCGTTGGGGTGGATGCGGGCATCACCGCTCTGGTCACGTTGTCGACCGGGGAGAAGATCGTCAACCCGCGCCATGAGCGGGCCGACCGCAGGCGGCTGGCCCGCGCTCAGCGGGCGCTCGCCCGCATGGAGACGGGATCGGCCAACCGGGCCAGGGCCCGTTGAGGCGTCCGTCGTGGGCCGCGCTCTAGCTTCGGCATCTAACGCGCACCGATCCGCACGCCGGCCCCAGACGGGCGGCGGGTGAGAGGGATCGGCTCGTGCGTCCGATCGGTGTGACGAGTGGGTGATCTCGTGGGCATTCGCGACAGAGTTGCGGGAGACGCCAAACGCCCTCCGGGAAACCGGGCAGGACGGCATCAGCCGTCCCGGTGGAGCCGGTGTCGGCCCGGGGCACTAGGGATAACCCCTGCCCGGCTCCTGTGTTGCCGCGCGGAGCGCGCACCTACCGTCCGAATGGTTGGAGCACATCCCGAGGAACGCTTCTCCCCAGCGGGTGAGCGTTGACAGGAGGACAACCATGAAGGGAAGGCTTCTGGGCCGCGCCCTGGTCGCGGTGGCGGCCGTCACCCTGACCGGTGCGCAGGCCCTGCCCGCGATGGCCACCACCGCGTTCGCCGACGCCGGCACCTGCACCCGCAGCGGCACCGAGCTCAGGTACACGGCGGAGCCCGGCGTCGACAACGACGTCACCGTCAGGTTCGGCCCCGCCAACCTCACCATCGTGGTCGAGGACCAGGGCGGCGAGGTCGTGGCCGGCACCGGATGCACGGCCGTCGGCGACAACGCGTCCGCGCCCGCCGGGGCCATCACGCGGGTCCGCGTGACCACCCTGAACGGCGACGACACCGTGCACGTGAACGTCACCCGGCCGTCGACCCTGCGTGGTGGCGACGGCGAGGACGCGCTGTTCGGCGGTCCCCAGGCCGACGACATCGGCGGCGGCAACGGCGAGGACGATCTGCGCGGCCTGGGCGGCGACGACGTGCTGTCCGGTGGAGCGGCCGACGACATCATCCGCGGCGGCGACGGCAACGACACGATGAACGGCAACGGCGGTAACGACGACCTGCGCGGCGGCAACGGCGACGACGAGCTCAACGGCGCCACCGGCGACGACGAGCTCAACGGCGGCGCGGGCAACGACGAGCTCAACGGCGGCGCCGGCGTGGACGAGCTGGCCGGCAAGGCGGGCAACGACGAGCTGAACGGGGGCTCGGGCAACGACGAGCTCAACGGCGGGGCCAACACCGATGACTGCAACGGCGGTCCCGGCAACGACACCGTGGTCAACTGCGAATGACGCGTACGACACGGGGGTCCTGCGCATCGGTTCGCGACGGCGGCCAGGCTTTCCGGCCTGGCCGCCGCTGTCAGTCCGCCACGGGCAGCCAGACGCGCATGGTGGCGGGCCCGCGGTTGCCCCACCGGTGGTAGGGCACGAGCCGCAGCGTGGTGTCCGCGCCGCTCGCGGGATCCGGCTCCGTCCGGTACGGCCAGCCGTCCGCGTCCGGCGCGCCCAGCACGGCGGCGATCTCCACCTCGTGCGCCACCTCGTGCGCCGCGCCCTGGAAGGGCACGTGGCCGCCCGGGGTGACGGCTAGGGTGCCGTCCGGAGTGCCGACCGGGGTAACGCCCGGGGTGTCGCCCGGGGTAACGACTGGGGTGACGCCCGGGGTGACGGCCGGGGTAACGGCCGGGGTAACGCCCGAGGTAACGCCCGGGGTAACGACTGGGGGGACGGCCGGGGGGACGGTGACGAGGGCGGCCGGGGGGACGGTGACGAGGGCGGCCACGTCGGCGAGGGGAGGCTCGTCGTCTACCGACTCCGCGCAGTAGACGAGCGGCCCCCGCTCCACGGCGACGCTCCCGCGCAGGGCGTCGACGCGCCGGTCCGGGAACGTCCAGCGGGGCGCCATGGGCAGCACCAGCCGGATCACGTCGCCCGCCCGCCACTCGCCCTCCACGACCGCGTACCCGGGCGCCACCACCCGGACCTCGGAGCCGCCCGGGGAGCCGTCCGGGAAACCGCCCGGGAAACCGCCCGGGGAGCCGTCCGGGATACCGCCCGGGAAACCCCCCGAAGAGCCGGCAGGAGAGCC
Source organism: Nonomuraea sp. NPDC048916 (assembly GCF_040649575.1). Classification (NCBI taxonomy): domain Bacteria; kingdom Bacillati; phylum Actinomycetota; class Actinomycetes; order Streptosporangiales; family Streptosporangiaceae; genus Nonomuraea; species Nonomuraea sp. NPDC048916. Next base: position 47,486 of record NZ_JBEZFS010000018.1, read on the forward strand.
GTCCGGGGAACCCGGGGAGTGGTGCGACAGGGTGGCGCCGGTCGCCCAGGCGGGCACGCGGAGCGACACGCGCCCGCTCGCCCCCGACAGCACCCGTACGACCACCTCGCCCGACCACGGGTAGCCGGTCTCCACCCGCAGCGCCAGCGAGCCGTGCCGGATCTCGCCGGGCGTGAAGTGGTGGATCTGGATCCCGCCCGGATCGGCCGTCGCCACGTAGGCGGCGAACGAGGCCAGCGTGCGGGCGATGTTGTTCGGGCAGCACGACACGTCGAACCAGGGTGAGCGCAGCCCGCCCTCCGCCGCGTGGTTCACCCCGTCGAGCGGCTCGGCGGGCACCCGGACGCGCAGCGGGTTGGCGTAGAAGAACGACCTGCCGTCCAGCGCCACCGCCGTGGCCAGCACGTTGTACAGCGTCCGCTCGGCCACGTCGGCGTAGCGCGGGTCGCCGGTGGCGAGCAGCAGCCGGTGCGCCAGCATGATCGACGCGATGCCGGCGCACGTCTCGGAGTAGGCCCGGTCCGGCGGCAGCTCGTAGTCCTCGCCGAACGACTCGTCGGCATGCCGCGAGCCCATCCCGCCGGTCAGGTGGGTGCGCCGGGCGACGGTCCGCTCCCACTGCGCCTCGATCGCCTTCAGCAGTCCTTCGTCGCCGGTCTCGACCGCCACGTCCACCGCGCCGCTCGCCAGGTAGAGCGCGCGCACGGCGTGCCCGCGAAACACCTGCGCCTGCCGTACGGGGACGTCGTCCTGGAAGTAGGCGCGGCCGAGGTGGATCTCGCCCAGCGCGGGCAGGCCGCGGCGTTCGACGAGGCGGCGGGCCATCTCCAGGTAGCGTTCGGTGCCGGTCGCCCGGTAGAGCTCGACCAGCGCCATCTCGATCTCGGGGTGCCCGCAGGTCTCGGTCGTGTCCATGAAGCGGCGGCAGACGTGGTCGGCGGCCCGCCTGGCCACCTCGGTCAGCCGGTCCTCGCCGTGGTTGCGCAGGCGGGCGACGCCGGCCTGGATGAGGTGGCCGTAGCAGTAGAGCTCGTGGCCCCACTCCAGATCGGAGTAGCGGCTGCCGGCCCAGCGGGTGTTGAGGTAGCCGTCGCCCTCCTGGGCGCCGGCCACGGTCTCGGCCAGCGGCGCCAGGCCGGGGTGGCCGGCCCAGGCCATCGCCTCCAGCAGCTTGTAGATCTCGGAGTCGCTGAACTCGCGGCCCCTGCGCGGGCGCCGGCCCCGGAAGTTGCCGATCCAGCCTTCGCGTTCCATCCACTCCCGGCAGTGGGCGATGGTGACGTCCCGGTTGAGCGTCACGCGGTCGCCCCAGAAGCCCGGGGCCAGCCGTACGGCGTCGAGACCGAGGGGGGACAGCACGCCCGAAGAGGGCAGGACAGGGTTAGCCACGCAGAGCTCCCGACATGAATCCGCGCACGTAGTGGCGCTGCAAGATGACGAACAGGATGAGACAGGGCAGGGCCATGACCATGACGCCGGCCTGGAGCATGCCGTAGTCGATCGCGCCGAAGGTGTGCTGGGTCATGCTGACCACGGCCACCGGCAGCGTGAACGACGAGCCGTCGTTGAGCAGGATGAGCGGCGCGAAGAAGTCGTTCCACGAGGCGAGGAACGCGAACAGGCCGACGGTCACCAGCGCCGGCCGCACGGCGTGCAGCAGGATCCGGGAGAACGCGCGGAACGTGCCGCAGCCGTCGACCAGCGCCGCCTCCTCCAGCTCGCGGGGGATCGCCTCGAACGCGTTGCGCATCATGAACAGCGCGAACGGCAGCTGGAACATCACGAACACCAGCGACAGCCCGACCAGGGAGTTCTGCAGGCCGAGGTAGCCGAGCAGCACGTACAGCGGGATCAGGATGGTCGCGTACGGCACCATCAGGATCGCCAGCGTGGCCAGGAACAGCAGGTTCTTGCCGGGGAAGTCGAACCTGGCGAAGCCGTAGCCGCCGAGCGAGGAGACGACGAGGGTGCCGCCCACCGTCATGCCCGACACCAGCACGCTGTTGCCGGCGTAGGTGCCGACGCCCTCGCCGAAGCTCGCCATCCGCAGGTAGTTGCCGGGCTCCTCCAGCGACGCCCAGCCGCTCCACAACAGCGGGAACAGGAACAGCACGGCGAGAGCCGAGATCGTGGTGTAGTACCTCATCGCAGCCTCCGCATCATCAGGGCGTTCAGTCCGACCAGGCCCACCAGCAGCACGACCGACAGCGCGGCGGCGCCGCCGAGGTCGAAGCGGAAGAACGCGTCGCGGTAGACGACCATGACCATGGAGACCGTGCTGTTGTCCGGGCCGCCGTTGGTGAAGATGAAGAACTGGTCGAAGGCCAGCAGCGAGCCGGTGACGCTGAGGATCAGCATCAGCGCGATCGTCGGCCGCAGCAGCGGCAGGGTGATCTTGGTGAAGATCTGCCACCGGTTCGCGCCGTCGCTCCTGGCGGCCTCGTACACCTCGACCGGGATCGACTGCAGCCCGGTCAGCAAGATCAGCATGTTGAACCCGGCGAAGCGCCACAGCACCAGCCCGATCGTGGAGAACAGCGCCATGTTGGGCGTGCCGATCCACTTGACCGGCTCGTCGGTGATCCCCAGCGTCTGCAGCAGCGGGTCGACGGGGCCGAAGTCGTTGTTGAGCATGCCGTAGAAGAGCAGCGCCGCCGCGGCGAAGCCGACCGCGCCCGGCAGGAAGAACGCGGTGCGGAAGAAGCCGACGCCCGGCCTGCGCTCCTGGACGAGCAGCGCCAGGCCGAGCGCCACCGCCGACAGCAGGACGGTGGTGATGGCGGTGTACTTCAGCGTGAAGAGCACCGCGTCCACGAAGAGCGGGTTGTCGCCGATCTTGAGGTAGTTGCCGGGGGCGTTGAAGGCGGCCGGGCCGAGCAGCGGCCAGCGGTTCAGCGACATCCAGACGACCAGCATCAGCGGCGTCAGGAAGAGCACGCCCACGATGACGGCGGTCGGCGCGGCGTACAGCCAGCCCTGGATCCTCCTGCTCCGCCAGCCGGCGGGCGGCGTCGAGTGCGCCCCCCGCCGTCCGGACCGGGTGACCGTCAGCGTCATTGCTGCAGTGACTTCGTGACCTCGGCGTTGAGCGCCGGCACCTTCGAGGCGTCGCCGAACACCGCCTCACGGGCCAGCCGCAGCCACGGCCCCTGCGGGTCGTTGAAGGTCTGGCCGAACCGCAGCGCGTACGGGGTCTCGCCCTTGGCGACCAGCGAGTTGATCAGCACCACGCGCGGGTCCTCGGCGGAGTACTTGTTGCTCGCCAGGTCGGTACGGGCCAGCACGTCCTTGTTCTTGGCCATGACCTCGACCTGCGCGTCGTCCGACACCGTCCAGGACAGGAACTCCCACGCCGCGTCGGCGTTCTTGGTGGTGGAGGCGATGCCGATCGAGTCGCCGCCGACGAAGGTCGACTCGCCGCCGTCGGGCCCGGCGATGGGCGCGACGCCGATCTTCATGTCCGGCGGCATCAGGCCGAGCGTGGTCGACGGCATCGGCATGACGCCGATCTCCCCCTTGGGGAAGAACCCGGTCCAGGTCGGGCCCTGCTCCTCCTTGGCCGTCGGGCCGGTGACCTTCTTCTCGTACAGGTCGCGCCAGATCCCGAACACGTCGGTCATCGCGGCCTGGTCGTTGAGCGAGGTCGTGCCCTCGGCGTTCATCACCTGGCCCCCGGCGGCCCACACCGAGGGCCAGAAGGTGAAGACGTAGCAGCCGCCGCAGTTGCCGCCGAAGAACGTGCCGTGCACCTTGCCGTCCTTGCCGAGCTTCTCCTGGACGGTGGTGGCCTGCTCGGCGAACTCCTTCAGCGTCTTCGGGCCCTGCTCGGGGTCCAGCCCGGCCTTGGCGTAGAGGTCCTTGTTCCAGAACCAGACCGACAGGTCGAGCGTGTGGGGCACGGTGTACTGCTTGCCGTCCAGCGTGCCCAGCTTCATGTGCGAGGGCGCGAGCCCCTGCTTGTACGGCAGGGCGGCGATGCGGTCGGTGATGTCCAGGAACAACCCCTGGGAGGTGTAGTTCGGGACGAAGATGACGTCGGCGGCGAACACGTCGGGCAACTGCCTGGCGCCGGCCGCCGAGGCGATGCGGGGCTGGTAGTTGTCCGTCGGGATGACGGTGAGCTTCACCTGGTTCTTGTGACTGCCGTTGTAGGCCTGCACCAGCCGCTCGCTCTGGGCCTGCGTCGCGGCGCGGGTCCACATGGTTATCGTGACCGGCCCGTCGGCGGCGGGCTGCTCGGTGCCGCCTCCGCTGCCGCAGGCCGTTGTGAGCGCTAACACTCCGAAGATGGCGATCCCGGTCAGCCGTCGTCTCATGGTGTCTCCTTCGGGGACCCCCGGAAACTAAAAGGTTTTCGGAAACGTAAGAGAAACACTTGAGCATGTCAATGGGTGTTATGGTTCGCGTCGGATAAGGGTTATGGAAAAGGGTTTCGAAACATGGCGGGTAGGCGCGCGACCATCAACGACGTGGCCTCCCTGGCGGGGGTGTCGATCGCCACGGCGTCCAAGGCGCTCAACGGGCGGCAGGACGTGCGTGACTCGACCCGGCGGCGGGTGCTCGCCGCCGCCGAGGAGCTCTCCTTTCAGCCCAACGCGCTGGCCAGGGGGCTGCTGTCCGGGCAGACCCGCACGGTCGGGCTGCTCACCTCCGACAGCGTGGGCAGGTTCGGCATCCCGGTGCTGCTCGGCGCCGAGGACGCGTTCGGCGCGGGGGAGATGGCGGTGATGCTCTGCGACGCCCGCGGCGACGCCATCAGGGAGCAGCACCACCTGCGGGCGCTGCTGTCGCGCCGGGTGGACGGGCTGATCGTGGTGGGCGAGAGCACCGACCCGCGGCCCTCGGTCAGCAGGAACCTGCCGGTGCCCGTGGTCTACGCCTACGGCCCGTCCGACGACCCCGGCGACGTCTCGTTCGTGCCCGACGACGTGGGCGGGGCGGCGATGGCCGTGCGGCATCTGCTGGCTCTGGGGCGGCGCCGGATCGCGCACGTCACCGGGCCCGACGACTACAAGGCGTCCCGCGACCGGGCGGAGGGGCTGCGGCTCGCGCTGGCGGCGGCGGAGTTGCCGCAGGCCGGCGAGACGCTGTGGGGCGGGTGGTCGCAGCGGTGGGGGCGGCACGCGGCGGAGATGCTGCTGATGGCGCAGCCCGACGTGGACGCGGTGTTCTGCGGCAGCGACCAGATCGCGGCCGGGTTCGTGGAGGCCGCGCGCGAGCGGGGGCGCCGGGTGCCCGACGACATCGCGGTGGTCGGCTACGACAACTGGGAGGTGCTGTCCACCGAGACGCGCCCCGCGTTGACGACCGTGGACATGAACCTCGAACGGCTCGGCCGCACCGCCGCCCAGCACCTGTTCGCCGCCATCGACGGCAGGGCGACGCCCGGCGTCCACCGGATGCCCTGCCGGCTGGTGATCCGTGACTCCACCGCGCCGGCGTGAACGTCCCGGGCCGGATCCCGCCCGGGCGCGGGGCCTCACCACACGGGCGTCGGCGCGCCGTCCAGGCCCCGCGCGTGACGGGACCGTAATCGGCCCGCCCCTTGACGAGACCCGTTGTTAACGTTCACAGTCTTGCCAGAGCCAGGAAAGGAGTGCCTGTGGGGTCGACCCGGGACCACCGTCCGCCGGTGATGGCCGACGTGGCCAGAGAGGCGGGCGTGTCCCACCAGACGGTCTCCCGGGTGCTCAACGAGCATCCCAACGTGCGCGGCGAGACCCGCGCCCGGGTGCTCGAGGCGATCGGCAAACTCGGCTACCGCCGCAACCTGGTCGCCCGCGCGCTCGTCACCAAGCACTCCAGGACGCTCGGCGTGGTCAGCTTCGACACCACCCTGTACGGCCCGGCCAGCACGGTCTACGGCATCGAGCAGGCGGCCAGGGCGGCCGGCTACTTCGTCAGCATCGTCAGCCTGAAGTCCATCGACCGCTCCGGCGTCCGCGACGCCCTCGACTACCTGGCCGACCAGGGCGTCGACGGCATCGTCGTGGTCGCGCCGCAGCGTTCGGCCGCCGAGGCGCTGGCCGACCTGCCGGTCGGGGCGCCCACGGTCGCGGTCGAGGGCGGCGAGGCCGGCGACGTGTCCGTGGTGTGCGTGGACCAGGTGGAGGGAGGCAGGCTGGCCACCCAGCACCTGCTCTCCCTGGGGCACGAGACGGTGTGGCATGTCCGCGGGCCCTCCGACTGGCTGGAGGCCGAAGGGCGCGTGGCCGGATGGCGGTCCGCGCTGGCACTGGCGGGCCGCGAGGCCCCGCGACCACTCGCCGGAGACTGGAGTCCTCGCTCGGGTTACGAGGCGGGGCGCAGCCTGGCGAGCATGAAGGACGTCACCGCGGTCTTCGTCGCCAATGACCAGATGGCGCTCGGAGTGTTGCGGGCGTTCACCGAGCGGGAGGTGCGGGTGCCCGACCGGGTGAGCGTCGTCGGCTTCGACGACATTCCGGAGTCGGAGTTCTTCTCGCCGCCGCTCACCACCATCAGGCAGGACTTCGGCGCCGTGGGCAGGCACAGCATCGAGGTCCTGCTCCGGCAGATCGAGGGGCAGGGCCCGCACGTGCGCGAGCGTCTCGTGGTCCCGCCCTCGTTCGTCTCCCGGGCCAGTACGGCCCGGCCCTGACCGGGCACGGCGGCGGGGATGCCGGCACGGCGTCTATGTTAGCGCTCACATAGAAAGGAACCCCCCACGTGTTGAACAGGATCTCGACGCTCGTGCTCGCCCGGCTCACCGCCCTGGCGATGGCCGGTTGCGGTGGTGTTCTCGGCGCGGCGCCGTACCTGATCGTCCGTACGGCGCAGCCGTACCAAGCCTGGGAGAGTGTGTGAACGCTAACGCGGACAGTTATGTGATCGGCGTCGACTTCGGGACGCTGTCGGGGCGTGCCGTGGTGGTGCGCGTCTCCGACGGGGCCGAGGCCGGCACGGCGGTGCACGAGTTCGCCCATCGGGTGATCGAGGACCGGCTGCCCGGCGACGGGGTGCGGCTGGGGCCCGACTGGGCGCTGCAGTCGCCGCGGGACTGGCTCGACGTGCTGCGCACGGCCGTGCCGGAGGCGGTGGCGGCGGCCGGGATCGACCCGTCCCGCGTCATCGGGCTGGGCACCGACTTCACCGCCTGCACCGTGCTGCCGGCCAGGGCCGACGGCACGCCGCTGTGCTTCGAGACGCCCGAGCGCCCGCACGCCTGGCCGAAGCTGTGGAAGCACCACGCCGCGCAGGCGCACGCCGACCGGATCAACGCGCTGGCGGCCGAACGCGGGGAGCCGTGGCTGCCCAGGTACGGCGGGAAGATCTCCTCGGAGTGGGAGTTCGCCAAGGGCCTGCAGGTTCTGGAGGAGGACCCCGAGGTCTACGCCAGGGCGGAGCGGTGGATCGAGGCGGCCGACTGGATCATCTGGCAGCTCACCGGCGTGGAGACCCGCAACGTGTGCACTGCCGGTTACAAGGGGATTTTTCAGGATGGGTCCTATCCCTCTGCGGACTTCCTTGCCGCGCTGAATCCCGACTTTGCGGGATTTATCGACAAGTTAGGGCACGATCTATCCTCGCTGGGTGGCCTGGCCGGGCGGCTGACCCCCGAGGCCGCCGGATGGACCAAACTCCCCGAGGGCATCGCCGTCGCGGTCGGCAACGTCGACGCGCACGTCACCTCGGCCGCCGCCGACGCGGTCCGGCCCGGCCAGATGGTCGCCATCATGGGCACCTCCACCTGCCATGTGATGTCCTCCGACCGGCTGGCCGAGGTGCCCGGCATGTGCGGCGTCGTACGCGACGGGATCGTGCCGGGGCTGTGGGGCTACGAGGCCGGCCAGTCGGGGGTGGGCGACATCTTCGCCTGGTTCGTCGACAACTCCGTGCCCGCCTCCTACACCGGCCGGGCACGGCAGCGCGGCCAGTCCGTGCACGACCTGCTGGCCGAGCTGGCCGCCGCGCAACCCGTCGGCGCGCACGGCCTGGTCGCGCTCGACTGGCACAACGGCAACCGCTCGGTGCTGGTCGACCACGACCTGTCCGGCGTGATCGTCGGCCAGACGCTCGGCACCCGGCCCGAGGACGTCTACCGGGCGCTCATCGAGGCCACCGCGTTCGGCACGCGGGTGATCGTCGAGACGTTCGAGGCGGCGGGCGTGCCCGTGGAGGAGTTCGTCGTGGCCGGCGGCCTGGTGAAGAACCCCTTCCTCATGCAGGTCTACGCCGACGTGCTGCGGCGCCCGCTGTCGCTGATCGGCTCCGAGCAGGGCCCGGCGCTCGGCTCGGCCATCCACGCGGCGGTCGCCGCCGGGGCCTACGACGACATCCAGCGGGCCGCCGCCGCCATGGGCCGCCGGCGGGAGAACGCCTACCTGCCCGACGGGCGCGCCGCCGACGCCTACGACCGGCTCTACGCCGAGTACCGCGCACTCCACGACCACTTCGGGGACGGGCGCATGCTGCACGCCCTGCGCGCGATCCGGAACGAGGCCCGCGGCTCCGCGACCGAGCCGCCGAACGGAGTGAGGCCGTGAGCACGAGGAGGATCGTCAGCGAGCTGCACGCCGAGCTGGTGCGCAACGGGCTCGTCGCCTGGACCGCCGGGAACGTCTCCGGCCGGATCCCCGGCGAGGACCTGTTCGTGATCAAGCCCTCCGGCGTCTCCTACGACGAGCTGACCCCGGAGAACATGGTCGTCTGCGACCTCGACGGCAACCTGGTCGAGGGCGGGCACCGGCCGTCGAGCGACACCGCGGCGCACGCCTACGTCTACCGCGCGATGCCCGAGGTGGGCGGCGTCGTGCACACCCACTCGACCTACGCCTCCGCGTGGGCAGCCCGGGGCGAGCCGATCCCGTGCGTGCTGACCGCGATGGCCGACGAGTTCGGCGGCGAGATCCCCGTCGGGCCGTTCGCGCTGATCGGCGACGACTCCATAGGCCGGGGCATCGTGGCCACGCTCAGGGGCCACCGCTCGCCGGCCGTGCTGATGCGCAGCCACGGCGTGTTCACGATCGGCGCGGACCCGCGCGCCGCCGTGAAGGCCGCCGTGATGTGCGAGGACGTCGCCCGCACCGTGCACGTCGCCAGGCAGCTCGGCGAGCCGCTGCCCCTCGCGCGGGACGACATCGACCGCCTGTACGACCGCTACCAGAACGTCTACGGACAGAGGAGCCCGCGTTGAACATCTGGTTTCTGACCGGCAGCCAGGGGCTGTACGGCGAGGACACGCTGCGCCAGGTCGCCGAGCAGTCGCGGCGGATCGCCGAGACGCTGCCGGTGCCCGTGGTGTGGAAGCCGGTGCTCACCGACGCGGCGGCGATCAGGCGGATCATGCTGGAGGCGAGCGCCGACGACTCGTGCGCCGGGGTGATCGCCTGGATGCACACGTTCTCACCGGCCAAGATGTGGATCGCCGGGCTCGACGCGCTGCGCAAGCCGCTGCTGCACCTGCACACGCAGGCCAACGTGGAGCTGCCGTGGAGCACCATCGACATGGACTTCATGAATCTCAACCAGGCCGCCCACGGCGACCGCGAGTTCGGCCACATCCAGACCCGCCTCGGCGTCGCCCGCAAGACCGTCGCGGGCCACGTCAGCGACCCCTACGTGGTCGAACGCATCCTGGCCTGGGCGCGGGCGGCGTCCGGCCTGGCCGAGGTGCGCACCCTGAAGCTCGCTCGGTTCGGCGACAACATGCGCGACGTGGCCGTCACCGAGGGCGACAAGGTGGAGGCCCAGCTGCGTTTCGGCGTCTCGGTCAACACCTACGGCGTCAACGAGTTGGTCGAGGTCGTCGACGCCGCCTCCGACGCCGACGTGAACGCGCTGGTCAAGGAGTACGAGGAGCTCTACCGGGTGGCTCCCGAGCTGCTCGGTGAGCGGCGCGAGTCGCTGCGCTACGCGGCCCGGATCGAACTCGGCCTGCGTCACTTCCTGGAGGCCGGCGGATTCGGGGCGTTCACCACGAACTTCGAGGACCTCGGCGGCCTGCGCCAGTTGCCCGGCCTGGCCGTGCAGCGGCTGATGGCCGACGGCTACGGCTTCGGCGGCGAGGGCGACTGGAAGACCTCGGTGCTGCTGCGCACGCTCAAGTCGATGGCCCCCGGCGGCACCTCGTTCATGGAGGACTACACCTACCACCTGACCCCGGGGGAGGAGCTCATCCTCGGCGCGCACATGCTGGAGGTCTGCCCCTCGATCGCCGGGGCCGTCCCGGCCTGCGAGATCCACCCGCTCAGCATCGGCGGCCGGGAGGACCCGGTCAGGCTGGTGTTCGACGCGGCGCCGGGCCCGGGGATCGTGGTGGGGCTGGCCGACCTCGGCGACCGGTTCCGCCTGGTGGCCAACGAGATCGACATCGTGACGCCGCCCCAGCCGCTGCCGGCCCTGCCCGTGGCCCGGGCGGTCTGGCGGCCCCGGCCCGGCCTGCGCACCAGCACCGAGGCGTGGCTGACCGCCGGCGCCCCGCACCACACCGTGCTGTCCACCGCCGTCGGCGCCGAGGAGCTCACCGACCTGGCCGACATGCTCGGCGTGGAACTGCTGGTCATCGACGCCGACACGACCGTCCGGCGGTTCGCCCGGGAGCTGCGCTGGAACCAGGCCTACTACCGCCTCGCCCAGGGGCTCTAGGGATCCCTGGCATGAGAACGTGATCCGACCGGCGCACCCTGCCCGATACGACGAGTGCGTCCGCATCTCTCGGCCGTCCGTGCTCGCGACCCTGGTCTGGGGACGGTTATCCGCCAAGGCGGCTGTCGCCGTGTGCGGGTGAGGCGTAAGATCGCCGGGCGTGCTGACCAACTGGGCGGGCAACATCGCCTTCCGCGCTCGAGAGGTGCACCGTCCCACCTCGCTCGGCGAGCTCCGGCGGCTGGTGGCCGGAAGTCCCGCCGTCCGGGCGCTGGGCAGCGGCCACTCCTTCAACGAGGTCGCCGACTCACCGGGCGTGCTGGTGGCCCTGGACCGCATGCCGCAGGCCGTGGAGATCGACAGCGCGGCGGCGCGGGTGCGGGTCGCCGCGAGCGTGACGTACGCGCGCCTCGCGCCCGTCCTGCACGCGCGCGGGCTCGCGCTGGCCAACCTGGCGTCGCTGCCGCACATCTCGGTCGCGGGGTCGGTCGCGACGGGCACCCACGGCTCCGGCGTCACCAACCGGAGCCTCTCGGCGGCGGTCTCCGGGCTGGAGCTCGTCACCGCAGACGGCTCGGTGACGACCCTGGAGCGCGGCGACGCCGACTTCCCCGGCGCGGTGGTCGCGCTCGGGGCGCTCGGCGTCGTCACGACGCTCACGCTCGACCTCGTGCCCGCCTTCGAGCTGCGCCAGTACGTCCGCGAGGACCTGCCGCCCGGCTTCCCCTTCGAGGAGGTCATGTCGGACGGCCACAGCGTCAGCCTCTTCACCGACTGGAGCTCCACCCGCGTCTGGCTCAAACGCCGCACGGAGCTGCCTCCCGGCGACTGGTACGGCACCCGCCCGGCCGGCGGGCCGCGCCACCCGGTGCCCGGCATGCCGCCCGGCAGTTGCACCGAGCAGCTCGGCGTGCCGGGCCCCTGGCATGAGCGGCTGCCGCACTTCCGGGCCGACTCCCCGCCGAGCAGCGCGGGTGACGAGCTGCAGTCGGAGTTCCTGCTGCCCAGGGAGCACGCCACCGACGCGCTGGCCGCGCTGACGGCCGCCGGCGACCGGATCCGGCCGGTCCTGCAGATCTCCGAGGTGCGCACGGTCGCGGCCGACGATCTCTGGATGAGCCCCTGCCGCGACCGCGACAGCGTGGCCGTCCACTTCACCTGGGTCAAGGACTGGGCGGCGGTGCTGCCGGTGCTCACCCTGGTCGAGGACGTCCTGGCGCCCTTCGACCCGCGACCGCACTGGGGCAAGCTCTTCACCCGGTGGCCGTCGTGCCCGGAGCGCTTCCGCGAGCTGGTCCGCCGCTACGACCCGGCGGGTACGTTCGGCAACGACTTCCTGCGGCGGGCCGTACCTGACACGAGGTGACAGGTACGACCGGCACCCTGGACCCATGACAGCCAAAGGCACCTTCGACACCGCCGACTGGAACGCCCTGCCGCCCTTCGACGACCGCGACGGCGTCTCGCTCGGCCAGGTCACCCTCCGCAAGACCTTCCACGGAGACCTGACCGCCACGTCCGTCGTCACCATGCTCGTGGCCACGACCGAGGTGGCCGACTCGCGGTCGTACGTGGCCCTGGAACGCGTCGACGGCACCCTCGACGGCCGTTCCGGCGGCTTCGTCGTCCAGCACAACGCCGTCAGCGACCGCGGCGCGCAGGGGCTGCGCGTCACGGTCGTGCCCGACTCCGGCACCGGCGAGCTGCGCGGGCTCCGCGGCGAGATGGACATCCTCATCGCCCCCGACGGCTCCCACTCCTACACCTTCGACTACGACCTGCTCTCACCCTGACAATCGACCCATGACGAAGAGCCACTGGGCATGGGGTCCCGAGCCGGATCCGAATGAGTTACGGGAGCTGGCGCGGCTGACGGCCGCGCACACGGGGATCGGGGATCCGGCCGCGTGGGAGGAGCCGGTGCCCTTCGAGCGGGTACGGCTCGCGCCGCCACGGGTGCCCGTCCCCGAGACGTTGCGGGAGTTCTGCTCCGCCGGCCCGTACGAGCGGGTGACGCGCACCTACGGGCAGGCCTACCGCGACCTGGTCAGGGCCTACCGGGGTGACTTCGGCAACGCGCCCGACCTCGTGGCCCGGCCGAGGGACGAGGACGAGGTCGAGCGGGTCCTCGCGTGGGCCTCGGCCGAACGGGTGGCGGTCGTGCCGAGGGGCGGCGGCACCAGCGTCGTGGGCGGGGTGGAGGCGCGGTTCGACGGGCCCGCCCTCTGTCTCGACCTCGGCCGGATGCGCCGGGTACTGGAGGTGGACGAGGTGTCGCGGGCGGCACTGGTCGAGGCCGGCGCCTCGGGACCCGGGCTGAACGGGCAACTGCCCGGAGAGCTGCGGCTGCGGTTCTTCCCGCAGTCGTACGAGTTCTCCACGCTGGGCGGGTGGATCGCGACCCGGGCGGGCGGGCACTACGCGACCCTGCACACGCACATCGACGACCTGGTCGAGGCGGTGCGGGCGATCACCCCGGCCGGGGTGTGGGAGTCGCGGCGGCTGCCCGGTTCCGGGGCCGGGCCCTCGCCGGACCGGTGGCTGCTCGGGTCGGAGGGCACGCTCGGGGTGATCACCCGAGCCTGGGTGCGGTTGCAGGAACGGCCCGCCTTCAAGGTGTCCGTGCCGGTGCGCTTCCTCGCGTGGGAGGCGGCGGTGGCGGCCGTGCACGACCTCGCCCAGTCGGGGCTCCATCCGTCGAACTGCCGGCTGCTCGACGCCCGCGAGGCGGCGCTGGCCTCGGGAGGGGACGGGCGGCACGCCGTGCTCATCGTGGGGTTCGAGTCGGCCGACCATCCGGTCGACGCGTGGCTGGCACGGGCCCTGGAGATCACCGGCGGGCACGGCGGCGAAGCCGGCGAGGTCACCGGCCGGAGCGCCGGCACGGCAGGGGAGGCCACCGGCCCGCGAGGCGGCGCGTCCGGTCGGGCGGGGCAGGATCGGGAGTGGAAGGGCACGTTCACCCGCATGCCCTATCTGCGCAACGCCCACCCGGGGCTCGGCCTGATCGCGGAGACGTTCGAGACGGCCGTCACCTGGGACCGGTTCCCCGCGCTGCACGAGGCCGTCATGGGGACGTTCGGCGGGAAGATCGCGGTGAGCTGCCGGCTGGCCTTCGCCTACCCCGACGGGCCCGCGCCCTACTACACGGTTCTGGCGCCCGCGATCCGGGGCGAGGAGGTCGCGCAGTGGGACGACCTCAAGCGGAGCGTGTCGGAGGTCCTGCTGCGTCACGGCGGCACGATCACCCACCACCACGCGGTCGGCCGCGACCACCGGCCCTTCTACGACCGCCAGCGGCCCGAGCCGTTCGCGCTCGCGCTCCGCGCGGCCAAGCGGGCCCTGGACCCCGCGGGCGTGCTCAACCCGGGAGTGCTCATCTGAGCCTGGCCCGCGAACGGCGTCCCGGAGGCGTGGGCGCCGTTCTCATTCGTCCCCTGGTCGACTAACCTACCGACCAGCCGGTGGCGGTCCTTCCTGGGCCTCGGTGCTGGTCCGCCGCGTCTTCGGGGTCGCGGGCGCCGCCCACCGGCCCCACCACAGGTACGGCCTGCGCGTCGCCTGGCCGTCGGGCGACTGGGGGTCGCTGCCGATCGAGGGCGGGCTGGAGGTGGCCTTCAGCGGATGCTCGCCGAGGCGGGGCCGCAGGCCGAGACCCTCAAGGCCGAGATCGCGGCCCGCCTGGAGTCGGTCCGGTCGCCGTTCCGCACGGCGGAGGCCTTCCTGGTGGAGGACATCATCGACCCGGCGCGGACCCGGCCCGTGCTGACCGAGTGGGTGCACGACGCCTACGCCGTCCTCGACCCCGGCCCCCGCTCCACGACCCGTCCCTGACCCGGCGAATCGGCGGGTCCGGTGCGGCGCGGGCGCGGCGGCGGATGCGATCGTGAAGGCGGGCGCCGGTCACGCCTGACGGTCGCCGTGCACGCGGGCGGGCTCGCGGCCGCGCGAGGAGCCGCCGAAGGCGCGGCGGTAGGCGGACGGCGAGGTGCGCATCGCCCGCGTGAAGTGGTGGCGGAACGTCACCGGGCTGTCGAAGCCCACGGCCGCCGCGATCTCCTCCACCGGCACGGCCGTGGACTCCAGCATCGGCAGGCTGGCCGACACCCGCTGGGAGATCACCCACCGCAGCGGGCTGGTGCCCGTCTGCCGCTTGAAGTGCCTGATGAACGAGCGCTCCGACATGTGCGCCACCCTCGCCAGGCCGCCGACGCTGATCGGCCCGGCCAGGTTGCCCAGGGCCCACTCCATCGCCCTGGCCACCGCGTCGTCGTCGTCCACGGGCGTCACGGCGGCCTCGATGAACTGCGCCTGACCGCCCTCCCGATGCGGCGCGATGACCAGCCGGCGGGCCACCGCGTTGGCCACGCCGGGGCCGTGGTCGGTGCGTACGAGATGGATCAGCAGGTCGAGCCCGGCCGCGCTGCCCGCGCTGGTCAGCACGTCGCCGCCGTCCACGTACAGGACCGAGGCGTTGACCGAGACGGCGGGGAAACGCCGCTGGAGCAGGTCGGCGTGCTTCCAGTGGGTGGTCGCCTCGCGCCCGTCGAGCAGCCCGGCGGCGGCCAGCGCGAACGCGCCCGAGCAGATCGACACCATCCGGGCGCCCCGCTCGTGCGCCACCCGCAGCGCGAGGATCAGCTCCTCGGAGACCGGCCCGCGCACGTCGGCCACCCCAGGCACGATCACCGTGTCGCAGGAGGCGAGCACGTCGAGCCCGTGTGCCGCCCGCAGGGTGAACCCGCCCACCGCCCTGAGCGGCTCCGGTGTCTCGGCGCAGACCCTGAGGTTGTACCAGGGCACGCCGAGCTCGGGCCGGGGTAGTCCGAAGATCTCCACCACGCAGCCGAGCTCGAACGGCGCCATCCCGTCGAAGGCCAGAACGCCGATCGTGGGCAGGCGCGCGGGCATGAGCATGGCCGCATGTTAGCCCGCGGTCCCCTGCGGCAGAGAGAAGGCATGCACATTTCGGGGGTACAGACCGTTCTGCCCGATCACCGCTACGCGCAGGCGGAGATCACCGAGGCGTTCTCCCAGTTGACCGCGGCCGACCGGGACCTCCTTGAACGCTTCCACGCCGCCGTCGGCGTCGAAGGCCGCAACCTGGCGCTCCGGCTGGAGGACTACGCCAAGCTCGATTCCTTCACCCGCGCGAACGAGGCCTATGTGGAGGCGGCGCTGGACCTGGGCGAACGGGCGATCAGCGGGGCGCTGGAGAAAACGGGCCTGTCGCCGGAGAAGGTGGACCACCTGCTGTTCTGCTCCACCACCGGACTCGCCACCCCTTCGCTCGACGCCAGGCTGGCCCAGCGCGCCGGGCTGCGTGACGACGTCAAGCGGGTGCCGGTGTTCGGCCTGGGCTGCGCGGCGGGGGTGGCGGGGCTGTCCCGGCTCAACGACTACCTGCGCGGCTGGCCGGAGCACGTGGCGATGCTGGTCTGCGTGGAGCTCTGCTCGCTGACCGTGCAACGCGACGACACCTCGGTCGCGAACCTCATCGCCGGCGCCCTGTTCGGGGACGGCGCGGCGGCGGTCGTGGCGACGGGGCGCGGCCCCGGCCCGGAGGTGGTCGCCACGCGCAGCAAGCTCTACCCCGGCACGGAGCACCTGATGGGCTGGGAAGTCGGCGAGCACGGCTTCCGCGTCGTGCTCGACGCCGGGCTGGCCGGCTTCGTCGAGCGGAAGGTCGGCGGAGACGTCAAGGCCTTCCTCGCCGACTACGGCCTGACATCCGACCAGGTCGGGTCCTGGATCTTCCATCCCGGCGGCCCCAAGATGATCGACACGCTCGCCGCGGCGCTGGACCTGCCCGACGAGGCCACGCATCTGACCCGCCGGTCGCTGCGCGAGCACGGCAACCTGTCGTCGGTCTCCGTGCTGCACGTGCTCCAGCAGACGCGCGAACGCCGCGGTGAGCCCGCGGTGCTCCTCGCGCTCGGTCCCGGTTTCTCCGCCGAAATGCTCCTGCTGCACTGCTGAACGCCTGACCTGCGAGGCGTGACCGGGGCCCGCGGGGGACACCATGCGAACGCGGAGTCCGTCCGGATCGTCCCCCTGAGCGGCGGGGCCAAGCGCTGGGGATCGCCTCCTCCGCCATGGTCGCCGCACAGGGGGTGGGATGAGAGCGGCGGGCGCGGGTCAGACGCCCGGCCTGGAGACGCTGATCGCCTCCAGGCCCTCGGGCTGCTTGCCGGGGTAGAGGCCGGTGAGCAGTGTGCTGACCGTGTAGAGGTGCCAGGCCAGGGCGGGCTTCTTGACCACGGGATCGGCGAACAGGGCGCGCACCTCGTCCGGGTTGACGATCGGGGTCAGCGCGTCGAGGCCGCCGAGCACCTGCTCGCGCAGCACGTCCGTCAGCGCCGGGCCCGGGCTGGTGCGCCAGCTCCACCCGCCGCCGGTCTTGGGCGTCGGCAGGTGCGCGGGCGGCGTGTGGGTCCGCGCGAACCACCGCGGCCGGCGTGCCGCCATTCTCTCCGCGAACCGCCACGGCTTCCCCTCGATCGGGACATCCCGTAGCTCCGGGGCAAAGCGCAAAATAAGCGAATAAATCACTTCTTCGGAGAGCCGCCAGCCCTGGTCCAGGCTCAACGCCGCCCGCACCACCCGGTTGTCCAGGAACGGCCGGACCGGGTCGCCCCGGCGCAGCGAGCCCGCCCTGGCGCTGGCCTGCCAGCGGCCCACCTTGTACCAGATGTAGAGATGGTCCAGCGCTTCCAGCCGGTTCGCACGGGCCTGCCATGGTTTGGCCAGCTCCCGCGCGTGCTCGTTCGCCTCGGCCGTGAACAGCTTCTCGTCCTTGTAGAACGTGTTGTTGATCCGGCGGAGCAGCGCCTTGTCGCTGAGGTCCGTCTGGAGCAGGTTGAGGCTGCCCGCCCGGAGGGTCTCACCGCTCTGCCCGGACATGGTCGGTTTGCCGGAGTAGGGCAGGTAACTCACGATCGACTCGTACGCCGAGGTCATCCCCTCACACGTGCGCAGCGTCTCCCACGCCCGGCTCAGCGGGTGCTCCACCAGCACCGCGTCCTTCGCCGCGGTCTGCGGCGGCGCGATGACCGTGTGCTCCACCTTGAGCCTGGCCGCGATCTGCCGGGCGAGGATCACATCGGGGTGTGTGTCGAGCCCGTTCGTCGTCACCCGGAACGGCACCCGCGCCGCGTGCAGCAGCGCCGCCAGGATGCGGGTGTCGCGCCCGCCGGTCAGCGCGAGATTGACCGGCTCGCCGGCCTCGCGCAGCGGCGCGACCGTGGCCAGCAACGCGTCGCCCAGCTCGGCGATGGCCGCCCGCTTCCGCCGCGCCGAGGTGGGCGCGGGCGCCGCCTCCGGCAGCGGGGTCTCGGTGATCGTACGGCTCCCGCCCCGGATGTCGATCCGCGAGCTGGGACGGAGCGCCGACACGCCCAGGTACGGGGTCTCGTCCGACAGGAAGAAGCCCTGCCTGATCATCGTCTGCAGGGCCCGGACGTCGTGGTCGATGCGGTCCACCGGCTGGGCCGCCAGGTGCACGAGCAGCGCGCGGCTGCCCACGACGTACAGATCGGGCGTCTCGGCGTGGAAGACCGGGCAGACCCGGTTGATCGCGGTGCTCGCGGTGAGCTCGCCGTCACGGGCGATCCAGGCGGAGAAGCAGCCGCCCACCGTGTCGTCGGGCAGCCGCGGGGCGTCGGCCGGATCGGCCAGATGACCGTTCAGCCCGAGGACCCGGCCGCCCTCCTCGGAGATCAGGGGCGGCTGCCGAGAGTCGTCGGGCTCGTTGGACCACCCGAACAGGGACACGCCCCTGCCGTGCCACTCCCGGCCGCGGATCACCTCGGCGGGCACGGGGAAAGTGGTTTCGACGGCGGCACGAACCCGATCGAGGACACGGGCCGGGATGTCCTGTCGCTTTGCGGCTAGGCCCAAATAGACGCGCACGGCACCCATGCCTACCGGATATGACCGCTTTGCCACAACCGATCACGCGCGGATCGCGGTTTGCGCTCGCTTACGTCACCGGCCCGGCGACTCGCTGGGAGGGGTCGTCATAAGGCGTGGAGGTGGTTGTAGTGAAATTTCGTCCTTTAGCTATCGGTGTCGGACTTGTTGGACTGCTGGTGCTCGCCGCGTGCGGCGGCGGCCCCCAGGGCTCCACCGGCGACTCCGCGCAGCGCGCCCCCAGCAGCGAGCACCAGCAGCCGACCGCGTCCGCCGAGCCCTCGCCCCGCAAGAGCGAGAAGGACCCGGCCGAGGCCCAGATCTCCACCTTCGCCCTCGACGTGGACACCGCCTCGTACGCCTACGCCCGCCGTACCCTCCAGGAAGGGCGCTGGCCCGAACCCGGACAGATCCGGCCGGAGGAGTTCGTCAACGCCTTCAGACAGGACTACGTGGAACCCCCCGACGACGGGTTCACCGTGCACCTCGACGGCGCCCGCATGTCGCGCGACGGAGCGGTCCTGCGCGTCGGCCTGCAGACCCGCGGCTCCGACGCCGCCTCCCGGCGCCCCGCCAACCTCACGTTCGTGGTCGACGTGTCGGGCTCCATGGCCGAGACCGGCCGGCTCGACCTGGTCAAGCAGGCCCTGCACACGCTGCTCGACCAGCTGGCCCCCGGCGACCAGGTGTCGATCGTGTCCTTCAGCGACGAGGCCCGGCTGCTCGCCTCCATGACCCCGCTCGCCGCCCGCGCCGAGCTGCACCGCGCGGTGGACGAGCTCACCGTCCAGGGCGGCACGGACCTCGAGTCCGGCCTGGTCGCCGGCTACCAGGAGGCGGCCAAGGCCTTCCGCCCCGCCGCCGCGAACCGGGTCATCCTGCTCTCCGACGGCCTGGCCAACCAGGGCAGCACCGAATGGCGGACCATCCTCGACCGGGTCAAGGAGCACGCCGGCCGGCAGATCACCCTCCTCACCGTCGGCGTCGGCCGCGAGTACGGTGACGAGCTGATGGAGCAGCTGGCCGACAACGGCGACGGCGCCGCCGTCTACGTCAGCAGCCAGGAGGAGGCCGACAAGGTCTTCGTCAAGCAGCTCCCCGCCACCATCGAGCTGCGCGCCCGCGACGCCAAGGCGCAGGTGGTGTTCAACCCGTCCGTCGTCGAGAGCTTCCAGCTCATCGGCTACCAGAACCGCGCGCTGAAGGCCGGGGAGTTCCGCGACGACAACCGCGACGGCGGCGAGATCGGCCCCGGCCACTCGGTGACGGCTCTCTACTCCCTACGCCTCAAGCCGGGCGCCACCGGACAGCTCGCCCAGGCCACGGTGCGCTGGCAGGACCCCGACACCCGGAACCCCGCCGAGGCGAGCAAGTCGATCGACGCGGGCGCCCTTTCGGCCTCGGTCTGGTCGGAGGCCCCCCTCCGGCTCCAGGTGGACGTGGTCGCCGCGTCCTTCGCCGTCTTCATGCGCGATCGGGAGGCGTTCGGCCTGGACCTGCCCACGCTCGGCGAGCACGCCCGCCGCCTCGCCGGCGCCGCCGAGGACCCGATGGTGACCGAGCTGGCCGGTCTCATCGACAAGGCCCGCGAGGCGGGCTGACCCCTCGGGGGCTCTGTCGGCACCCCTTTGCCGCACGTCGTTTTAGGGGTGCTTGACCGTCCGTGGAGTCCGATAGACTGGTTCACGCAACAAGGGGCTATGGCGCAGTTGGTAGCGCGCCTCCATGGCATGGAGGAGGTCTGGGGTTCGAATCCCCATAGCTCCACCCAAGTGGCGTTGCAGGCGGCAGCGTAGAGGTATCAGCAGCGGCGGTGTCTGTATGGACACCGTCGCTTTTGCGTGTTTCTGTCCTGTGGGCGAGTCCTCCCACATCCACCGTTCTGGTCTCCTGGGCGGACGCCGCCCCTTTGGGCATGTAGTGATCCGCTCCAAGGCGGTGACCGCGTATCGGAATCTGGTCGCTCCCGCCGGAAGGGAGATCGCTGAGTTGCGGCGGTGTTGCCGCTGGATGGGAAATCGAGCCGAGCTCACATCTTCACTACGAAACGCGTGGAGTGGTGAACTCCGTGCTACGCAAATAATTTTCACGTGGTGGGCTGCTATTGGCGCTTCAGACTGTAATCGCAGGTAGCAGGGCGTTAGTTCTTCATTGCATGATCGTTATTGCTGAACACGCACTCGAAGAATGGTGTGATCTGCCCGGCACTACACGCTAATGTCTCGGGACAGGGCTAGTCTTTGCCTTTATCCACCTCTGGTGATCGGGCCCATCGGACGAAATAACTCGAGGTCGCCCGATGGGCGACTGGGCCGGTACGTGCGCCTGTGCGTTCGTCTCGGTCGATGTCCGATACAAGGAGGTGGTATGGGCACCGTCCAACCCGACGAGCCCGACAGGGGCAACAAGACGAGGCGTCGCCTCGTCGGAACGGTCTTCATGGGAGCTGCCGCGGCTGTCTGTCGAGGCGTCCTGTCGAGGATCGGCCAAGCCCTGTGGGACACGTTCTGCGGGAACGACGACGGCCCTGGGCCTATCTCGTAGTCAAGAGATAGGCCCAAGGTCGCCCTATCGTGAGGCGCGCCGATCCTTGGCCGGGATGCGTGCTTCACAGCTTCACAACAACTCGGCGTGGCCTGTCCGGTAAACCGACCGGGCGGGTCGCGCCGGTTTCTTGCGCATACCTAGCTGGCAACACAGCGTAACTGCCGTATCGCAATTTGCGAGCATGCCGGGCTTTAGCATCCCGGTTTTCACGCATCTATTCAATGTATTTCACGGATTCGAGACACTTCCGCTTGCATGCGCAAACGCCCAAATCGGGATGAATCATACCCGAGATGTGAATAATGTTCTATATAACTACTAAGACGGCCCAACCAGGGTGACGGTTCACATCCGTCCCGCACTACCCCCTTCTCGACACCTGAGACGGATCGTTACCTGTGCGCGCAGCGGCCGAGTTGGACGAAAACCACCTAGTGATCAAGGGTGTCGGTCATCTTGCCGTTGATGTTGTCTTGCCGGCCGTCCAGGCACATGGCATAGACGCGTCGAAGACCTGTTGAGCCTCCTCGAAGGCCGCCTCCTGCTCGCTCGTCTCCGGGGGAGCGATGACGACTTGGAGGTCGACGTCGGGGGAGATCGTGCTGGGTATTGCCGTTCGCGTCCACGACACGGGCGTCGTCTCCTGAGCGGAGCCGATCGAGCGCGTAGCCCATGCCTGGGTCTGTCCAGGTTAGTTCTACAGTCCCCGTGGGAGCGAACCTGTCGAAGCATCGGCGCAGGTGGCGGGAGTGGCGGTTCTGCGGGCACATCGCCTGATCGGCCGGACCTCTCGGTTGCAGGAGCTTTCGACGGTCAGGCCATGTCGATGCCCCGGCGTGCCGTCGCCGTCGGCGGACAGTTCGGCCAAGACGAATCGCGCCGGCGTCTGCCTGCTGACTTAGGATCGGATCATGGTAAAGATCGCGATAGGCGTCGATTGCAGAGTTCAGTGCTGTTCATGGCGTTGCGCGGGTCTCGTCTCGAGGGGCGTCGGGCGTGGCGACGACGTGGTCCAAGCCGGCAAGTTCGTCGGATGAGCCGAATGGATGGCATGAACGCCGAGCCCCGAAGTGATGCGGTCATCGACTTTCCGATCACCGGGGAGTGCCTGGTGCTCAATCCTCCCGGCCATTCGCGCTGGGCGTTCGACCTCCTTCCGCTGGCGCCCGGTTCGGCGGCTGTGGCGGAGGGCGGATGGTGGCGCTACCTGACCTGCCGGCTGCGTTCCTCCGACGTCAGCGGCTGGGAACGACCGGTCCTTACGCCTCTCGACGGTGAGGTTGTGGTCGGTCACGACGGCGAACCCGACCGCGATCGGCTCATCCCCTGGCGCGACGTCCCGGCGGGATTCCTGATCCGGCCGTTGCTCCTCGGTAAGCGAATCCCGGCGATGGCCGGAAACCACGTGGTTCTCGGTGCGGATGGCACGTATGTACTGCTTGCCCACCTACAGCAGGGATCGGTCCGCGTCGCCCCCGGCAAGGCAGTGCGCGCGCGGGAGACGATCGGGCTGATCGGCTCCTCGGGCAACGCCCTTGGCCCGCACCTGCATCTGCAGGTGATGAACGGCCCCGATCCGCTCACCGCGCGGCCCGTGCCCTTCGTCGTGCGCCGATACCAGCTCTGGGACGGCCGACGCTGGCACGAACGAAACGATAGCCCTTTGCCCGCCAAAAGCGTCCGAATCCGGGTTGACTAGTCCGCCGGTGACGCAGCCAGGGGCGAGCACGCCGACGCCGTTGATCACATCGTGCGCCTGTTCGTATCGGAAAGGCCGCTGCCTCCGGGCTAGACGTACCGCATGACGTGCAGCAGGTATTCCTTGCGGTTGAGCGGGTTGTGGTCGGTGCGCGGCCGGGACGGGGGAGTGCCGGGCACCTGCCGGTAGTGGTCGAAGGCGCAGTCCAGGACGCCCTCGCCGCCGGTGAGCGACGGCAGCTGCCGCTGCAGCGCGTGCACCTGGGCGGCCGGGATGTCACCCTCCAGCAGGTACGACGAGCCACGCGTCGCCGAGTCGCGGGGCACGGCGCGCAGGCGTCCCAGGACCGGCACGATCGTCCCGTAGGTGTCGGCCGGGATGTCGAGGTGGAAGCGGTGCATCGGCTCGTACACGCGGGTGCCCGCCTGCCTGAGCGCGCTCATCAGCACCAGGGGCGTCAGGTTGCGGAAGTCTCCGGCGGTGCTCGACATGCTGCTGTCGAACACGCCGCCGGAGTGGCTCTGCCGCGCCCAGTAGCCGGACCGCGTCAGCGTGACCGCGCAGTCGGCGACCTGCCATCCGCGCAGGCCCTGGCCGAGCGTCTCGTGCACGGTCTCCTCGATCGCCTTGAGGAACGCGGGCGGCAGCGAGCCGAGCTCGATCTCCAGCCGGAAGCTCACGCCGGACCCGGCCGGGGCCGGGTCGACGCGTAGCCCGACGGTCGCCAGGAACGGGTTGGGCTCCTTGCCGATGACCTCGACGGCCGCGCCGGTGCCGGCCGGCCGTTCGACGCAGATGGTGGTCGTCTCGCGGAAGGTGACGTCGACGCCGAACTCCTCCGCCAGCGTCGCCTGGATGACCTCCTTCTGCACCTCGCCGTACAGGGAGACGGAGATCTCCTGCCGGACGTCGTCCTGCCGCAGGCCGATCAGCGGGTCCTGCTCGGCGAGCCGGGCGAGTGCGGCGTGCAGCGCGCCCCCGCCGGCCGGGTCGCGGGGCACGACGACCGTCTCCAGCGTCGGCGGGGCGAAGTGGCGGTGCCCGGGCGTGCCGTGAGGCTCGCCGACCTGGTCGCCGATGCGGATGTCGCCGAGGCCCCAGAGCCTGCCGATCCGCCCCGCCGCCACCGACGCGCTCCGGACGGCCGAGCCGCGGTCGAAGACGCTGATCGCGGTGACCTTGCCCTCGTCGTGGCGGCCGAACGGCAGCCGATCCCGTACGCGTACCGTGCCGGAGAAGAGGCGGACGTAGGCGATCTTCTCGCCGGACGGGCCTCGTTCGACCTTGAAGACGGTGCCCGAGACCGGTCCGGCGGCATCGCCCTCGGCGGCGGGCAGCAGCTCCTGGACGCCGGTGATCAGCGCGTCCACGCCCGCGCCCGTGATCGCTGAGCCGAAGAACACCGGGTGAACCAGCGCCCGCCCGGTCTGCGCCGCAAGCTCGCGGCGCAGCCGCCCGTGGGTGAGGGCCGTCTCGTCGTCGAGGTACGCGGCCAGGAGCGCGTCGTCGTGGCCGGTGAGCAGCTCGGCCAGCGCGGAGACGAAACGGGGATCGTCTGGTGCGTGCGGCGTGAAGGCGGCGTCGCGGGCGCCCGGCCCGGCGGGCGATCCCATCGCGATGAGCGACGGGGACAGCTTCTCGGCCATGCTCCGCAGCACGGCCGCGTCGCCCGCGCCGCGGCGGTCGATCTTGTTCACGAAGATCAGCGTGGGGATGCGCAGCCGTCGCAGCGTGCGCATCAGCACGCGGGTCTGCGCCTGCACCCCCTCGACCGCCGACACCACCAGCACGGCGCCGTCGAGCACATTCAGCACGCGCTCGACCTCGGCGATGAAGTCGGGGTGACCCGGGGTGTCGATCAGGTTGACCGTGACGTCGCCGACGACGAACGACACCACGGCGGACTTGATCGTGATGCCGCGATGTCGTTCCAGCGCCAGGGAGTCGGTCTGGGTGTTGCCGTCATCGACGCTGCCGATCTGGTCGATGACACCGGCGGCGTGGAGCAGCCGCTCGGTCAGGCTGGTCTTACCGGCGTCGACATGCGCCAGAATTCCCAAGTTGAGCGTTCGCACGAAGCGTCATGTCCTTTGCGTGAGCGATGATCCTCTCCTGGATGGACATGAACGTTCCTCGCATTTTCGCTCCTCGGTCGACCGGCTGTTCCCCGTAGTGCAGCAGGTGGCCGCCCGGCCGGGCAACCGGTTATCCGGGGGCTCCGCCGGGCCGCAGGCGGTCGAGGCTCTCCTGGTAGAAGTCGATGTCGTCGCGCAGCCGCCGCCGGGTGAAGCGGGCGGGCTCCTGCGCGTGGGCGCCGATGCCGAGAGGGGTCCAGAACGCGCCGGGCGGCGGCTCCTCGTCGCCCTCGGGGATGAACTTGATCGCCTCCAGCGCGGCGTCCCTGGCCAGTTGCCAGCCGTCGGCCGCGTCGGGAGAGGACAGGATGTCGTCCTCCACGGCCATCCGGGCGTAGGCGGAGGAGACCAGGACCCACTGGCCCGCGTCGACCAGGGGCGAGGTGCCGGGGCCGAAGTGCGAGCCCCCGCGCCTGGCCTCGAACTCCGTCTCGTACGGGATCCGAAGCTCGATGTGGTGGCCGGCCTGGTCGAAGACCAGGGTCCAGGAGTCCGCGCCCTCCGTGAGGGTGGTCCAGCGGCTGTAGTCGGGGTTGCGACCCAGCTCTCCGTCCGCGACCGTGAGGCCGATGTGCACGTACGCCTCGGCGATCGTCCTGGCCTCAGCCATGGGCGGCCGCGAGCTCGCGGTAGGTGTCGCGGACGATGAGGAGGCGGTCGAGGGAGAACCTGCCCGGCTCCGCGTCGCGCACGTCACGGCCCTGGGCCGACCAGAAGGCGTGGTCGGGGACCCTGTCCTGGCCGGCGGGGATGAACTTGACCACCTCCGCGACCGCCGCCGTGGCGATCGTCAGCGCCTGCCGGGCGGCGGCCTCGTCGTCGATGGGGACGTTGCCGGCCGTCAGGTCGGCCACCCAGAGCCATTCGCCCGCGTCCAGCAGCTGGGAGGGCTCGGCGCCGCCGAAGGCGGGGAACTCGCCGGTCATCGTCTCGCGTTCGGGGAGGCCGAAGAGGAACTCCCGCTCCCGGCCGCAGTCGGCGCAGGCGCCCGAGTAGCGCGAGGTCAGCTCGCCGTCGGCGGTCACCAGCGCGGTGTCCCAGGTCGTCTCGACCGAACCGCAGGCGCACGGGTGGAGGTCGAGGTAGAGATGCGCCTCGTCTCTCGTTCGTGCTACGGCGAATGGCATCGTCCGCTCCCATTCTCGTGTGGCCCTGCCGACCATCATGCCGAAACCAGGTCACCGGATGCGTCGGGGACCACCGGCTCCGTGGGTGGTTCCTCGGTGGGTGGTTCTTCCGTGGGTGGTTCTTCGG
Source organism: Nonomuraea sp. NPDC048916 (assembly GCF_040649575.1). Taxonomy (NCBI): domain Bacteria; kingdom Bacillati; phylum Actinomycetota; class Actinomycetes; order Streptosporangiales; family Streptosporangiaceae; genus Nonomuraea; species Nonomuraea sp. NPDC048916. The sequence goes on from NZ_JBEZFS010000018.1 coordinate 73,637, forward strand.
TGGGTGGTTCTTCGGTGGGTGGTTCTTCGGTGGGTGGTTCTTCCGTGGGTGGTTCCTCGGTGGGTGGTTCCTTCGTGGGTGGCGTGGGTGGCGTGGGTGGCGTGGGTGGCGTGGGTGGCGTGGGTGGCGTGGGAAGTGTGGGGGGTTCCTGCGCAGGTGGCTCCTCTGCAGGTGGTTTCTCCGTGGCGGGGTCTTCTGCGGGTGGCTCCGCCGGGGGAGGCTCCTCCGGGGGCCACCAGCCGGTGGCGTTGGCGATCTTGCGCATGCGCTGCCAGAACGCGTGCCGGGACTCGCCCTGGATGCTCCGGTCCAGCAGCTCGGTGAGCTCGGCGGCGAGCGGCTCCGGCAGGAGGGCCCGGTTGGCGTCGCGGCCGGGGGAGCGCCTGCCGAGGCCCCGGGCCTCGGCCACCTCGACCAGCAGGGCGAAGCGGCCCGGCCGCTGCTGCGGGGTCGCGTTCCGCACCTGGTGGGCGAGTTCCTGGAGTTCGGCGGCCAGATGGAGCTCGCTCATGGTGAGCGTGCCACCCGGAGCGCTGGGGACCGGGACCGGCCCGCCCTGCGGGGCGCCCGACGCGGTGGCGACCGTGGTCGCGATGGCCACGGCCGCGGAGCGCTCGATGGCCGGCACCCCCCAGCCGCGGTCCACGGTCAGCACGTGAGTCCCCTGGTGCGTGGTGAGCTCGACGGGGTTGCCGGTCGAGGTTCGGCCCGTCACCACCTCCAGTGGCATCGGCGACCCGCCGGGCGGGGTGACGTCGAGGAGCGCCGAGCCGTACGTGCTGGTCGTGGCTCCGAGGAGGGCGGCGGCGCGGGACACGGCGGTGATGGCGGCGGTGACGGCGGGATCGGCGGGCCGTCCGGAGAACTCGTTGACGGCGATCAGGTGTGCCGTGGGCAGGAGGCCCGCGCGGGCGGCGGCGATCTGCCTGGCCGCGGCGCCGTCGGTGCCCGGCGTCAGCCCCGTGTCCCTCAGCTCGTCGCGGAGCGCGTCCTCGATGGCGGCGCGTTCGAGAGGTGAGGCGGCGGCGCGGGCCTCGACCAGCGCCCTGACGCGGACGAGCGCCGAGGCGTCGTCGCGCCGCAGGGTGGGGACGGCGCTCAGCGGGCCCGGGACCAGAGCACGCCCGGCCGGCATGCCCACCTGGTCGGCGACGGCCTCCGCGATCAGCTCGGCGAGCCGCATCCGGACGCCCGCCCCGTCGGCGGGGGACACGGTGACGGAGAGCAGGCCCGGGCTCGACGTCCCCACCGCCACCGTCCCGGCGGGCAGGTCGGCCTCGGCCACTTGCAGGGTGAGCGGTCCGGCGGGCGAGGTCACCGTGAACGTGCTCGGCTGCCCGGCGGGGGTGGTCGCGGTCCGCGGAGAGCCGGTGGGCACGATCGCCGCGACTCCGGACAGGTCCGCGAGCGTGCCGAGGCCCGCCGCGGTCGTCGGCAGCGCGCCGATGGAGCCGGCGTGGAAGTCCGGCACCGCGGGCCGACCCGCCGACCACGGGAACGACGGAGGGGTGTGGCCCAGGCGGCGGAGCCGGGCGTCCAGCGCCTGCAGCTCGTGCCGCCACTTGCGCGTCTCGTCCGCCGTCTCGGGGGTGGATTCCAGGTCGTGGGCCGCCCTCGCGGCCGCCCACCTGCGCGAAAGGTGGCGGAACTCGTCGAAGTGGGCCGTCACGCACTCGTCGCGGCCCACGCGCGAGCCCGCCCAGGAGATCAGGCGGCGGACCAGGCCCTGCTCCGCCCGGGCCGCGATGGCGGCCATGACCTGCCCGCCGTGCGAGATCTCGTGCAGGACCGCGCGGGCGAGCTGGTCGTTCGAGGCCCGCCCCGACACCAGCATGCGGCCCGTCCTGGGGTCGGTACTGGCCACCCGGCCGGTCGGCACCTCGCCGATCTCGACCTCGAAGGACAACGTCCCCCACGCCTGGGTCTCCACCGTCAGCGTCGAGCCGGACCAGGAGTAGCCGAGCACCTTCCCGCCGAAGTCGGAGATCCGCAGGTCGCGTGCCATCGCCTCCTTGAGCTCGTCGAGCGTCACGTCCGGCAGGTGCGGCGCTCTGCCGTCGGCGATGAACGCGGAGTCCGCGACCTCGGGCGCGCCCACCCCCCCTCCTTCGCCGCCCGCCGAGCCCACGGCGCGGCCGCCACTCGCGGCATTCGTGCCCTCCGCATGGCGCGACGGCCATACCGTGGGCGCCTCCAGCGTGGTCACGTCGATGCCCCGGGCGGCCAGTTCCGTGCGGACCCGCTCGGCGAAGGTGGCCTGGGTCCGCGGGTTGTCGAAGTGCTCGCGCAGATCGAGCCCCACGCGGTCGGCGGCTTCGGCCAGCGGGGGCGACAGGGTGGCGAACGCCGCCGCGAAGGGGCGGTTGCCGTCCTCGCTGCGCAGCGACCCCTTGGGGGAGACGTGGTACGTGAACGTGCGGCCGTCCGGTCCGGTGATGTCGATGCTGATGTCCGTGCCCGACTGTGCGGCCTTGATCCGGGCGTCCATCAGCGAGCCCCACGGCCTGGCCGGGTCCGCCTGCTCCGTGCTCGCCGGCGGCGGCCGCCGCCCGGCCGGCGCGCTCTCGGGCACGAGCTGCCATTCGGAGCCGAGGGACTCCCCGGACTCCAGGATGGCCACCAAGGCCTCGTAGTCGGTCTCGGACATGATGGCGACCACCTCGCCTGTGGCGCCGCGGGGCAGATGGATGGATTTGCCCTCGTTCTTCGGCCCCTCGGGGGTGAGCGCCTGCCTGATGAACGTCAGGTCGTAGAGCGTGGTGAGCTGGACGATGACCGCGTTGTCCTTCTCGAAGAGGCTCATCTCCCTACGATTGCCGCTCGCAACAGTGGTGCTGACCGAGGACTGCTCGCCGACGGAGATGCCGCCGTTCAGGCCGGTGGACGCGTCGTCGATGCCCGTGCTCGCGCCGATCGGAAACGCCATTCCGCCGCTGGAGGAAGATCCGGTGATCCGCTGGAGACGCCAGACATCCCCGTTCTCCACATTCTGCAGACCGCGGGCCAGGACCTGCAGGTTGGACTGCACCGCCTTGATCCACACGTCGACCACGCGGTTGCGCAGCCCGATCACCGGCAGCCGGATCCGGTGCCCGCGCTCGCCGGTCATCCGCTCGAACAGGGCGGTAGCCGCCATCTCGGACAGCCGGTTCCGTAGCTCCGTCTCGAGCACCTCGACACCTTCGCCGAACAGCTTCTTGTTCCTGAGCGCGTCGACGATCTTCTGGTACAGGTCCGCCTTGACAGAGTTGGCCACGAAGCGGTGCAGAGCGGGCACCTGCCGGGGGTCGAAGCTCCTGCCCGGCTCTGCCGGTTGTGTCCCCGCGGGCCTGGTCAGGCCGGTCGGGATCAGCCGGTCCATGTGGCCGGTGAGCTCGACCGTGGTCGTCCGCGGGGTTCCCTGCCGGAGGGGGAGGCCGGTCACGCGCCTCTGCTGAGGGGTTACCTCCACCTCGATGACGGCCCTCACCCGCTGCCGGACCCTGTCCATGCCGTTGAACATGGCGACGCGCTGAAGGCGGGTCTCCTGCTCGGAGAACCAGCCGGTGGTGGCGCGGCTGCGGTCCGTGTTGAGGCCGCCGTTGTTGCCGTGCCCCTCGGCCGAGAAGTTGCCGCCGGCGTTCACGGAGTTGGACGCCGATCTGGTTTCCGACCTGCCGTGTTCCTCGTAGGTGTAGTCCTGGAGGATCAGGCCGACTTGGTTCGTGGTCCCGAGCAGCTTCGCCGGCTCGTCGATGATCTCAAGCCGTGTCTTGACGACGACCTGGTCCCGCCAGCCGTCCTCGTCGAAGGGGGTGAAGTAGCGCAGGTGCATCCCGTCCGGACTGAGGATGTTGTCTATCGGCCCCCACCAGCGTTTCTCCGCGAAGATCTTGCGAACGCTGTCCGCCACCGTCCGATTGCCGAGGGCCTTCGGAGAGCCCGTCCCGATGGCCAAGCGGACGGCGTCGAGCATCTCGATCTTCGTGCCCTTGTGTGCCAGCACGATGTCGTCGATGAGGGTCATCCCCATCGACTTCATGAGGAACGCGGCCACGTCCACCTCGCGCCCGGCCTTGATCAGTTCGGCCGCCCTGGTCAGGAAGTCGTCGACCCTGGTGAGGGTGGAGCCCTCGTCCACGATCTTCTTCAGCGCTTCGATCAGCACCGCCGGGGTGTGTCCCTCCGCCAGCGGGATCGAGGTCGTGGCTTGGGGCGACTCGGCCAGGTAGCGCTTGACGAGCGGCACGGCCTCGTTACGGTCGAGCTGCAGGGTGCCGTTGATCAAACGCTCGACCGCGTCCGCCACCTGGTGCAGTGGCAGGTCGAGGGTCCCCTCGGCGTACAGCCGCAGGGCGTGGCGCTCCGGCAGGGTGTAGAGCATGGTGCCGTCGGCCGTCCTGGTCACCTGTTCCGCGTTCGCCTCGCCGCCGGTGGTGTCGAACTCGACCGGCGCCAGGAAGACGTACTTCTTGCCCACCTCGATCGCCAGCCGTTCCCTGCCCCAGATCGACAGGTCGTACTGCGAGCGCGAACTCCCGCCCGAGTGCGCGCCGCCGATCTTGCCACCTCCGCCGGAGCCGTCGGCCTGCTGTCCGCCCACGCCGAGCGAGCCTTCGACCTTCCCGCCGGACGACCTGCCGGCAGTGACGCCCATGCTGGCCAGCGTGAGGTTGATGGGGGCGCCCACGTCGTCGGTGACGCCGACGAACACCGACTTCCCCTGCCTGGCCTGCAGACCGATCGACGCCTTGGTCGGGACGGCCCCCTGTGGGCGGACCACGAAGCCCGTGTCGTAGAAGGTGCGGAATATCTCCGGGTGGGCGATGAGGCTGCGGACGTTGAAGAACTCGGCGAGATGGGCGAAGCCGGGCGAGTCGCGTCTCGTCGCGCCGGGGATCAGGGCCTGGGCGGTCTCCAGGAGGTTGCGGGTGTCCATGTGCTGGATCGTCGCGTACCGCATCACCTCGTCCGGGGTCGGCACCTCCTTGGACGCCGGGGGCACGGGCCGCAGCGTGCCGTCCTCGGGGAGGAGGTCGCTGGAGATCAGCACCCGGGCGCTCCCGTCCACCTCCGCCAGCATCTCTGGGGTGCCGTCGGCCTCGAGCAGCTCGACCCGGGCGGTGTGCGGGATGTCGAAGATCGCCACGGGGGAGGTGCTCTCGGTGAGCATCACCCCGTTGATCGTGAGCCCGGTCGTGTGGGAGAGGCTGCGCGAGCCGTCCCTGCCGCCGCCCACGCCGGCGCTGGGGCTGACTCCCTCCTCGCCCTTGGGAATCAGGTGACCGGCGCCGTATCCCACGCCGCCGGCCACGTTCTCGTTGCGTGTGTGCGACCACACGTTGGTGTCGGAGCCGATGTCCAGGTTGACCACGGCCTGCGCTTCGGTGGTGCCCACGAACGTGGCCCCCGGCTTGCCCTGCTCTTCCGTGAAGTGCTGGTCGAGTTTGACGCGGAGCGTGATGTGCCGTGGCGCGCGGCCGCTGTGCCGGACCACGAGGTTGATCATGATGCCGTCCTGCGCCGCCTGGTCGTAGCCGGTCTGCAGGCGGTGCTTGACCAGCTGCTCGGCGATTGTCTGCTCGTTGACCATCTGGCTCACCCGCTGCAGCAGGTCCGATGCGTAGACCGGCTCCTTGTCGGCGTTGAGCGGGGCCAGCACGCCCATGGCGCGCAGCTTCTCCTCGGTGGCCTCCCTGAGCCGGTCGGCCTCGTGGATGCCCTGCACGAGGGCGGGCCCCGCGCCGCGCAGCTTGCCGGATTCGTTGCCGTAGAAGTGCGGCAGTTCGCCCTTGCGGCCCTTCGGGGGGTCGGGGTCGGGGTCGTCGCGGAGCACGGGCTTGCCGTCAATGGTCTTGACGGCCTTCTCGTCGACGGGCAGGCCGTAGCGGTAGGCGTCCGGCTCGGGGAACCTGAACAGGCCCCTGCCCTCTCCCGTGATCGGGGCGAGCTTCTTGTTCTCGCCGATGAGCCGGACCGTGACCTCGTAGTCGAACTCCAGCTCCACGCCCTGGGTATGGCCGGTGTAGCGCTGCACGCTCGGGTGGTAGGTGACGCCGTTCACGCTCAGCCCGTCCGAGGCGGAGGCGCCGACTGAGGTCTGGCCGTTCGGCCCCGACGCGACGGTGTACTCGCCGTCTCCCGGAATGGCGTCGAAGTCCGGCACCACGCCGTTGACGCCGAGCGAGCCGGACACGCCGAGGGAACGGCCGGACGACTGGTTGCCGGTGGCGCTGGAAACGCCGACGCGCAGCCGCTCCTGCCAGTGGGAGCGGCTGGCCGCGCCGACCGGCTGTGCCGTCGCCAGCCGGGGCACGGCCCGGAAATGCAACTGCGCGAACGGGCGGCCGTCGACGTGGATGATCTGCGGGACCCCCCGCGGGTCGTTCACCGCGTGGCCTATGCGGCTGTAGAAGTGGTCGGTGAAGGAGGCGTAGAGCTGCTGGCGGGCGACGCTGCCCGGCGGGAAGTGCTTCTCGCCCAGGGCGTGCACCGTGTCGTCGGCCAGCTTGAGCAGCCCGGTCAGGCCGAGGACGACATGCTCGGGGAACGCCTCCTGGCGCTGGGCCTCTGGCAGCCGCAGGGTGCGGGACGGCGCGCCCTCCATGTACGCGTGCGACACGTAGACCCGCAGGCTGGTGGCGTCGCCGTGGTCGCCGTGGTCCACCGTGACCGTAGGCGACCAGCCCTTCTCGAGCGACGTGCGGACCTTGACGCTCCACCTGGCTCTGGCGTCGAACAGCACCGACTCGCCGCGGTTGTCCTCGACGCCGCCGTCCAGCCCGAAGCTGCTGGCATTGCCGGTCACCGAGCTCGAGAGACCCGAGTTGAGCGAGGCGCTCAGTTCGATGTGCTTGAGCACCTCCTTGACCGCGCTCTCGGGCAGCGCCGCGAACCATCTGCTCAGCTTGTCGCCCACAGTGACGCCTTGGCTGCGGTTGGCGGTGGCGCCGACGGTCTGGCCGCCCTGGGGCATCACGCCGTTCATGATCTCGGAGGCGACCTTGGTCGAGTCGAGCACTTCCACGAGGTCGGTGACCGACAGCCTGACCAGGATCTCGCCCGGGTTGCGGCGGCCCACGCTGATCAGCGCCCCGTCGCCCGAGATGACCCGGCTGAACTCCGAGCGCAACCTGCGGTCCAGGACGTCCGGAGTGAAGCTCTCGTCGATGCCGCTGTTTTCGAGCAGCTGGTTGACGGTCTCGGTGAGCCTGTTCAGGTGCGGCAGCCGGTCCGCCGGGACGAAGCTGGGCTGGCTCGCCAGCCGAGGGAGCGCGGCGGCCAGCGCCTCCTGGAAGTCGTTCAGCCAGCTCTGCGCCTGCTCGGCGAGGCCGGTGACCGTGTCGGGCCGAGCGCCCTGTTCGAGCGCGGTCAGCAGCTGCTCGTACGCCTCCCGCGCCTGCGTCGCGTACTCCAGCGCCTGCTGGTACGCCTCGGCGATGCGCAGGTGCCGCTCCTGCTTGAGGAGTGCATTCTCGGCGTTGGCCAGCTCCTTGCGCGCGCGCTCCTTCGCTCCGAAGTCCCTGTGTCCCTCGGCCTGGGCGGCCTTCAGCATCGCCGCGTCGGCCTCCTGCTCGGCGGCGGCCGCGGTCGCGATCTTGGCGCCGACCCGTACGTGCATGCCGGTCTCGGTCCTGGTCAGCGACTCGACAGTGTGGCGTACGTACGAGGTCAGGTCGGACAGCGGCGTGCTCACCGGTGGCGGCGCGACGGCGCTCCCGCGCGACCACGGCGGCACGGGCGGCGTCTGGCCCCGGCCGCGCAGGTCGGCGTTCAACCGGTCGATCTCGTGCGCCCAGCGCTGCTTCTCGTCCATCGACTGGGCGGCGCGCCACTTCCTGGACAGGAAGCGGAACTCGTTGAGCCGCGGCGGGACGCACTCGTCGCGGCCCTCGATGGGACGCGTCCTCGACACCCAGCGCCGCACCATGCCCTGCTCCGAGCGCGCCAGCGCGGCCGCTCGCTGCTGGCCGCCGTGTGAGATGTCGTGCAGCACCGCCCGATACAGGGACTCGTTCGGCGTGCCCTGCGCGATCCTCATGACGATGGGGTCGGTGTCGGTGCCCGTGTGGATCTCCGACTCGGCCACGTCGGTGCCGCTGACCTCGCCGGGCCTGATCCGGTAGTGCAGGGTGCCGTGCGTACGGGTCGCGACCACCATCATGGAGGACGGGTGCGCCCAGGTCAGGCTCAGCACCTCGCCGCCGAAGTCCGTGAGGTCGAGATCCGCGACGACCGCGGCATGGATCTCCTCGACCGTCACCGGGCCGTGGTGTGCGGGGCGCCTGCGCCGCGGCTGGAACAGCGAGTTCCTGATCTGCTGCGCCGAGACCGTTCTCGGGTTGCCGGTCCCGGTCTGGGCGGACGGGGCCGGCGGCGTGCCGAGGGCCGCCAGCCGGTCCGTGATCTCCTGGGCCGCGACGTCGTAGAAGCCCGCGCGCAGGGCGGCGTCGGGACTGGAGGCTCTGGCCGCCAACCGGCTCGCCACCCGGTCGGCCTGCTCGGAGTCGCTGTTGTTCCAGGCGCGGCTGTGATCGGCGGCGTCCGGCGCGGCGCCCGGATCGGCGTCGGTGAGCTGGTTGAGGCCCTCCAGGGCGCCCTCGGTCGCCGGCCTGCCGCCCGCTATGGCGATCTCGGCGCCCAGGGTGGCCGCCGCCTCCGCCCGCAGCCGCTCCGCGGTCGCGCCGTTCGCCGCCCGCGCCGTCAGCCGCTCCTCGGTGCGCCGCAACGCCTCCGGCGACAGGCTGACCGGCCGTCCCCTGGCGTCGGTGACAAGGATGCCGCCGTCCTGCAGCGGGATCCCATGAGGGAACGCCAGGCGCTGCGCCTCCGTGATGGCCATCTGGGCCATCACGGCGGACAGGGTGTTGGGCACGGTGCTGGGAATGGCGTTGGGCGCGGTCGCCGTGGTCGTGCCGCCCGCCACCTGTGTGGCGGCGGCTCCGGTGGGGCTCTGCGGTTGCGCGGCCGGGGCCGGGGCGCTTGGCGTGCCGGTGGTTCCCGAGACCTGCGTGGCCGGGTCGGGCGCGGCCGCATTGGCGGCGGTTCCGGTCGCGCCCTGCGTCTGCGCGGCTGGGTCCGACGCGGCTGGGCCCGGGGTTGTTGGGTCTGGCGTGGTCGGATCCGGGGTTGTCGGGTCTGGGGCGGTTGGGTCTGGCGTGGTCGGACCCAGGGCTGTCGGATCCAGGCCGGTCGGGTCTGGGGCTGTGGGGTCCGGGGCTGTGGGGTCTGGGGCTGTGGGGTCCGGGGTGGTCGTGCTCTGGACTGCCGGGTCCGGATCGGCGTTGGCGGGAGCGGCCGGGTCGGGGGCCGGCTCGCCGGCGGTCTGGCCGGCGCCCTGCGCGGCCTGGCCGGGCTGGGCGTTCCGGGCCGGCGGAGTGTGCGGGTCCGGCCGGCCGTTCTGTGCGGATTCCGGGTCCGGCTGGGGCTGCCCACTCGTGGGCGCCTGGGGCTGGCCGGTCTGACGCGAGCCCGAGCCGGGTGCGGAGGGAGTGGTGGGCGTAGACGAAGTGGGGGACGGGGTGGGGGCACCGGACGGGGTCACTGTGGCCGAGGCCGTGCCCGCCGGGGCGGACGTGGGAGCGGCGGCAGGGGCAGGCGTGGGGGCGGGGTGGGCGGACATGGCGTGGTCGACCGCCCTGGCCACGTCGCTGCGGGTCGCCGTGTCGGTGGCGTGGGCCAGTGCCGCGCTCGGATTGAACAGGGCCATGGCCACGTCGGGGTTGAACGGGCTGATCGTTCCCGTACGGCCGACACCGCCCATGAAGCCGCCGACGAACGCGTCCGCGCCCGGCCACGCCGGAATCTCCCTGTACACCGCCATGTTGGCCACGACGCTGCCGACCGGTGAGGCGATCGTGTTGTTCAGGCCGGTGTTCAGCGCCCGCCCGGGGAAGCGGAGCAGGGCGTTCCCGATCCCCGGTGAGTCGCCGGCCAGCCGGTTCAGCCGCCCGATGACGGGGATCTCGTTGACGAGCCTGGAGATCCTGTTGGCGCTCTTCAGCCCGACGCCCGCGCCCGCGCCCGCGCCGACCGCCGAGGCCGCGGTCATCTTCCAGTCCCACTGGTCGCGGGTGCCCATCCGCATCTGCGTGTACTGGGACCAGGCGTCGATGAAGACCTCTTCGCCGATCTCCTCGAACAGTTCGTGGCCCAGGGGTGAGGCCATCACCCGGGAGAGGCCTGCCAGGGCGGTCATCCGGCCCGCCGTGGCCGTGACGAACCCGCGTCCGGCGTTGATGGCGAGCCGCTCCAGGATCCGGGCGATGGCCCCGCGCGCGAGGACGGCGTACCGGCCTATCAGCCAGGCGCCGGCGCCCGCGGAGAAGAACGCGCCGAGTAACGCGATGAAGGCGGCGACGACGGTGATGCGGAACGCGACGTTGATCGAGATCTTCGAGTACTGCGTCTGCCGGGCGAAGGCGTCGAGTTGCTGGTAGTAGCCGTCGGACAGCATGGCCAGGGCGCCGACGCCCGTCCTCTCCCCGAACATGGTGCCGACCTGGGTGCGGTAGCCGGGTGTCGCGGGCGCCTCCCAGCTCGCGAGCACCAGCTTGACGGACCGCGCCGCCGGATCGAAGGCGTTGACCAGGGCGTTCGTCGTCCGCTGGTGGGGCTTGGCCATCGCCCACAGGCCGCTCTCGCTGGCCTCCGGCCAGGACTGCCCGGAGGCCAGCAGGGGGATCAGGATGTAGTTGACCCAGTCGGGGAGGGATTCGGTCTCCCAGATGGGCCGGACGTCGGTGGACGACGTCCCGCCTCCCCCGGTGGACCGCTGGCCGCCGGGCGTGTTGGTGTTGACATCCGTGTGCCCGCCGGCCATGTCACCCCCAGCCTTCTCGTCGCCGCCTGGATTCCGCTCGCCGCCCGATCGGCGGTCTGTGAGAAGGGGCTCAGATCTCGGTGAGCAGTTTCTTGATGCGCGCCGCCTCGGCCTGGTTGGTCGCGACCGAGTTGCCGATGGTGTCGCGCAGGGTCGGGCCCGCCTTGACGATCTGGTCGATGACCCGCTGCCCGGACCTGATCATCTGGAGCGGTCCACCGCTTCGCATGAGCGCCTCCTGGAACCGGATGCCCTCGGCTCCGCGTCCCCAGGGGGCGGCGGCCACGTGGCCTTCGATCTCCGAGGCCGCCGCGTCCCATTCCTTCTTGAGGTTCGTGGCCATGTCGTTCCAGACGTTGATGCCCGCCGCCACGGCCCGCTCGCTGAAGTACACTCCGTCGCGCATCGTGATCACGTCATCCCTTCCCGGTCATCCGGTCCGCCAGCTGCCGCATCGCGGTCTCGATGTCACCCTCGATATGGGCCTCCATCTGCTCGGGTGGGATCAACGGCGCGAAGATCTCCACGACGCGCTCGCGGGCTTTGGCGGTGGCGCGGGCGATGGTCGCGGTGATCGAGTCGGCCAGCTGCCTGGAGTCGGGCCGGCGATAGATGCGCGGGTCGATGTCGAGCCGGATCAGGTCTCCGCGTGCGCCCACGGTGGCCGACACCAGGGCGTCGGGAGACGTCTCCGTCACCCTTACGGCACGAGCCCGCTCATGCAGCTCGAGTGCCTCTTCCTGCATGCGCATGAACATGGCGCGCAGTTCTTCCGCGTAGGCCTCCATGCCTGAGGCCTCCGCCGACCCGTACTCCACTCGCCCCCCGAAGCGCACAAGTCACTCAGCTAACTTTGAGCAAGATTTTCCTTAATTCTCACAAAGTGCACAAGAGGTGAACAGAAAGAACTTCTAGCGCAGGAGGGACACCACGTGCTCACGCAGTTCGCCGGCCTCGCCGCGCGCGACCCGGAGACGGTGGACGCCGCGCTCGACGCGCTCCAGGCCCAGCCGCCGGGCGACCGTGACCTGCCCGCCGGTGTATTCGAGCAGCAACTCGCCGTCGCTCTCGCCCAGCACCAGGAACGGCTCGCCGCGCCACTCACAGACGGTCGTGACGAAGGCCGCCTCCTCGCACTCGGCGGCCGGAACGGGCAGCACGAAACAGTCCGGTGTCACCTCTTCGAACCCCTCGGCGGGCACCGGGCTGCGCAGGCGCATCCACAGGCCGTCGGGACGCGGATCGGGGCTGGCCTCGTAGTCCACCCCTTCGCGGCGGGCCCGGTATCCGTGCCGGATCACGCCACGTCCTCGCGCGGCACGACGCGCACCAGCAGCCACCGTCCGGTGTCGCCGTCGTAGACGGCGCGCCGCCGCTCGACCCCCTCCACCGTCAGCTCGACGATCTCGGCGCCGTGCGTGAGACCCACTCCGTCGATCTTGTACTCGCGGATCAGCTGGTCGACGTTGGGCACGAGTCCCAGGCCGATGAAGGGCGGCTCCTCGATCACCCACCCGGCCACCGCGGCCATGCTCGCCTCGTCGACCCCGCCGTACGGTGTGCGGTAGAGGGCGGGCCCGGCGGCGTGCCAGCGCAGGATGTTCACCGACCCGTCCGGTGTCACCGCGTCGGGCTGCGCCAGGGCGTTGGCGAGCACGCCGGGGGTGGCGATGTGCGCGACGTCCAGCGCGTGGTGGCAGTAGCCGGACACCCGGGTCTCGCCGTCGACCAGCAGGGCGTGAATGGCGGGCGGGTGCAGCAGCTTCTGGACCACCGGCAGCCCAGAACCGGGGTCGAGGACGAGATCCTGGGCCATGGACGGGACCGCGAGCCTGGCGACCGTGCCCGATTCGAGCGGGAAGGCGACCGGCAGCGTCGGGTTGACCGCCAGCCCCCAGCGCGGGTCCGGCCACCCGGCGGCGAGCTCCGGAAGCGAGGTGACCCGGTACGTCGCGAGACCGGTGACCGTCCGCATCGCCTCGACCGAGGTGAAGGCCGCCAGCCAGGTGCGCTCGTCGTCGGTCACGGTCGCCCACGCGGGCGGCTCCTGCCCGGCCGCAGCCGCCTCGCTGATCGGCAGCGCGAAGTCGGCCTCGCGTAACAGGGACAGGCAGCGGGCCAGGTCGCCGGCCGCGAACGCCGCCTCCAGCTCGTCCTCGAACGGGCTTCTCGCCCCCCAACCCTGCATACGCCTCACCCTACGACGACACGCCGAAGGAATGATCACCCTCCGGGGGACGGTCAGCCCACGGGGCGGCGGAAGGTGTGGCGGTAGGCCAGAGGGGCCACGCCGACGGCCGAGTGCAGGTGCTGGCGCAGGGAGACCGCGGTGCCGAAGCCGGCGCGGCGAGCCACCTGGTCCACCGGCAGGTCGGTCGTCTCCAGCAGGTGGCGGGCGTGCTCGACCCGTTGCCTGGCGAGCCAGCGGGCCGGGCTGAGGCCGGTCTCCTCACGGAAGCGCCTGGTGAAGGTGCGCACGCTCATGTTGGCGTGCTCGGCCAGCGCCGCCAGGTCCAGCGGGGTGTGGAGGTTGGCCAGCATCCAGCCGCGGGTGGCGGCCGTGCCGGTGTCGGCGGCCGGGGGAAGCGGGCGTTCGATGTACTGGGCCTGGCCGCCTTCGCGCCACGGGGGCATGACGCAGCGGCGGGCCGCGCGGTTGGCCACCTCGCTGCCGTGGTCGCGCCTGATCACGTGGAAGCACAGGTCGAGGCCGGCCGCCACGCCCGCCGAGGTGAGGACGTCGCCGTCGTCGATGAACAGGACGTCGGGATCGAGCCTGACCTTCGGGAACAACGCCGCGAAGTGGGCCGCGTCGCGCCAGTGGGTGGTGGCCGGGCGGCCGTCCAGCAGACCGGCGGCGGCCAGCACGTAGGCGCCCGTGCAGATCGACATCACCCTCGGGCGGCCATGCAGCGCGGCGGCGAGGGTGTCGCTGATCGTGCCGTTCAGCAGGGCGCTGCCCGCGTGGATGCCGGGCACCAGCACGGTGTCGGCGGTGTCGAGCACGTCGAGATCGTGGTCGGGCAGCACGCTGTAGCCCGCCGAGCAGCGCACCGGCCTGCGGCCGGGTGAGCAGGTCACCACCTCGTAGAGCTTCTCGCCCTCGGCCGACTCCGCCGACCAGAACACCTGCCCCGGGACGCCCAGGTCGAGCGGGGCGAAGTGGTTGAGAACGAGGACCGCGATCCGGTGCGCCATGGCCGGATTCTTTCAGAGGTTGGCTATCCGGTCACTCGCTCGCGCACACGGTGGTGGATCAGGATGGTCCGCATGACCCTGAGCGCCACCCGCCCCCGCGCGCGCCTGCATCGGGCCTGGTTCGTCGCGGCCGTCGCCTTCGTGGCCATCCTGGGGGCGGCCGGGTTCCGCGCCACCCCGGGAGTGCTGATCAATCCGCTCCAGGCGGAGTTCGGCTGGACCAAGGGCACGATCTCGCTCGCGGTGTCGATCAACCTGGTGCTCTACGGGCTCACCGCCCCCTTCGCCGCCGCCCTGATGGACCGCTTCGGCATGCGCCGCGTGGTCGCGCTGGCGCTGCTGGTGGTGGCCGCCGGCAGCGGGCTGACCGTCCTGATGACCGAGAGCTGGCACCTGCTGCTGCTCTGGGGCGTGCTGGTCGGGCTCGGCACCGGCTCGATGGCGCTGGTGTTCGTGGCGACGGTGACCGACCGCTGGTTCGTGCGCCACCGCGGGCTCGTCACCGGCGTGCTGACCGCCGCCGGCGCCGCCGGGCAGCTCGTCTTCCTGCCCGTGCTGGCCTGGCTGGCCGAGGGTCCCGGCTGGCGGGTGGCCTCGCTGACCGTCGCGGGCGCCGCGCTGGCCGTGGTGCCCTTCGTCTGGTGGCTGCTGCGCGACCGTCCCGAGGACGTGGGCACCACCGCCCTTGGAGCCGAGCCCGGCGCGACCCGTACCGAACCGAGCACCGCGAACGCGGCCGTCAGGGCGGTCACGGTGCTGAGATCGGCGGCGCGGACCCGCCCGTTCTGGTATCTCGCGGGCGGCTTCGCCATCTGCGGCGCCAGCACGAACGGCCTGGTCGGCACCCATTTCATCCCCGCCGCGCACGACCACGGCATGGCGGAGCCGATGGCGGCCGGGCTGCTCGCGATCATCGGCGTCTTCGACATCGTCGGCACGATCGCCTCCGGCTGGCTCAGCGACAAGATCGACCCCAGGCTGCTGCTCGCCGTCTACTACGGGCTGCGCGGGGTCTCGCTGATGATCCTGCCGAGTCTGTTCGCGGCCACCGCCGAGCCGAGCATGCTGATCTTCATCGTGTTCTACGGGCTCGACTGGGTGGCGACCGTGCCGCCGACGGTGGCGCTGTGCCGGAGGATCTACGGCGCCGACGGGGCCGTGGTGTTCGGCTGGGTGTTCGGCTCGCACCAGGTGGGCGCCGCGATCGCGGCCGTGGCCGCCGGGCTCACCCGCGACCACCTGGGCGCCTACGACCTCGCGTGGTACGGCTCCGGCCTGCTCTGCCTCCTGGCCACCGGCATGTCCCTGGCGATCGGGCATGCTAGGAGACGATGAACGCCTCCGAGCCCAACGACCACGAGCCCAACGACCACGAGCCGAACGCCTCCGAGCCCAACGGCCGCGAGCCCAACGACTCCGACCTGATGGTGCTGCCGCTGGTCATCAGGATCGAACGGGCCACGCCGCCCGAGCGCACCGACGCGCTGGAGGCGGCGGCCATGGCCGTGCTGAGCCTGCTCGACGACCCGGGCGAGTGGGCCGCAGAGGTGGCGGCCTGGCAGTCCACCGGCAGGATCCGCAAGGTCGTCCGCCGGGCCAGGGGCGCCGAGTGGCGCCGGGCGGTCGCGCTGCCCGGCCGCACGGTCGAGCACCGCACCGCCGAGGTGCGCGTGCACCCGCCCGTGCCGCTCGACGACTGGCCGCGCGACCTCGCGCGGCTGCAGGTGTCCGGCACCGAGCTGACCGACACGCGCGATCTCGGGCCCGCCGAGGCACCGATCCTGTGGGCCAACCCCGGCCTCGACATGTCGGCCGGCAAGGCGATGGCCCAGGCCGGGCACGCCGCGCAGCTCGCCTGGTGGGCCAGCGACCACTCCGAGCGCGACGCCTGGCGGGCCGCCGGGCTGGCGGTGTCGGTGCGCACCGCCGCGGAGACCGGCTTCGCGGCGAAGGTCGAGGCGGGCCTGCCCGTGGTGCGCGACGCCGGGTTCACCGAGATCGCGCCAGGCTCGTGCACGTTCGTGGCGGAGGCGCCCTGGCTGTACGGGCGCGTCCGCCGGTAACCGCTGATCCGGAGCTCCACCTGTTCGGCACAGGCATGATGACACTTCGGTTGCTTCATGAGCGGAATGGCGGGATTTGTCGTACGCTCCCGTCGTGCTCGATGGGGAAGATGGGACCGTGGGTTCCGATGTGAAGACAGTTGACAGATCGGGAACCCCTGCCTCTCCGCCAAGGCGCTCCCGCATCGGCGATCTGCCGATGCGGGTGATTTACCGCGGGTGCGCCGTGGTCGCCGCGGTGGCGGTCGCCGCCGTGGGGCTCGTCTTCGTGCTCCCGTCGCGGCCGGACGAGGTCGCCGCAGGGCAGGTCGCCGCGCCATCTGCCGTGCCGGCCTCGTCCGTTCCCGCCCCTATGCCCACGCCGTCTCCCTCGCCGACCACGTCCCTCGCCGCGGCCACTCCCCGGCCGACGCCGACGCCCGGCACGTCACTGACTCCCGGCTACACGGCCATGGAGGCCCTGTACGCCGACATCCGGGTGCCCAGGCTGCCGGCCAAGGTCAAGCGCCTCGCGCTCCGGTCGCCGGGCAAGCACGCGATCAAGGACACCCGGTCGGGGCTCGCCGTGCCGAGACTCGGCGGGCAGTGGAAGAGGCACGGCGCGGCGCCGTTCACGACCAAGCAGGTGCTGCCCATCAAGCGCGGCTCGACCCGGCGCGGCACGTTCGTCACCTGCCCGCTGCCCATCGAGGAGCAGGCCGAGCCGCGTGACACCGCGTTGCTCGCCGCGCGCTGGACGCTCAACCACCACCCCAAGGGCGCCACGATCACCTGGATCGCCTCGCAGCCCGTCAAGGACGGTTGGATGCTGGTTTATCAGGTCAAGTACGGCAAGAGCAGCTCGCGCGCGGCGGTGGCCGTAGTCGACGGGGGAATGGCCAAACCCGGATTGGCGTTTGTGTCAGTGCCGGACACGCAACGCGATCGGTGGCCTGACGTGACTCGCGCGGCCTCGTGGGTGCGTGTCCCGAAGTAAAGGATTATGACTGCGGTGATGTGGGGGAGTAAAGCCGTGGAACGCTCTGGATCGCCGCAGACCCAGGACCAGGATCGGTCCAAGCCGCCCTGGCGCTCCGAAGGACTGCCCGGCACGCCCGGCGGCCGACGCAAGATGAACTGGTGGCGGTTCGCCGCCACCCTGCTCGTCGTCTACGCGATTTTCTTCCTGGTGTCGTCGTTCCTCGACAACCGCCAGGTCGAGACGATCTCCTACACCGAGTTCACCACGCAGGTCGACGCGAAGAACGTCAAGGAGATCTACGCCACCGGCCTGTCCATCGAGGGCGATCTGAAGGCCGCGGCCAAGGATCCCGGCAGCGGCGACAAGTCCTACACCGAGTTCCGCACCGAGGTCCCCGCCTTCGCCAACACCGAGCAGCTCTCGCGGCAGCTCGACACGGCCGGCGTGGAGATCAAGGCCGAGCCGATCGGCGGCCGCGGCTTCGCCGTCAACCTGCTGCTCTCTCTCCTGCCCGTGGCGCTGCTGGCCGGGCTCTGGATCTGGATCATGCGCCGGGGCGCCGGGATGATGGGCGGCGGAGGGCTGGGCGGCCTCGGCAAGTCCAAGGCGGCCAAGCCGGTCGCGGCCGGCAAGGTGCGCGTCACCTTCGACGACGTGGCCGGCATCGACGAGGTGGAGAACGAACTCGTCGAGATCGTCGACTACCTCAAGGACCCCGGCAAGTACCGCAGGCTCGGCGCCAAGCTGCCCAAGGGCGTGCTGCTCGCCGGGCCTCCCGGCACCGGCAAGACGCTGCTGGCCCGGGCCGTGGCCGGCGAGGCCGGCGTCCCCTACTTCTCGGCGAGCGCGTCCGAGTTCATCGAGATGATCGTCGGAGTCGGCGCGTCCCGGGTGCGCGACCTGTTCGAGGAGGCGCGCAAGGTGGCGCCGTCGATCGTGTTCATCGACGAGATCGACGCCATCGGCCGGGCCCGCGGCGGCGCGGGCGGCATCGGCGGCCACGACGAGCGCGAGCAGACGCTGAACCAGATCCTCACCGAGATGGACGGCTTCTCCGGCGCCGAGGGCGTCATCGTCATCGGCGCCACCAACCGCCCCGAGGTCCTCGATCCCGCGCTGCTCCGGCCCGGCCGCTTCGACCGCACGGTCCAGGTGGGGCTGCCCGACGCGGCGGGCCGTACCGCGATCCTGGAGGTGCACACCAGGGGAGTCCCGCTCGACGTGGGCGTCAGCCTCGACCAGATCGCCAAGACCACGCCCGGCATGACCGGCGCCGACCTGGCCAACCTGGTCAACGAGGCGGCACTGCTGGCGGCCAAGCGGGGCAAGGAGAAGGTCACCGCCGTCGACTGCTCCGACGCGCTGGAGAAACTGCAGCTCGGCGCGGCGCGCAGCATCGTCATGCCCGAGGAGGAGCGCAACCGGACCGCCTACCACGAGGCGGGTCACGCGCTGCTCGGCATGCTGCAGCCCGGCGCCGACCCGGTGCGCAAGATCTCGATCATCCCGCGCGGGCGCGCGCTCGGCGTCACGCTTTCCACCCCCGACACCGACCGGTACGCCTACGACGAGGAGTATCTCCGCGGGCGCATCGCCGGCGCGCTCGGCGGGATGGCGGCCGAGCAGGTCGTGTTCGGCGTGGTCACCACCGGCTCGGAGAGCGACCTGGAGCAGGTCTCGATGATCGCCCGCGGCATGGTGGGCCGGTGGGGCATGTCGCAGAAGATCGGCCCGCTGACGATCCTGCCCTCCGACGGCCAGCAGCCGCAGGCCTCGCCCGCGACGCTCGCGATGGTCGACGAGGAGGCCCGGCGGATCGTGGACGAGTGCTACGAGCGGGCCCTCGACGTGCTCAGCCGCAACCGCGGCAAGCTCGACGCGATCGTCGAGGCGCTGCTGGAGCACGAGACGCTCGACGAGGTCGGCGCGTACGGTGCCGCGGGCCTCGGCCACGCGAGGGTCGTGCAGGGCTAGCTTTTCCAAGACTTAGGGCAAGTCGGGATATAGCTGGGTTTAGCGTGGGGAAAGCCTCCCAGAAGGATGGACGGGGGACTGCCATGACTCTGAACGACGAGCTCCTCGCCGGGCTCGGAGACCCCGGTCTGGAGCAGATCGCCGGGATGCTGGGCACCGACGTGGCGACCGCGCGCACCGTTCTCCAGGCGGTGTCGGGCACCATCGTCGGCGGCATGGCCCGCAACGCCGAGGACCCCGACGGCGCCGAGGCCCTTCGCGGCGCGCTGGACGAGCACGTCGACGCCGACCCGTTCAACGGCGACATCGCCTCCCTGACGCGCGACGGCCAGAGCATCCTCGGCCACGTGCTCGGCGGCCAGGGCACCGAGCAGGCCGCGGCCGGGCTCGCCCGCCTCGCCGATGTCGACTCCGGCATGCTCATGAAGCTGCTGCCCCTCATCGCCCCCATGATCATGTCGCTGCTGGCCAACCGCGCGAGCGACCAGGACATGGACGCCGCCGCGATCGCCGAGGAACTCGTCCGCGAGCAGTCCTCCCTGCCGAGCGATCTGGGCGCGGTGCTCGCCGGGCTGCTGGCCGGGATCTTCGGTGAGACGGTGCCCCAGCAGGCCCGAACGCAGGGTGATTGGTGACCGGTAAGCTGGTGCGGTGATCGTCCTGGCCTCAGCCTCTCCCGCCCGCCTCGCCCTGCTGCGCGGTGCGGGGCTCGACCCCAAAGTGATCGTCAGCGGGGTCGACGAGGAGTCGTTCTCCGCCTACTCACCCGCGGCGCTCAGTCTCGAGCTCGCCAAGGCCAAGGCTGCGGCGGTGGCGAGCGGCCTGGACGAAGGGCTGGTCATCGGCTGCGACTCCATCCTCGAGCTCGACGGCCGCCCCTACGGCAAGCCGGCCACGGCAGAGGAGGCCGCCGAGCGCTGGCGCGTCCTGCGCGGCCGGACGGGCCGCCTCGTCACCGGTCACTGTGTCATCGACGTGGCCGCCGACCGGCAGGTGGCCGAGGTGGCGACCACCGTGATCCACTTCGGCCTGCCGTCCGAAGACGAGATCGCCGCCTACGCCGCCACTGGCGAGCCGCTCGGCCTGGCCGGCGCGTTCAGCATCGAGGGGCGCGGCGGCTGGTTCGTCGACGGCATCGAAGGCGACCACGGCAACGTGCTCGGCCTCTCGCTGCCCCTGACGCGGCGCCTGTTCGAGGAGCTGGGCTACACGGTGACCTCGTTCTGGCGCTAGCCTGCCGGGCATGCGATCAGTGCGCGACTTCATGGCCGGCGTGGGGTTCTTCGTGCAGGGCGTGGGGTGGGTCGCCCGGCACGGGCGATGGTGGCTGTTCGGGCTGATCCCCGCGTTGATCGCGTTCGCCATCTACGTGGTGGCGCTCGTCCTCCTCGGCACCAACGCCGGCGAGCTGGCCGAGTTCCTGACCCCGTTCGCCGACTCGTGGGGGTGGCGCGACGCCTTCCGGGCGATGGTGGGCGTCGCGCTGTTCCTGGGCGGCCTGGCGCTGGCGGTGCTGACCTTCACCGCGCTGACCCTCGCCATCGGGGAGCCGTTCTACGAGAAGCTGTCCGGCGCCGTCGACCCGGTGGACGGGGTGGAGGAGCAGCCGTGGTGGCGCACCCTGCCCCGGTCGATCAAGGACAGCCTGGTGACCCTGGGCTTCGTGCTGATGTTCACCGTTCCGCTGTTCTTCCTCGGGTTCATCCCGGTCGTGGGGCAGACCGTGGTGCCGGTGCTGGGCGCGGCCATCTCGGGGTTCTTCCTCACGGTGGAGCTGACCACTCTGGCTCTGGAGCGGCGCGGCATGGCCCGCAAGCAGAGGTTCGCCCTGCTGAGGAGCAGCAAGCCGGCCACCCTGGGGTTCGGAGTCGCCGTCTTCGCGCTGTTCCTGGTGCCTTTCGTGGCGGTCATCGCGATGCCCGCCGCGGTGGCGGGCGCCGCCCTCCTCGTCCGCACCCGCCTGGCACCCGGACCCGGCGCACCGGACCTGACGCGCCGCGTCTGACGTGCCGGACCTGACGTGCCGGACCTGACGTGCCGGACCTGACGCGCCGCGCTTGATAAGCCGCGTCTGGCGCGCCACCCCTGATGCGCCGGACCTGATGCGCCACCCCTGATGCGCCGGACCTGATGCGCCACCCCTGATGCGCCGGACCTGATGCGCCGCGGCATGCTGCGCCGCGGCATGCTGCGCCCGACGCGCGCCCTGGCCCGACGCGTTGGGTCTGATCCGTGCCGGGGGCTGACGCCTCGGCGGTGGTTGTCCACAGTGCGTGGCATGCCGTGCCGGTTATCCCCAGAACGGGGTTCCGGGCATCAAAGGGAAGCCGGGTTCGGCCACCCTCGTGCCTCATGACGACCAACACCTCCGAGCCCAGCCTCACCCTGGCCGGTCCCGCCGACATCCTGGCCGCGGTGCCCTACCTGGTGGGCTTCCACCCCGCCGACAGTCTCATCGTGGTCGGGCTCGCCCGCGGGCAGGTCAAGGTGGCCGCCAGGTGGAGCCTCCCGTTCCCGCCGGGCACGCTGGCGCCGCTGCCCCCACTGTTCGAACGCGAGGGCATCACGCGGGTCATCGTCATCGGCTACGGCCCGGGCGAGCGGGTGACCCCGGCGGTCGACGAGGCCAGGGCGTTCGCGGCCAGGGCCGGAGTGGAGGTCGACGAGGCGCTGCGGGCCCACGAAGGCCGCTACTGGTCCTACGTCTGCGACGTCGCCCACTGCTGCCCGCCCGGCGGCACCCCGTTCGATCCCACCGCCAGCCCGATCGCGGCCGAGGCGACGGTGCACGGCATGGTCGCCCTGCCAGACCGCCAGACCCTCGAAAACACCATCGCCCCCGTCACCGGCCCGGTGCGGATGGCGATGCGCCGGGCGACGGCCGACGCGGTGGCCGGCTTCCGTGCCGGTCTCACGGCCGCCGCCGACCCCGACGCGTTCGCCCGGGAGTTCGTCGCCCACGCGCTCGTACGGGTCCGCGCGGCGCTGGCCGTCCACGCCGCCGGCGGGCGCGTCGACGACGCCGAGGCGGCCAGGCTGGGCCTCGACCTCGCCGTGGTCAGGGTGCGTGACGAGGCGTGGACCCTCATGGAAGACGGCCACATCGGCCTGTGGAAGGACCTCATGCGCAGGCTGGAGCCCCGCTTCGTCCCGCCGGCCGCGTCGCTGTTCGCCATGGGCTCCTGGCGGTCGGGTGACAGTGTCCTCGCCACGATCGCCCTCGAACGCGTGCTGGCCATCCACCCGGGCTACTCCATGGCCAATCTGCTCATGCACGCTCTGCGCAACCTGCTGTCACCGGGCATGCTCCGCGGCCGCATGCCCACCCCCGCCGACCTCGACACCGCTATGGGCGCGGCCCGCGCGAGCTGGCTCGTCCCCCTCCTCGACCTGCTCGACCAGGACGACCAGGACGGCCGGAACGACCGCCAGGACGGCCGGAACGACCAAGAGGGCCGGAACGACCAAAAGGGCTGGGACGACCAAGAGGGCCGGAACGACCAAAAGGGCTGGGACGACCAGGAGGGCTGGGACGACCAGGAGGCACCCGCCCTACGGGCCGCGACGCCGGCCGCGGACGGTCAGAGCCCACCCTCCTCGCGGCGGCGGCGCTCGTTGTAGGCGCGCATCCGCTGGGGATAGCCGGTGAGCTGCACGTCATACACCGGTAATGCCAGGTCACGTGCGACCTTGTGGATCACCGCGGGGGCGCCGACCCTTCGCCGCGTCCATTCGCCGTCGTCAGCCACGGCGACGGCGGTGGTGTCGGTCGCGAACGTCTCGGGCTCGACGTAGAACTCCACACCACGCCGGGACCGGGCAAAGGCGATGAGCGCTTCGATGTCGGCGTCTGTCGCCTCCCGGTCGAATTTCGCAATCCTGGGGCCGCGCAGACGCCGGATGCCGTAGCGGTCTCGCCATCTCATGAGTCCTTTTTATACCGTCAAAAGGCTTCGCGCGTCGGGGCAGATCTAGGGGACACCTCGGGGATCCTCCCGATGGCCATCGCGCCGCGACGAGACGCAGTATGGAGGGTGACTGTTTCGAACCTAAGGAGAGGCATGACTGTGATGGCTGGGGTACCCACATCCCCGGACCCGGGACAGGTGCCGCCGGCTCACCTGCGCGCCACCAACCAGGACCGTGAGCACGTGGTGGAGCACGTCAAAACCGCCTACGCCGAGGGCCGCTTCGACAAGCTCGAGTTCGACGACCGCCTCGAACGCGCGATGACCGCCCGCACCCACGGTGACCTGATGCCCATCATGACGGAGCTCTACGGCACGCACTTGGCGCCCCCGCACCGCCCGATGCCGCCGCCGGTCCGCCGCCCCGAGACGGCTCCGGTCGGCAACGAGCTCCTCGGCGCCTCCGCGGCCCATCTGCTGGCGGTCGTCGGGTTCCCGATCGTCGGCCCGCTGATCCTCATGCTCACCGGCGGCAAGACCTCGGCCTACATCCGGCGCCACGCGGTCGAGGCACTCAACTTCCAGCTCACCCTGATCGGCGCGACGATCCTGTTGCCGATGACGGTCATCGGCGTCGTGCTCGTCCCGGTGATCTGGGTGGCTGCCTTCGTCCTCTCCGTCATCGGCGGCATCACGGCGCTCTCGGAGAAGCAGCCGTTCCGCTATCCCATGACGATTCGCCTGGTGAAGTAACTCCCGACGAGGTGACCGCTGGGAGCGAAGGCCGACAGCTCGCGGTCCGGGCGGCCATCGCTCCCGCCGCGCGGGGGCTCGGCGCGCTGATCACGATGGCCCGACTCGTCCACGCGGCCCGTCACACGACCAAGGAGGCCGGCGGGCGGGATCTCGTGCTCGGGCCGCTTGGGTCGTGTTCGGCCCGGGGGCCGGTCAGCGGGACAGGACCGCGTACGTGACCCTCATGACGCCCGCGCCGGTGTTGCCGATGGCGGCGAAGGCGGCCTCGGACAGGTCGAGGCAACGGCCGCCGATGAACGGGCCGCGGTCGTTGACGCGGACCGTCACCGCCTTGCCGGTGGCCGGGTTGGTGACGCGGACCCTGCTGCCGAACGGGAGCGTCTTGTGCGCCGCGGTCAGCGCCGACGGGTTGAAACGTTCGCCGTTGGCCGTCATCTGGCCCTCGTTGTAGAAGGACGCGCCACAACTGCCCGTGGAAACCACGCGGGAGGGTTTGGCCTTCGTCTTGGTCGCCGGCTTCTTACTGGCCTTCGGCTGGGAGGCGGCCAGCGGCTTGGCGGAGGCCGACGTGGAGGGCGCGGGCGTGTTCGGCGCGGTCTTGGCACCGGTGGGATCGGAGGTCGCGCCGGTGACGGGCCCGGCGACCGGCCCGGTGGGTGAGACGGTGGGTGAGACGGTGGCTGAAACGGTGGGAGACGCGGCGCCCGGCCCGCCGGGTGATGCCGCAGGGGACAGGCTGGTCTCGGGGGACAGGGCCGAGGTCTTCGGGTCGTCGTTGGCGACGGCGGCCCACGCGGTGGTGGAGGCGGCGGCGATGACGGCCGCTCCGGCTGCGACGGTGACCCAGCGGCGCTTGGCCGGAGACGTCGTGCGGCCGGGCGGGTTGGGAAGGGACGGCTTGCGCGAATGCTGGCCCAAGGTAAACCACAGTCCTAGCTAGGGGAAAGGACGGGGAAAGGCCAGACAGGGGAGGTGATGGGGGCGCATGCCGGCCGATCCCGTGTGCGGGGTGGGGTTCCCCGCGGACCTGGACGAATATGCGACAAACAGCGAGTAAAGGCAACCTAATAGGACAACCAGTGATATATCTCACTTTGGTAACAAGATTGTTTAGGTGCCGTGATCAAAGCGGTGACCAAAGTCATCAAAGCCGATGAATCACAGCATCAAGGACCGTACGGTCTCCACCGTGTCGGCGTCCTCGGCCCGCTTGTCGGGCCGATAGCGCAGCACCCGGGCGAAACGCAGGGCCATGCCCCCCGGGTAGCGCGGCGAGCGCTGCACCCCGTCGAAGGCGATCTCGACCACCAGCTCCGGCCGGACCCTCACCGTCCACTCGTCGGCGGGCCCCTCGGCCAGCTCCAGGAAGCGCTCGGTCTGCCAGGCCAGCAACTCGTCGGTCAGGCCCTTGAACGTCTTGCCGAGCATCACGAACCCGCCCTCGGGGTCGCGGGCGCCGAGATGCAGGTTGGACAGCTTGCCCTCGCGGCGCCCATGGCCCCACTCGGCGGCCAGCACGACCAGGTCGAGAGTGTGCCGGGGC
This sequence comes from Nonomuraea sp. NPDC048916, assembly GCF_040649575.1. Taxonomy (NCBI): domain Bacteria; kingdom Bacillati; phylum Actinomycetota; class Actinomycetes; order Streptosporangiales; family Streptosporangiaceae; genus Nonomuraea; species Nonomuraea sp. NPDC048916. Next base: position 98,841 of record NZ_JBEZFS010000018.1, read on the forward strand.
TTCACCTTCACCCAGCCAGCGCCCCTGCGCCCGGCGGCGTAGGGCGACGAGAGCGACTTGACGACCAGCCCCTCGTGCCCGGCCCTGACCACGTCGGTGAAGAACTTCTCCGCCTGCGCCACGTCGTCCGTGACCAGCCGCGGCGTGAGCAGGCCCGCCGGAACCACATGGCCGAGGACCTCCTGACGCCGGGAGTAGGGCAGGTCGAGCAGGTCGGCGCCGTCGGCCCGCAGCATGTCGAAGAAGAACACGCTCAGCGGTGTCTCCTCCCGCAGCCGCGACACGTTGGTCTTGCTGGAGGCGCGGCTCGCCGTCACCTGGAACGGGTGCGGGCGCCCGTCGGGACGAAGCGCGATCACCTCGCCGTCGAGCACGAGATCGTCGGACGGCAGCCCGAGCACGGCCTCGACCAGCTCGGGCAACTGGGCCGTGACGTCGTCGAGCGTGCGGGTGAACACCCTGACCTCACCGCCGCTGCGATGAGCCTGGACGCGGATGCCGTCGAGCTTCCACTCCAGCGAGGCCGGCGCGCCCGCCTTCGCCAGGGCGGCCACCACGTTGGGCGCGCTGCCCGCCAGCATGGGCGACACCGCCCGTCCGACCTCCAGCCGGAACGCCCGCAGAGCCGGCACCCCGCCCGTCAGCGCCGCCGCGCCGACCGCGGGCAGCCAGCCGCGCAGCGTCAGCGCCCGCCGCACGTCGGCGGACGGCGCTCCGGACGCCTTGGCGATCGCCTCGATCATCACCCCGTCGAGAGCGCCCTGCCGCAGCTCACCGCCGAGCAGCCGCAGCATGAACGCCTGCTCCTGGCTGGTCAGCCCGGTGAACAGCCGGCTCACCAGCGCCTTCCGGGTCGCCTGGGAGCCCTGCCCGGAGACCGCCTTGATCGTGCTCAGCAGCGCGTCGACCTCGGTCAGCGTCGCGGTGGCGGCCAGCTTGGGCTGGGGGAGGTCCTGCAGGGTGCGCCAGCCGACCCCGATCTGGCGCTGCGGCAGCTCGCCCGAGAGGTAGGCGATCGCGATCTCCGCCTCGCCGGCCCCGACCCGGCCGAGCAGCTCCGCCAGATGACCGATCTTGCCCAGGCGCGCGGATGCGCGCGTCACCGCCTCGGAGACCCGGACCACGTCGATCAGTAGCACAAGGCCTATCGTGCCGCACCGCGCCGACACTTCCCACCGCGCGCGGCCGGTGTGCTGAACGGGCGGGCCCGTGGGCCCACCCGAAGGTCAGCGAACCCCCAGCAGGTCGACCATGAAGATGAGCGTCTCGTTGGGCTTGATGCGGGCGCCGGCGCCGCGGCTGCCGTAGCCGAGATGGGGCGGGATGACCAGCTTGCGCCGGCCGCCCACCTTCATGCCCGCGACTCCCTGGTCCCAGCCGGCGATGACACGACCGCCGCCCAGCGGGAACTCGAACGCCTCGCCGCGGTTCCACGACGCGTCGAACTCCTCTCCGGTCGAGAACGCGACGCCCACGTAGTGGACCCGGACGTTCTGGCCGGGCTTGGCCTCGGCGCCGTCACCCTCGACGACGTCGACGATCTCCAGGTCGGTGGGCGGGTTGCCCTCCGGGAAGTCGATTTCCGGCTTCTCGAGTGCCACGAAGTGCTCCTGATTGCGAGTGAGAATGGACCCGACGACTCTATGCCGTCGGGATATCGTCATCGTTCATGGCGGCTGTTTCCCCCGATGGGATCATGCTCACCGGGCGCGTCGCCGTGGTGACGGGAGCGGCCGGAGGGCTCGGGCGGTCGACGCCGAGGCGATCGGGCCGTGGCGCTGCACCTTGACCGCCGCCCCGATCACCTACCTCGACACCCATCTGACCCAGATCGTGCTGCGCGATGCCGCCTGGCGAAAGCGGCTCACCGCGGCCGACCGGCGCGGCCTGACGGCCCTGTTCTGACTCACCTGAACCTGTACGGCGCTTCGAGCTCGGCATGAACGCCACCTGGAGTCGGACGGCGTTCCGGTCGGCCCGCCCGCCTGACGATCCGAGGTCCTGACGCTACGGGCGGGGGGCACAGCGCCGGCGGTTCCCTGTCGCGTTGGCCGGGGAGCGCGAAGCACCCCCGTGAGCTGGGTGTGCTCGGGTTCGGCGCCAACAGGCGGCCGTGGCGAGGGTGCCGGCCGCGTCGGTGACCAGCACCAGCGCGACGCCCAGCGGCCTGGGCTGGTCCTGGTCGGGGCCGCTGGGCCGGCCGCGTCCTGGCCTGGACGGTGAGGTCGGCGCGTCGCCTCACATTTCGCAGGGCTGTGCCGTCGTACCGATGAACCGAACGCGAAGGAAGTAAACCGATCATGGAACCCGTGAACGTCGCCATCATCTACTACAGCGCCACCGGCACCGTGCACGCTTTGGCGCAGGCCGCCGCCGAGGGCGCGGAAAAGGCCGGCGCCCACGTGCGACTGCGCAAGGTCGCCGAAACGGCTCCACCGGAGGCGATCAGCGCCAATCCGGCCTGGGCCCAGCACCTCCAGGACACCGCCGACGTCGCCGAGGCCGGCCACGACGATCTGGCCTGGGCCGACGCGGTGCTGTTCGGCACCCCCGCCCGCTTCGGCAACCCGGCCAGCCAGCTCAGGGCGTTCATCGACGCTACCGGTCCCCTCTGGTTTCAAGGCAGGCTCGCGGACAAGGTGTACTCGGCTTTCACCGCCTCCAACACCGCCCACGGCGGACAGGAGTCCACCCTCCTGGCGATGGGGAACACCTTCTACCACTGGGGCGGCATCATCGTGCCCCCGGGCTACACCGACCCCGTCCAGTTCCAGTCGGGCAATCCCTACGGCACCTCCCACGTGGCCGGCGACGGGCCGCCCAGTGAGGTGATCGTGCAGGCGGCCCGTCACCAGGCCCGCCGCGTCGTCGACACCGCGGCCTCGCTCAAGGCCGGCCGTGCCGCCTGATCCAGCACAGAACAACGACGGGGCTGGTAGGGCAGGTCCGTCAGCTGGTGGCACCTCACATTCCAGTGGGCTGGGTCGTCGGATCACTGAGACCACAAGGACCACCGCCAGGCGAACTGGTTGCGGTCAGATTCCTGAACGGAGGATGCGATGACTTCGAACGATGCCGAGGTTAGGGCGCTTTTGGAGAGTCGAGTCGATGCCTGCCATACAAAGGACATTGATCGACTCATGTCACATTATTCTTCCGACATCGTTTATTACGATGTTGTTCCCCCTCTCCAGTTCACGGGATCCGATGAACTCCGCCGCAACTTTGTGCGGTGGTTCGACGAACACGACGGTCCCATCGACCTGGAAACGCACGATCTCACCATGGCGACGAGCGCAGATGTCGCGTTCGCGCACATGCTCCACCTGGACACCGGTACGCGCAAGAACGGGGTCCAGAGCGCAATATGGGTACGATCGAGCGTTTGCTGCCGGCGGTCAAGCGGCAAGTGGTTGATCACGCACGAACATATCTCAGTGCCGATCAACCCTCAGAACCGTCAAGCCTGGTTTCCGCCGGGGGTGTGAGCCGGCCTGATCGTTCATCTGAGAAAAGTGCTTCCTACCTGAGAGAGGATGTCTGACGTCCTGATTCGAAAGTAGTTTTCCGATGGGTGATCCTGCCGGCCGGGCCGCTGGCCTGGTGGTGTCCGGCGATGGCAAGAACGCCGGTGACCGTCCGATGATGCGGATCCGGTTCGGCGACCCCGGCCTCGGCGCGGCCGCCCCGCCGATGGCTGGAGCCACCCCGACGGCGCCGCGCCGGAGAGAAGCGGCGCGGCGCCCGAGCGGGCCGGGATCGTGTCTGAGCGGGACCGAGGTTCACCAACTCTGGTGCAGGGGCATGCCCTCCGTGTAGCCCGAGGCGCTCTGGATGCCCACCACGGCGCGTTCGTGAAACTCCTCCAGCGTGGTGGCGCCCGCGTAGGTGCACGAGGAGCGCAGCCCGGCCACGATCGCGTCGATCTGGTCCTCCACGCTGGGCCGCACCGGGTCGAGGTACATGCGCGAGGTCGAGATGCCCTCCTCGAACAGCGCCTTCCTGGCCCGGTCGAACGCGCCGTCGTCGGCCGTGCGCAGCCGGACGGCACGCGCCGACGCCATCCCGAAGCTCTCCTTGTACTTGCGCCCGTTGGCGTCGGTGCGCGTGTCACCGGGTGACTCGTACGTCCCGGCGAACCAGGAGCCGATCATCACGTTGGCCGCGCCGGCCGCCAGGGCGAGGGCCACGTCGCGCGGGTGGCGCACGCCGCCGTCGGCCCACACGTGGCGGCCGAGCCGCCGGGCCTCGGCCGCACATTCGAGCACCGCCGAGAACTGCGGACGCCCGACGCCGGTCATCATCCGCGTGGTGCACATGGCGCCCGGGCCGACGCCCACCTTGAGGATGTCGGCCCCGGCGTCGACCAGGTCACGCACTCCCGAGGCCGTCACCACGTTGCCGGCGGCGACCGGCACGCCCGGGCCGAGCGCGCGCACGGCCCTCAGCGCGGAGATCATCTTCTCCTGGTGCCCGTGCGCGGTGTCCACGACCAGGCAGTCGATGCCGGCTTCGAGCAGTTCCTTGGCCTTGGCCGCGACGTCTCCGTTGACGCCCACGGCGGCGGCGATGCGCAACCTGCCCGCGTCGTCGAGCGCGGGCTGGTAGAGCGTGGCGCGCAGGGCGCCCGTGCGGGTCAGGATGCCCACCAGGCGGCCGTCGCCGTCGACGATCGGGGCCAGGCGGTGGCGGCCGTCGTGGAGCCGGTCGAACGCGGTGCGCGGCTCCAGCCCCGCGGGCAGCGTCAGCAACTCGCTCGACATCACCTGCGACAACTGGGTGTACATGTCGATGCCCTGGCAGTCGGCCTCGGTCACCACGCCGACGGGCCGGTTGTCCCAGTCGACCACGATGACGGCGCCGTGGGCGCGCTTGGGCAGCAGTTGCAGCGCCTCGCCGACGGTGTCGTGCGGGGTCAGCGTGAGCGGCGTGTCGTGGACGAGGTCACGCTTCTTCACCCAGTCGACGACGTCGGTCACGACGTCGATGGGGATGTCCTGCGGGATCACGGTGATGCCACCCCGGCGCGCGACGGTCTCCGCCATCCGGCGGCCCGCGACGGCCGTCATGTTGGCCACGACGATGGGGATGGTGGTGCCGGTGCCGTCGTGTGTCGAGAGGTCGACCGCCAGCCGGGAACCGACCGAGGAACGCGACGGCACCATGAAGACGTCGCTGTAGGTCAGGTCGTTGCGCGGCTCGAGGCCGTTGAGGAACTTCACGTTCGTCCATCCTATGGCGTGACTGTGTCATCAATGGTTTGCCCTGATTCCCAGGGGCTTATGATCGGCCGGGATACTCATGGGGGATGGAGGGGCTGTGGACATCACAGACCGTGATGAGCTGACGGTGGTCGGCTTCGCCGTGCGCACCACCAACGCCGAGGAGGCCGATCCCGTGCGGGCGAGACTGCCCGCGCTCTGGCAGCGGGCGGGGGCCCCGGGAGCTTTCGCGCACGTGCCCGGACGGATCGACGAAAACCTCTACGCCGTGCTCACCGACTACGAGAGCGATCACCACGGCGCCTACACCCAGATCGTGGGCATCGGCGTGCGCACGGTGCCGCGGCTGCCCGAGGGCATGGTCGCGGTGCGGGTGCCCGCGGCCAGGACACTCAGGATCGAGGCCCGCGGGCCCATGCCGCAGGCGGTCGTCGAGGCGTGGCAGCAGGTGTGGAAGCACACCGAGTCCGGCGGCGCCCCCGCACGCGCGTTCACCACCGACCTCGAGGTGCATCACCCCGGCGGCGCCGACCTCTACATCGCGGTCTAGAACATCGCGGTCCGGGAACCTTCCGAGAGGCCGCTGCCGGCTCAGGGGGCCAGCCCGAGCGCGGCGGCGGCGGCCTCGACGGCGGCGTCCTTGACCTCCTCCATCGGCAGGCTCGCGTACTCGACCGTGCAGTCGGCCATCCCGCCCAGCGCCACCGTGGCCCGGATGTGCGCGGCCGGGATGGGGTCGGGCCCGAGCAGCAGCACGATCAGCCGCCGCCGCCACTCGAACATGCGCCCGCCCAGATCGAGGTGGGTCAGCGTCGACAGCTCCCGCACGACCATGACGGTCACCTCGCGGTGGCGCCACAGCAGCTCGAAGTAGTCTTCCAGCAGGTGCCTGGCCTCGCCCGGCCGGCGCCCGGCCACGAACCCCTCCATGTCCTCGACCAGCGGCTGGATGATGCTCCTGACCAGGTCGTCGCGCGAGGCGAAATGGTAGTAGAGGGCGGGCTTGGTGATGCCGAGGCGGTCGGCGATCTGGCGCAGGCTGGTGTCGCGCACCCCCTGCTCCACGAACAACTCGCGCGCCACCGCCTGGATGCGCGCCTTGGTGTCACTCGGCCTGCCCATGCCCACAGCGTATCGCTTACCAATCGGTAAGTAAGCTCTTGTGCGGCGCGCGGGGAGCGGCTTACCATCCGTTAAGTAAGGAGGTGGTCATGCGAATCCTCGTCTCCGGCGCCAGCGTCGCCGGGCCCGCCGTGGCGTACTGGCTCACCAGGTACGGCTTCGAGGTGACCGTCGTGGAACGGGCGCCGTCGCTGCGCAAGACGGGCGGCCACGCGATCGACCTGTTCAGGCCCGCGATGGACATCGTCGAGAAGATGGGCCTGCTCGACCCGGTGATCGCCGGGAAGACCGGCACCGAACGGCTCGCCATCCTGCCGGAGGGCGCCGGCCGGCCCGTGGAGCTCGACCTGAGCAGGTTGTTCACGGCGGTCTCGGACCGCCACGTCGAGATCATGCGCGACGACCTGAGCGAGATCCTCTACGACGCCACACGCCACGACACCGAGTACGTCTTCGACGACTCGATCACGTCGATCTCGCCGGACGGGGAGGTGGCGTTCGAGCGCGGCACGGCCAGGCGGTACGACCTGGTGATCGGCGCCGACGGGCTGCACTCCAACGTGCGCCGCCTGGTCTTCGGCCCCGAGTCGCGCTTCTCGACCTGGATCGGCGCCTACCTGGCCGTCGCGTCCGTACCCAACCACCTGGGGCTCGACGGCCGCATGGAGGTGCTCGTCGGCGTCGGCAGGATGGCCGGCATGTACGGGGCGGCGCACATGGACGACGCGCGGGCGGTGTTCCTGTTCAGGACGCCCGAGCCGCTCGACTACCACCACCGGGACACGGTCCGGCAGAAGGAACTGCTGCGCGGGCGGTTCGCCGGGGCGGGCTGGGAGATCCCGCGGCTGCTGGCCGAGCTCGACCGCACCCCCGCCTTCTACTTCGACTCCGTCACGCAGCTGCGTCTGGACACCTGGTCACGCGGCCGGGTCGGCCTCGTCGGCGACGCGGGTTACTGTCCGGGCCCGGCGGTCGGCGGCAGCACCAGCCTCGCGGTCGTCGGCGCGTACGTCCTGGCGGGCGAGCTCGCCGCCGCCGGCGGCGACCACGAGCGGGCCTTCCCCGCCTACGAGGCGGAGCTCGGCGACTACGTACGGCGCAGCCGCGTGTTCGCCGTCAACGCGGCCAAGCGCCTGGTGCCCCGCGGCCGGCGCGACCTGTGGACGCTCGCGCAGGGCGTCCGGCTGGTCGGCCGCCTGCCTGCCCCGCTCACGCGGGCCGCGACCGCGCTGGGCGGCAAGGCGGTGAGGCTGCACGACTCGATCGCGCTCAAGGACTACTCGGCGTACGAGAAGGCGTAGGCGGGCTCCGGGTCACCGGCGTAGAGATCGCCGTCGAGCAGGTCGAGTAAGGCGAGGTCCATGTCAGGCGAGCACCCCCTGGGATCGGAGTTTGCCGGCCACGTCGGCCGGCAGGCCCCAGGCCGACAGGTCGTCGAGCCGGGTGGCGGGGGAGAGGTCGGGCTCGGGCGTGCCGAGCAGGCGCGGCGCGGGCATCGGCTGGGAGAGGCCGCCGACGTCGGCGAAGGCGCCGCGGGCCACGTTGTGCGGGTGGGCGGTCGCCTCCGGCATGGACAGCACCGGCGAGACGCACGCGTCGGAGCCCTCGAACACGGCCTCCCACTCGGCCCGTGTCCGGGACCTGAACTCCTCGGTCAGACGGGCCCTGAGGGCGGGCCACTGCTTCCTGTCGTTCCGGTCGGGCAGGTCCGTCAGGCCCATCAGCGTCACCATCGTGTCCCAGAACTGCGGCTCCAGGGATCCGACGGCGAGGTACTGACCGTCGGCGGTCTCGTACGTGTCGTACATCGGGGCGCCGGTGTCGAGCAGGTTGGTGCCGCGCGGGCCCCAGAAGCCGGTCTGCACGCCGTGGTAGAACATCGAGAACAGCAGCGCGGCCCCGTCGACCATGGCCGCGTCGATGACCCTGCCCCTGCCGGTGCGCTCCCGCTCCAGCAGGGCGAGCAGCACGCCGTAGGCGAGCATGAGGCCGCCGCCGGCGAAGTCGCCGATGATGTTGATCGGCGGGGTCGGCTTCTCGCCCTCGCGGCCGAGCATCGACAGCACTCCGGAGATGGCGATGTAGTCGATGTCGTGCCCCGCGGTCGGGGCCAGCGGGCCGTCCTGGCCCCATCCGGTCATCCGGCCGTAGACGAGCCGCTCGTTCACCGCGTGCAGGTCGTCCGGCCCGATGCCGAGCCGTTCGGCGACGCCGGGCCTGAACACCTCGATCACCACGTCGGCGTTCGCGGCCAGGTCCTTGAAGGCGGCCACCCCTTCGGGAGACTTCAGGTCCAGGCCGATCGTGCGCTTGCCGCGGTCCATGACGTCCGTGCGCGGCCGGTCGGTGACGGCGGACACGCGATCGACCCGCAGCACCTCGGCGCCGTGGTCGGCGAGCATCATCCCGGCGAACGGCCCGGGCGCCAGCCCGGCGAGCTCCAGCACGCGCACTCCGGCCAACGGCCCCTGGCGGGCTTCAGACATCTGTATCTCCTCGACTCGTACGGCCAACCAGCCTCAGTAGAACAACATTCGGTGAGCTATGGCAAGCCGCGGCACCGACCTTCCCGCGAAGCGAAGAGAGGTATGGGAAACTTGCCCACTGATCGGGTGGTCTACAGGGGTAGGACATGGTTTCGGATAGCACGCCGCTGATCGCCGGGCGCTACCAGTTACTGCGCGAGCTGGGCCGCGGCGGCATGGGGGTGGTCTGGGAAGGCCGCGACACGCTGCTCAACCGGCAGATCGCGGTCAAAGAGGTGCTCCTGCCGGAAGGGCTGCCGCGCGCCGACCAGGAACGCCAGCTGCTCCGCACGGCCCGCGAGGCCCGGACGGCGGCCAGGCTGAACCACCCGTCGGTCGTCGCCATCTACGACGTCGTGGAGGAGGACGGCCGCCCCTGGATCATCATGGAGCTGGTCCGCCACCCCTCCGTCGAGCAGGTCGTCGCCACGACCGGCGCCCTCCCGGTGCGGCAGGCGGCCGACGTGGGCAGGCAGGTGCTGTCCGCGCTCTGCGCCGCCCACGAGGCCGGGATCCTGCACCGCGACGTCAAGCCGAGCAACATCCTGCTGGCCGACGACGGCAGGGCCGTGCTCACCGACTTCGGCATCGCCACGGCCGAGGGCGACGCCTCGCTCACCCAGACCGGCATGGTCACCGGGTCGCCGAGCTTCCTGGCCCCCGAACGGGTCCGCGCGGCCGAGGCGGGCCCGGCCTCCGACCTGTGGTCGCTCGGCGCCACGCTCTACGCGACCCTCGTGGGCCGCTCGCCGTTCGAGCGCGGCGAGCCCATGGCCACCCTCAACGCGCTGCTCAACGACGAGCCCGACTACCGCAGGATCCCCCCGATCATGCACCCGATCCTGAAGGGCCTGCTGCGCAAGGAGCCGGAGGATCGGGTGAGCGCCGAGGAGGCCGACCGGCTGCTCGCCGAGATCGCCGCCAGCAGGCCCGCCGGCGCCGACCAGCACGTGGACGAGGACCGTTCGGGGCGGGCCGGCCGCACCCTCATCGCCGTCGCCCTGGCGGCCACGCTGGTGGTCGCGGGCGGGACCTTCGCCTACCTCAAGACCGCCCCGCCCGCGGAGGGCGCCCCGCGCCTGGCCGGGCACACCGCGACCAGCCCGCTGCCCGGCGCCACGCCGACCCTGGCCCCCACCGCTACACCCACCTCCACGCCGACGCCGACGCCGACGACGTCCAGGTTCGTGCCGGCCGTGCGCGCCTGGAACTCGCCCGACGGCTGGTCGATCATGCGGCCCACCGGCTGGAGGGGCGCGCGCGGAGAGGCCTACACCGAGTGGACGCGGCGCAACGGGAGCGCGCACCTGGGCGTCGAGACCATCTACGCCAACGTCGACGCCTACCAGATCATCCGAGACGCCGAGGAGGTGCTCCGGCAGAACACCACCGACCTGGAGATCCTGGGCCGCCGGGTGGTCAGCCACCGGGGCACGCGAGCCGTGGAATGGGAGTTCGCCTACACGGCCGGCGCGGAGGGAGGCGCGCCGTGGGCCACACCGGGCCGGAGATACCGCGAGGTGCGGCGCGCGCTCGTGACCGGCGACACCGCGTTCGTGCTGTCGTGGACGGTCGCCGAGGCCCAGTGGAGCCGCAACACGCGGCTGATGCGGCAGGTGATCGGCAGCTTTACGGTGGGCAGATGACTCCCTGGAACCTCCTGGCCCTCCCGCCGCTCCCCGAGGAGCTCCTGCGCCATCTGCTCGCTCCGCTGGCCGACCGGGTGGACGTGCGGGTGCCCGCCGCCCGCGAGCGCGGCGCGCTGCTCGACGCGCTGCCCGAGGCGGAGATCGTGCTGGGCGACTGGACCGGCCTGCTCGCGCTCGACGCCGAGGCGGTCGCGGCCGCGCCCCGGCTGGCCTTCGTTCAGCAGCCGTCGGTCGGCGTCGACGGCCACGATCTGGCCGCGCTGACCGCCGCAGGGGTCCCGCTGGCCAACACCGCCGGCGTCAGCGCCGTCGCGGTGTCGGAGTGGTGCGTGGCCGCCGCGCTGTCGCTGACCCGCAAGCTCGCCGCCGCCGACGCCGCGGTCCGCGCGGGCGACTGGCCGCAGCAGGGGCTGCAGCCGCGCGAGCTGCACGGGCAGCGGGTCGGCATCGTCGGGTTCGGGCCGATCGGCGTCTCCTGCGCCCGGCTGTTCCGCGCGTTCGGCTGCGAGGTGTCCTACTGGACGCGCAGGCCCCGCGAGGAGCCCGGCCACACCGACCTGGAGACGCTCGTGGCCACCTCCGACGTGCTGGTCGTGGTGATCGCGCTGAGCGACGAGACCCGCGGCCTGATCGATCCGGCCCGTATGAAGCCGGGCGCCCTGCTGGTCAACGCCGCGAGGGGCGGGGTCGTGGACCAGGCCGCGCTGGTCGCCGCGCTGCGGGAGGGGCGGCTCGGCGGCGCGGCACTCGACGTGTTCGAGACCGAGCCGCTGCCCGCCGGCGACCCGCTGCGCGAGGCCGCCGGGGTGCTGCTGTCGCCGCACGCCGCCGGGGTGACGCCGGAGTCCACCGGACGCCTGCTCGCGGCCACGCTGGACAACCTCACCGCGGCCCTGGACGGGCGTCCGGTGGCCGACGTGCTCAACGACGTCTCACCGGTCGTTCGCCGGAAACCGGTTGATTCGCCGACCTCCTAGATGGTCCCCTGGGCGGCGAACAGTTTTCGTGTCTTTAACGACCCCACTCTGTTCGATGTTGCCCGCGGGAGATACGTTTCTACGGACGATCTCTACCAGCTCAAAGGGGGTGCCGCAGGTGACGACGACGATGTCGACACACCGACGGGCAGTAGAGCAGATCCGGCAGTCCTACGCGGAGATCCCTGGCGACGCCGCGCCTCGGCTGGCCAAGGCCACGTCCAACCTCTTCAGGTTCCGTGACCAGGGCAAGACGGCCAAGCTGTCGGCGCGCGACCTCGCCGAGGTGATCAGCGTCGACCCGGTGACGATGACCGCCGAGGTCCAGGGCATGACCACCTACGAGCACCTGGTGGACGCCACACTGCCGCACGGTCTCATGCCGTACGTCGTCCCACAGCTCAAGACCATCACGCTGGGCGGGGCCGTGACCGGGCTCGGCATCGAGTCGACCAGCTTCCGCGACGGCCTGCCGCACGAGTCGGTCGAGGAGCTCGAGATCCTCACCGGCGACGGCCGCGTCATCGTGGCGCGCGACGACAACGAGCACCGCGACCTGTTCCGGGCGTTCCCCAACTCCTACGGGACCCTCGGCTACGCCCTGCGGATCAAGATCAGGCTCAGACAGGTCCAGCCGTACGTCCGGCTCACCCACGTCAAGTTCACCGACGCCGACAAGTGCATGCTGGCCATGCAGGAGATCTGCGACGGCATGCAGCACGACGGCGAGCCGGTCGACTTCGTCGACGGCGTCTACTTCGGCCCGCAGGAGATGTACATCACGGTCGGCCGTTTCGCCGACCGCGCTCCCTACGTCTCCGACTACACCGGCATGCGGATCTACTACCAGTCGATCACCCAGCGCAACCGCGACTGGCTGACGATCCGCGACTACCTGTGGCGCTGGGACACCGACTGGTTCTGGTGCTCGCGCGCCTTCGGTGTGCAGCAGCCCGTGGTGCGGTCGCTGATGCCACGCCGCTGGATGCGTTCCGACGTCTACCGCAAGCTCGTCTCGCTCGACCGCAAGTACGGACTGACCGCCAGGATCGACCGGTGGCGTGGCCGGCCCGTGCAGGAGTCGGTCATCCAGGATGTCGAGACGCCGGTCGAGAGGGGGGCCGAGTTCCTCGAGTTCTTCCATGACAAGGTCGGCATGACACCGGTGTGGATGTGCCCGCTCCGGGCCTCCTCACGCTGGCCGCTCTACCCGCTCGAACCTGGCAGGTTGTACGTGAACTTCGGCTTCTGGGGCATGGTCCCGTTGCCGCGGGGACAGTTCGACGGCTACTACAACCGGCTCATCGAGAACTCTGTGCACGCGCTCGACGGGCACAAGTCCCTCTACTCGACCTCCTTCTATGCCCGTGAGCAGTTCTGGCAGCTCTACAACGGCGATGCTTACTGGTCGGTCAAGCGGGAATACGACCCGAGCGGTCGCCTGCTGGACCTGTACGACAAGTGTGTGCGGGGAAGGTGACAGATGGCTTTGGCATCCATCTTTGAGAAGATCGTCGGCTCTGAGGCGAACATCGCGTTCATGGCCTACGACGGCAGCAAGGCAGGTCCCGACGGGGCGGACATCTGCCTGGAAGTGAAGTCTCCCATCGCAGTGGCCTATCTCGCCCAGGCGCCGGGTGAGCTCGGCCTCGCGAGGGCCTACGTCTCGGGCCACATCGACATCCACGGCGACACGTACACCCTGCTCGATCGCATGTGGAACATCACCACCAACGACCTCACCCCGGCCGAGAAGCTGGCCGCGGTCCGTTCCCTTGGTGTGAAGCCGCTGCTCATGCGGGTTCCGCCGCCTCCGCAGGAGATCCGGCAGAGCATGCTGGCCAAGATGGGCTCGCGGCACGCCAAGCAGCGTGACGCCGAGGTCATCCACCACCACTACGATGTGTCCAACCGTTTCTACGAGTGGGTGCTCGGCCCGTCCATGGCCTACACCTGCGCGGTCTTCCCCTCCGAGGGCGCCTCGCTGGAGGACGCCCAGTTCGCGAAGTTCGACCTGGTGGCCCGCAAGCTGGGCCTGAAGCCGGGGATGCGGCTGCTCGACGTGGGCTGCGGCTGGGGCGGCATGGCGCTGCACGCGGCCGAGCACTACGGCGTCCAGGTCCTTGGCGTGACGCTCAGCAGGCAGCAGGCGGAGTGGGCGCAGAAGGCCATCGCCGAGGCGGGGCTGCAGGACCTCGCCGAGGTCCGCTTCATGGACTACCGCGACGTCACCGAGACCGGCTTCGACGCGGTCAGCTCCATCGGCCTCACCGAGCACATCGGCAAGGCCAACCTGTCGTCCTACTTCGAGTTCCTCTACGGCAAGCTCCGGCCGGGCGGCCGCATCCTCAACCACTGCATCACCCGCCCGACCGGCACGGAGAAGACGTTCAACAAGGGCGGCTTCATCAACCGCTACGTCTTCCCCGACGGTGAGCTCGAGTCGGTCGGCTGGCTGGTCAGGCACATGGAGGACCTCGGCTTCGAGATCCGCCACGAGGAGAACCTGAGGGAGCACTACGCCGAGACGCTCCGCCACTGGTGCGCCAACCTCGACGCCAACTGGGAGGACGCGGTGCAGGAGGTCGGCATGGGCACCGCCCGGGTGTGGGCGCTGTACATGGCGGGCTGCATCGTGGGCTTCGAGCGCAACAAGGTGCAGCTGCACCAGGTCCTCGGCGTGAAGCTGGACGAGGCGGGCCGCTCGGGTGTCCCGCTGCGCCCGTCGCGCGACTGGCCCTGACGTTCGCGGGTGAGGGGTCTCACGCCCCTCACCCGCCGGGCCGCGCCTAGCGGAGCTCGCGCTTGAGGATCTTGCCCGTGGCGGTCATGGGCAGGGCGTCGCGGAACTCCACGACGCGGGGGTACTTGTAGGCGGCCATGTTCTCCCGCGCCCAGGTGATCAGGTCCTGCTCGGTGACCGTGGCGCCCGGCGTGCGGATGACGTACGCCTTGATCTCCTCGCCGTGCGAGTCGTGCGGCACGCCCAAGACCGCGGCCAGCGAGACCGCCTCGTGCGTCATCAGCACCTCCTCGATCTCCCGCGGATACACGTTGAACCCGCCCCGGATGATCATGTCCTTGGCCCGGTCGACGATCATGTAGTAGCCGTCGGCGTCGCGGGTGGCGATGTCGCCGGTGCGGAACCAGCCATCGCGCATGACCTCGGCCGTGGCCTCGGGCCGCCCGTAGTAGCCCTTCATGATGTTGTGGCCGCGGACCGCGATCTCGCCGGGGCCCTCGCCGTCGATCGGCTTCCAGTCGCCGTCGATGAGCTTCATCTCCACACCCCAGATGGGGGTGCCGATCGTGCCCGGCTTGGTGGGACGGCCGAGTTGGTTGAAGCTGGCCACGGGGGAGGTCTCGGACAGGCCGTAGCCCTCGAGGATGCCGATGCCGAAGGTCTCCTCGAAGTCCCGCAGCACCTCGACCGGCGACGAGGCGCCGCCCGCGATCGCGACCCGCAGGGTGCGCGGCACCTCCGCGCCCTCCGCGTGGATCTTCGTCAGCATGGCCCAGTACATCGTCGGCACCCCGGCGAACAGCGTGACGCCCTCCTTGCGCATCAGCGCGAGCGCGTCGCCGGGCTCGAAGCGGGGCATCAGCACGAGGGCCGCGCCCCGGCGGAAGCCGCTGTTCATGACCACGGTCTGCCCGAAGGAGTGGAACAACGGCAGCACCGCCAGCGTCACGTCGCCGCCCTCGGTCCTGGGGAACATCTCGTCCGAGACCATGGCGTTCATCAGCATGTTCTGATGGCTGAGCTCGGCGCCCTTGGGCTGGCCGGTGGTGCCGGAGGTGTAGAGGATCACCGCGGTGTCGTCGGGCGAGGTCTGCACCGTCTCGAACTCCGCCGGCATCCCGTCGAGCGCGGCCCAGAACGACTCGCCGTACTCCGACTCGGTGGCCAGCGGTGTGGCGGGCAGCACGAAGAACTGCTCGCAGCCCTCGGACGCCTCGAAGCCGGCCTTGGCGCGCTCGCCGAGCGGCAGCTCGGGCGTGCCCTCGAAGCAGAACAGCGCTTTGGCGTCGCTGTCGTCGAGGTGGTAGGCGATCTCGCGGCTCTGCAGCAGCACGTTGAGCGGCACCACGCTCGCCCCGGCCTTCAGGATGCCGTAGTAGACGAATGGGAAGTACGGCAGGTTGGGGCAGGCCAGCGCGACCTTGTCACCCTTGCCGATGCCCCGGGAGACCAGCAGGTTGGCGACCTGCCGCGCCACGGTGTCGATCATGGAGTATGGCAGGCGCATGTCGCCGAAGACGATGGCGGTGCCGTCGGGGGTGGTCCTGGCACTGTGTTCCAGAACGGTCGACAGGTTGAGCATGACGCCTTCTCCCTTTTCCGTGGCATTTCTCGCGTATGAACATACCGGCCGGTAGGTAACGCAGGCCATATCTGGATATGGACGCGCCTTGCCACGTGGAGTAAGCAAGTACCAAGTTACTTACCCCTGGGAGGGGCCATGGAGTACGACTACGTGATCGTCGGGGCGGGCTCGGCCGGATGTGTGCTGGCCAACAGGCTGTCGGCCGATCCGGGGGTGTCCGTGGCGCTGGTGGAGGCGGGAGGTCAGGACGACAAGCTGGAGATCCGCATGCCCGCCGGGTTCGCCAAGCTGTTCAAGACCGACGCCGACTGGAACTACACGACCGCCAAGCAGGCCGAGATGGCCGGCCGGGAGCTCTACTGGCCGCGCGGCAAGGTGATCGGCGGCTCGTCCTCGCTCAACGCCCAGATGTGGGTGCGCGGCTGCCAGCGCGACTACGACCAGTGGGACGTGCCGGGCTGGTCGTACGACGAGGTCCTTCCCTACTTCAACCGGGCCGAGCACCGGGTCGGCAGCAACCACGGCGACGTGTACGGCTCCACCGGGCCGCTGTTCATCTCCGAGCTGCGCAGCCCCAACGTCACCACCGCCGCCTTCCTGAACGCCTGTGAGGAACTGGGCCTGGAACGGCTGGCCGAGCTCAACGGCCGGTCCAACGAGGGCTTCAGCCCCACCCCCGTCACCCAGAGGCGCGGCCGCCGGTGGAGCGCCGCCGACGCCTACCTGCGCCCGGCGCGGAAGCGGCCCAACCTGACGGTGATCACCGGCGCCACCGTCGACCGGGTGGTGTTCGACGGCAGGCGCGCCACCGGCGTCGAGCACAGCGGAGGCGCTCAGCTCAGGGCCCGTCGTGAGGTCGTTCTCTCCGCGGGCGCGATCGGCTCGCCGTACCTGCTGCTGCGCTCGGGCGTGGGCGCGGCCGACGAGCTGCGCGACGCGAGCGTCCCGCTCGTGCACGAGCTCCCCGCGGTCGGCCACAACCTGCAGGACCACCTCAGCAGCGGGGTGATCGTGCAGTCCAGGGAGCCGGTGACGCTGACCAAGGCCGAGTCTCTGGGCAACCTGTTGCGCTACATCGTGCTGCGTTCCGGCATGCTCACCACGAACGTTGGCGAGGCGGTCGCGTTCATCAAGACCTCGCCGGAGGAGCCCGCGCCGGACATCGAGCTGATCTTCGCTCCGGGACCGTTCGTCGACCACGGGCTCACGGCGCCCACGGAGCACGCGATGACCGTCGGTGTGGTGCTGCTGCAGCCCGAGAGCCGCGGCCGGATCGGCCTCAGCGGGCGTGACGTGGTGATCGACCCCGGCTACCTGACCAAGGAGGCCGACGTCAGGCGGATGGTCGCCGGGCTGAAGACGGCCAAGCGGGTCTTCACCACCGCCGCGATGAAGCGCTACGCCGACGGGCCCCTGCCGCCCTATACGGGGCCGGAGGGCGACGAGGAGCTCGCGCAGTGGGTCCGCGACAAGGGCGAGACCCTCTACCACCCCGTCGGCACCTGCCGCATGGGCACCGACGAGGAGTCGGTCGTGGACCCCTCGCTCAGAGTGCGCGGCGTCGAGGGGCTCCGGGTCGTGGACGTGTCGATCATGCCGACGCTCAACCGCGGCCACACCCACGCCCCGGCCGTCATGATCGGCGAGAAGGCCGCCGACCTCATCCAGTCGGAGCGGGCCTTTGCGACATGATGGGGATTCCGGCGAAATTTCATGACATGGTGCTTCGCCGGACCAACGTGATCCTCGGCAACGCCGACCCCCGAGTACACCGGCCTCTCTCCCGACTTCAGCCGCGTCAACGTGGCCCGCGGCCTGGTCAAGCTGCTGCACGCGGGCTTCTCGCTCAACCGCCTGGCCGCCCGCCTGGGCGACGAGCGGCGCACTGGTGACCGCGCAGGCCTGATCGGTTTCGCCGTGTTCCCGTGGTGAGGCGAATGCTAGGTTTCGCAGTCATGGAGATCAGGACCGTCCACGCCAATGGGGTGGAGTTCGCGTATCTGGCCGTGGGGGAGGGGCCGCTGGCGTTGTGCCTGCACGGCTTCCCCGACACCGCGCACACCTGGCGGCATCTGATGCCGGCCCTGGCCGAACGCGGCTACCGGGCGGTGGCGCCGTTCATGCGCGGCTACGCGCCCACCGAGGTGCCCGCCGACGGCGCCTACGAGGGCGCGGCGCTCACCGCCGACGTCATCGCCCTGCACGAGGAGCTCGGCGGCGACGGGAGCGCGGTCGTCGTCGGCCACGACTGGGGCGCCTTCCCCGTCTACGCCACGGCCGGCCGCTTCCGCCGGGCCGTCGCCATGGCCGTGCCTCCGGCGTCCGCCCTGTTCCCCGGTTTCCTGGAGTACGACCAGCTCAAGCGGTCCTTCTACGTCTTCCTCTTCCAGACCGGCCTGGCCGAGGCGGCGGTGGCCAACCCCGGTTTCCTGGAGAAGCTCTGGGCCGACTGGTCGCCCGGCTACGACGCCGGCCAGGACCTGGAGTTCGTCCGGCGCAGCATCGGCGAGCCCGCCAACCTGGCGGCGGCCATCGGCTACTACCGGGCCATGCTCGGCACGACGCCGCCCTCCGGCCGTTACCCGGAGCCCTCCCCGACCCCCACCGGGCCCGTCCTCTACCTGCACGGCGCGCGCGACGGCTGCCTCGGGCCCGAGTTGGCCAAGGGCGCCCTCGACCACCTGCCCGAGGGGTCGAGGGCCGAGCAGGTCGCCGGCGCCGGCCACTTCCTGCACCTCGAACGCCCCGACGAGGTCAACCACCTCATCCTCGACTGGCTCGGCCCCGCCGCCTGAGGCCCGTGACGCCGCCCCGCCGCAACCGGCGCCGCCCTCTGAGCATCACGGGACGCCGCCTCGCCGCAACCGGCGCCGCCCTCTGAGCATCACGGGACGCCGCCTCGCCGTGGCCGGGGCCGCTTCCTGAGCACCGCGATCACCGGATGACGGCCCGCCAGGCTCACCTCCAGCGTCCGCTCCACGTCGAAACCGGGCGGGACGCCGGTCGCGCCCGGCGCGCCCTCGTGCAGGAGCGCCACCGCGATCCCGTCGTCGGCCAGCACGCGGTGCGTCTCCCGCCACAGCAGCCCGGCGTCCCGCGCCAGCGACCCCGCCGGCGCCACCTGCCGCCCCCAAGGCGGATTCACCAGGACTCGATCCACACCGCCGTCCGGCACCGGCAGCCGCCCGGCGTCCCCCAGAGCCCACGCGAACGGACCCGGGAGGCCGGACGCCCATGACGCGGCGCGGCCCGCGTTGGCGGCGGCGATGTCGAGGGCGAGCGGGTCGCGGTCGACGCCGAGGAGACGAGCGCCCGGGGAGAGCGCGTGCGCCTCGATGAGCGTGGTGCCCGCGCCGCAGCACGGGTCCAGCACCGTACCCGTCCCCTCGCCACCCGTCCCCTCGCCACCCGCCCCGCCGACACCCGCCCCGTCGAGTCCGGCCAGCCGGGCCATCGCGGCGGCCACCGGCGGATGCAGCGTGCCGGCGACCGTGCCCAGTTTGTACGGGCGGCGATGCAGTGGCCGGTCGGCCACCCGCAGGGCGATGACCGCCTGATCGTCCTCGACCGTGACCCGCCAGGCCACCGACCCGCCGGGCGGCACCCCGCCGTCGCGGCGCGAGTGGTAGGGCAGGCCGAGTGGCGCGGCGAGCGCCGCCCCCACGCTGTCCTCGAGCTCGAAGCGCGTGTAGTTGCGCCGCCCGACGAAGGACGCCGACACCTCCACGCCCGCCGGGCGAGGCGGGCCCGCGTCCTGCCGTATGTCCACGCCCGCCTGGCGAGGCGGGGTCGTGATGCGCCGTCTGAGCCGCATCAGGCTGGGGACGTCGATCTCGCGGGCGGCTCTCCCGAGACGCCCCAGGGCGCTCCTGTCGCGTCCGATCCCGCCGACCACGGCCGCCACCAGCAGCACGTCATCGGCCGTTCGCAGGCCCAGCAGCCCGGGCCCCGGCTCGGCCGTCTCGAACCACACCTCGCGGTGGCGCGTCGCGCGCACCCGTCCCAGCGTTCGAACTTCCGCGGCCACCAGGGGCTCGATGCCACGCACCGCCCTGGCCACGGCATGTGTGTGCACGTGTCCTTCTCCCACGTCGCGACTCGGGACGGCGGCCGGCCGTCCCGCATCGCCGGCGGTGGGTCGTCCACGGGCCCGCCGGCGGATCGCTAACGCAGGTGGAAGAAGAAGAACACGCCACCACCCTAGCCCTTTCGGGATCTTGGAAGCGACAGATTTTCCGAGAGATGGACGTACGGCGTACGTCGAAGCATTGACGTACGTGTCCGCTATTCGAATGATTGTCTTATGAGCGTGGATTTCGACCTATCCGACCAACATTTCTGGGCCCGGCCCATGCCTGAGAGGGAGGAGGCGTTCGACCGGCTGCGTGAGCTCGAGACACCGGCCTTCTTCGAGGAGATGGAGATCAGCATCGCCCCCAAGGGGCCCGGCTACTACGCGCTGGTCAAGCACGCCGACATCGTCGAAGCCAGCCGCAACGCCGAGGTCTTCTGTTCGGGCGACGGGGGAGCCACGAACATCCCCGACATGCCCGCCGAGTTCGCCGAGTACTTCGGCTCCATGATCAATATGGACGATCCCCGTCACGCCCGCCTGCGCCGGATCGTCTCCCGGGCCTTCACGCCCAAGATGATCAAGCAGTTCGAGGCCGACGTGGAGACCGCGGCGGTGGAGATCGTCGACGACCTGCTGGCCAAGGGCCCGGGCGGCGACTTCGTCACCGACGTCGCCGCGCGGCTCCCGCTGAAGATCATCTGCGACATGATGGGCATCCCCGAGCGGGACTACCGGTTCGTCTTCGACCGCTCCAACATCATCCTGGGCGGGTTCGACCCCGAGTACGCCGGCGACGACCTCACCAAGGTCGCCGAACGCCTGCTCACCGCCGGCATGGAGCTCCAGCAGCTGGTGCAGGACCTGGCCGCGCACCGCGCCGACAACCCCACCAACGATCTGACGTCCTCCCTGGTCAACGCCAACATCGACGGCGAGCGGCTGACGATGCAGGAGCTGGGCTCGTTCTTCATCCTGCTGGTCGTGGCGGGCAACGAGACCACCCGCAACGCGATCTCGTACGGGCTCCGGCTGCTCACCAAGAACCCCGACCAGCGGGCGCTGTGGCTGGAGGACATCGACGGCCGCGCGCCCGGCGCGGTCGAGGAGATCGTCCGGCTGGCCTCACCGGTCAACTTCATGCGCCGCAAGGTGACCAGGGACCACGAGATGAACGGTCACCTCTACCGCAAGGGCGAGAAGGTCGTCCTCTACTACTGGGCGGCCAACCGGGACCCCGCGGTGTTCGACTCGCCGTACGCCTTCGACATCACCCGCAGCCCCAACCCGCACGTGGGCTTCGGCGGCCCGGGCCCGCACTTCTGCCTCGGGGCGCACCTGGCCCGGCGCGAGATCACGCTCATGTTCCGCGAACTGCTGCGCCGCGTGCCGCAGATCGAGGGCGGCAAGCCCGACCGGCTGTACAGCAGCTTCATCAACGGCATCAAGCACATGGAGTGCCGCTTCTAGCGTTCCAGCGCGAGGGGCGCCGCGCGGCCGGGCTACTACTGCGCGGCGACCTTCAGCTGCTTGACCACCGTGTTGATGTCGGGCAGCAGTTGCTTTCCGGTGGACGGCACCGACATGTACACCATCGACGGGACGTCGTTGCCGGTGTTGACGGCGATCGTGACGATCGTCGCGTTCTGCGTGTCCGAGGTCAGCGAGTAGGCGATCAGGCGGCCCGTGGCGTCGCCCACCTTGAGCGGCTGCTGGGCGATCTTGCGGACCTGGTTGCCGGCCGGGAAGAAGCTCTTGCGGGCGTTCACCACGACCGCCTTGATCACCGGCTCGAGATCGTCGTCGGAGGTGTAGGCCGACGCCATCCTGGCCGGCAGCGGGCCCGTGAGCAGCTCGGCGTAGGTGTCGCCGACCTTCGCGTACTGACGGGTCTCGAAGCCGTACGTGGCCTGGACCGTGCTGCGCTGGTCCAGTTGCCAGGCGCCGCCGAGCCGCGGCACCGAGACGTCCGCCGTGGGGCTCTGCACGACGCCCACGACCGGGGCGGCCTTGCCGGCGTAGGTCCGCAGGCGGCCGATCGAGTTGGACGTCTTCTTGGGGGGCGCGGTGGTCGACGCGCTCGGCTGGGCGGCCGCGGTGCTCTCCCCGTCCCCCGACAGCGGGCCCGCGAGGAACGCCCAGAGCAGGGCGACGACGAGGGCCACCGCGACGGATCCGGCCAGCGCGTAGATCCAGATGGGCCTGCCCGTGTCGTCCAGCGACTCCGGCTCGCCCATGGAGTGGTAGTCGTCGCCGAAGACGGTGTCCCAGAGCTCCTGCTGCCGCTCCGGCGGCGGGGTGCGCGAGCCGCTGATCTGGCCGGCCGTCACGAACGGGCGGTCGGGGTCGGACGGGTCGCGGCTCAGGTTGGCGCCCGGCCTGCCGTGCCTCGGCTGCTGCTCGGCGGCGGGCTGCTGGCCGTAGGTGCCCATGTGCTCGTCGGTGGGGTGCTGGCGCCCCTGCGGCGCCGCCCGCTCGTCCGGCGGAGTCGCCCCGCCGTACGCGGGCTGCTGCATCGTCCGCTCGTCGAACGCCGGCTGCTGCATGGTGCGCTCGTCGAACGCGGGAGCGCCGCCATGCGCGGCCTGCGGCGCCCGGGTCTCCGGTACGGGGGCCGCGGCGGGTGCGGCCTGGTGCCGCTGGTCCGCCTGCGGCCAGGGGGCCGGGGAGTTGAGGTTGGACCAGCCGGTCGAGGCGGGCGGCGCCTCCTGCCAGGCGGGCATGGGATCCCGGCGGCCCGGCTCCGGCCACGACTGCTGCGACTGTTGTGACGGTGCCGTCGCGTCGGGCCAGGACGGCTGCTGCGCGGGACGCCCGGCGTCGGGCCACGGCTGTTGTGATGGCGAGGTGGCGTCCGGCCAGGACGGCTGCGCGGATCGCGAGTCGTCGGGCCACGGCTGTTGTGATGGCGCGGTCGCGTCGGGCCAGGACGGCTGCTGCGCGGGACGCCCCGCGTCGGACCACGGCTGTTGTGATGGCGAGGTGGCGTCCGGCCAGGACGGCTGCCGGGGCGACTGCGTGGCCTCGCCCCGCGCGTCGGGCCAGGACATGGGGACATCGGCGTGGCCTCCGGCCGGCCAGGAGGTGGGCACGTCCCGCTGAGGAGCCTCCTGCGGCGGCACTTCGGGCCAGGACTGTGGCAGGTGTGGTGCTCCGGAATTCTCCGTTGCCATTGCTGCCATACCTCCTGGTGGTGTTTTGTCCGCATTTGACGCATCGGGCATGATCTCAAGGGATTTTCCAGGAGACCCAGCACGTTCCGCAGGGAAACGGGCGAAGCCGTGCGGATCAGTGGGCGGGTCCTGCATCGGCAGGCCGTCCACTGATCGTTCTGGCTCGGCTGGGTACACCACGGCGAAGAGAGTAATCTAAAGGGACATATGAGGTCACAACGGATACGTCACCATCAGGTCTCACCAGACCTGAAGTGCCCATTGTGCCCGGCTACCTCGATCGAGTATCGGCATTCCATCGAAGAGGTGCGCTAGGCTTGACTTATGCGTTCCGCGACCCTGCTTCTTAGCGGGCCGCGACGGCCCTGAGAGATCTCGCCGTCGCGGCTGCCCCTCGTCACGCGCACGAGGGGTTTTCTTATGGGTCTGAGTCAAGCCAGAAGGACAAACGCCGTGAGTGAGTACGATCCGCAGGCGCTGCAGGCCAAGTGGCAGCAGCGGTGGGAGGAGCTGGACCCGTTCCGGGCGGGCGAGGACGCCGCCGACCCCCGGGAGCGGCGCTACATGCTCGACATGTTCCCCTACCCCTCCGGTGACCTCCACATGGGGCACGGCGAGGTGTTCGCGATCGGTGACGTCGTCGCGCGCTACTGGTTCCAGAAGGGCTACAACGTCCTGCACCCGATCGGCTGGGACTCCTTCGGCCTGCCCGCCGAGAACGCCGCGATCAAGCGCAACGCGCACCCGGCCGAGTGGACCTACGCCAACATCGAGACGCAGGCCAACTCCTTCAGGCGCTACGCGATCTCCTTCGACTGGACGCGCCGCCTGCACACCAGCGACCCCGACTACTACCGCTGGAACCAGTGGCTGTTCCTCCGCTTCTTCGAGCGCGGCCTGGCCTACCGCAAGGGCGGCCTGGTCAACTGGTGCCCCAACGACCAGACCGTGCTGGCCAACGAGCAGGTCGTGGCCGGCAGGTGCGAGCGGTGCGGCGCCGACGTCATCCGCCGCGAGCTGACGCAGTGGTACTTCAAGATCACCGACTACGCGCAGCGGCTGCTGGACGACATGGCCCAGTTGGAGGGCGGCTGGCCCGAGCGCGTGCTGACCATGCAGCGCAACTGGATCGGCCGCTCCGAGGGCGCCGACGTGCTGTTCGAGATCGAGGGCCGCGAGGAGCCGGTCCACGTCTACACCACGCGCCCCGACACCCTGTTCGGCGCGACGTTCTTCGTGGTCGCCGTGGACGCGCCGCTGGCCGACGAGATCGTCACCGACGAGCACCGCGAGGCGTTCGAGGCCTACCGCGCCGAGGTGGCCAAGCTGAGCGACATCGAGCGGCTGTCCACCGACAAGGAGAAGACCGGCGTCTTCCTGGGCCGCCACGCGATCAACCCGGTCAACGGCGAGCGCATCCCGGTCTGGGCGGCCGACTACGTGCTGTCCGACTATGGCCACGGCGCCATCATGGCCGTGCCCGCCCACGACCAGCGCGACCTCGACTTCGCGATGAAGTTCGGGCTGCCGGTGAAGGTCGTGGTCCACACCGGCCTGGCCGACCCGGGCGAGACCGGCGAGGCCACCCCGGGCGAGGGCAGGCTGGTCAACTCCGGCCCGCTCGACGGCCTGAGCAAGACCGACGCCATCGCCAAGATCATCGACGTTCTGGAGGTCGAGGGCAGGGGCACGGGCGCGGTCAACTTCCGGCTGCGCGACTGGCTGCTGTCCCGCCAGCGCTTCTGGGGCACGCCGATCCCGATCATCCACTGCGGCGACTGCGGCGAGGTGCCCGTCCCCGACGAGCAGCTGCCCGTCAGGCTGCCCGACCTGCGCGGCGAGGCGCTGGCACCCAAGGGCGTCTCCCCGCTGGCCAGCGCCACCGAATGGGTCAACGTCGAGTGCCCCAAGTGCGGCGGCCCCGCCAGGCGCGACACCGACACGATGGACACCTTCGTCGACTCGTCGTGGTACTACCTGCGTTACTGCTCGCCCGGCTACACCGACGGCCCGTTCGACGTCGAGCAGGTGCGCAAGTGGGGGCCGATCGACCAGTACGTCGGCGGCGTCGAGCACGCGGTGCTGCACCTGCTCTATTCGCGGTTCTTCACCAAGGTCCTGCACGACATGGGCATGGTCGACTTCACCGAGCCGTTCCTGCGGCTGCTCAACCAGGGCCAGGTGATCAACGGCGGCAAGGCGATGTCCAAGTCCCTGGGCAACGGCGTCGACCTGGGCCAGCAGATCGACGCCTACGGGGTCGACGCGGTCCGCCTGACCATGGTGTTCGCCGGGCCGCCCGAGGACGACATCGACTGGGCCGACCTCTCGCCGGCCGCGTCCCAGAAGTTCCTGGCCCGCGCCCTGCGCGTGATGGACGAGGCGGCCGGCGAGCCGGGCGTGGCCTTCGAGGACGGCGACCTGGAGCTGCGCAAGTTCACCCACCGCACGATCGACGAGGTCACCAAGCTGGTCGAGTCACACCGCTTCAACGTCGCGGTGGCCCGCCTGATGGAGCTGACCTCGGCGGCCCGCAAGGCCATCGACGCGGGGCCGGGCGCCGCCGATCCCGCGGTGCGCGAGGCCGCGGAGTCGCTGGCCGTCATGTTGTCGCTGGTGGCGCCCTACACCGCCGAGGAGGGCTGGGAGCGGCTGGGCCGCAGTGGCTCGGTCGCGCTGGCCGGCTGGCCGGTCGCCGAGCCGGCCCTGCTCGTCCAGGACTCCGTGACCTGCGTCGTCCAGGTGGCGGGCAAGGTCCGCGACCGCCTGGAGGTCTCGCCCTCCATCGCCGAGGACGACCTCCGGGCCCTGGCCCTGGCCTCGGAGAAGGTCAGGGGCTACCTGTCGGGCCCGCCCCGCAAGGTGATCGTGCGGGCGCCCAAGCTGGTCAACATCGTCCCCTGACGCCGCGGAGGCCACGGCCGGCGCCTCACAGGGCGCGCAGCGCCGGCAGCAGCTCCCTCTCGGCCCAGCCGAAGAAGGGCTGCTGCCGGTCGTGCCCGATCTGCACCAGCGCGACGTGCGAGTAGCCGGCGTCGGCGTACTCCTTGACGGCCTCGACCACCGCGTCCACGTCGGCGCCGCACGGCACGGTCGCGGCGATGTCGTCCGGCCGGACGTACTCCGCGTAGGCGGCGAAGTTCACCGGGCCGGGCAACTCGGCCATGACCTTCCACCCGGCCGCCGACCAGCGCCACAGCCGGTGGGCGCGTTCCCTGGCCGCCTCCGCGTCGGTGTCGTACGACAGGGCGAGCTGCCCATACACCGGTTTGCCCGCCCCGCCCACGGCCTCGAACCGGCCGACCACCTCGGGCAGCACCTCGTTGATGATGAGCGCGTCGGCGAACTCGCCCGCGATCGAGGCCGACTCCCGTCCGGAGGCGGCGACGCCGATCGGCACGGGGGTATCCGGCAGGTCGTACAGCTTGGCCGAGTCGATGTCGTAGAACTCGCCCTGGTAGGTGACGTAGTCGCCGCCGAACAGCTCCCGGATGATCTCGATGGCCTCCCGGAACATCCGGTGCCGGGTGTCGGCGGGCGGCCAGCCCTCGCCGATGACGTGCTCGTTGAGGTTCTCGCCGGCGCCGAGGCCCAGGGTGAAGCGTCCGTTGGTGAGCACGCCCATGGTGGCGGCCTTCTGCGCGACCACGGCCGGGTGATAGCGCATCGTCGGGCACGTCACGTACGTCATGAGCGGGAGGTCGCCGGTCGCGTGGGCGGTCGCCCCGAGCACCGACCAGGCGTAGGGGGAGTGCCCCTGCTCCTCCACCCAGGGAAAGTAATGATCGGAGATCACCGCGTAGTCGAAGCCGATCCGCTCAGCCGTGACGGCGTCGTCCACGAGCTGCCGTGCGGGCGTCTGCTCGCACATCAGGGTGTATCCGATTTGCACCATG
Source organism: Nonomuraea sp. NPDC048916 (assembly GCF_040649575.1). Taxonomy (NCBI): domain Bacteria; kingdom Bacillati; phylum Actinomycetota; class Actinomycetes; order Streptosporangiales; family Streptosporangiaceae; genus Nonomuraea; species Nonomuraea sp. NPDC048916. The sequence continues at coordinate 125,805 of NZ_JBEZFS010000018.1, forward strand.
TCGTCCTGCATGCCCGGAATTGACGGAATTTAGGTCAAGGGCACTGGAGATCAATGATGGTGCGTGGCTCGGCGCTGAGCTCGTCCAGGACCAGCCCGAGCCCGATGCCCATCAGCCAGACGTCCTTGGCCAGTGCGATGCCGTTCTGCGAGGGGCGCAGGCTGCCCTCCTGGCGCATGCCCGGCGTCTTGAGGTATAGGCCGAGCAGCCCTCCGGCGAAGGCGGTGAGCGCGGCGCCCGCCACCAGCGACGGGACCGCCGGGATCAGCAGCGCGACGCCGACCGCGATCTCCACCTTCGACAGCAGCTTGACGAACTGCTCCGGATCCTTCCCGCGCAGGAACGGATAGGTGCCGGCGGCCATGCCGAGCAGCCCCACCGCGGTCTCCTGGTCGGCCTTCGCCTTGTTGAGGCCCGAGTTCAGGATGTATGCGCCGGTCGCGATCCGGGGCGGAAGCTGGTAGGCGCGAGTGAAGAGCTTCATTGATTCCTCACAGGATGCGAAGTGGTTTCACATTCCTGCCCGTGGCGTCCTGGCACATCCCTGCCCAAGCCCGAATTGACCGGGAATTTCATAGTTCAGAGAGCAGTTCCGGCTTCTTGGCCTGGCACTCCTCCTCGGTCGGCAGGCGTCCGTCCGTCCGGTTCCCGCGGCAGACGGGCACCTTCATCGTCCGCTCGTAGCGTATTCGCCGGGCGTCCGCCTCGAAGGTCCAGCAAGCGCCGATTCCGCGGAGCACGTCGGGCAGGTCCACGGCCTACGGCCGACAGGAGCGCCCTTCTGTCCCCCCTGGCGGACGATAAGTCAGCTCAGACTTTCGGCGGACGGCATTAGTGTGCACGTGTGACAACTGGCGCATACCTGAGATATCCGCATCTACACGGTGACCTGGTCACCTTCGTCGCCGACGACGACGTATGGCTGGCCCCCGTGGCGGGCGGCAGGGCCTGGCGGTTCACCGCCGACCGCACCCCCGTCTCCCACCCCAGATTCTCGCCCGACGGCACCCGCATCGCCTGGACCAGCAACCGCGAGGGGACACCCGAGGTGTTCGCCGCCGAGGTCGACGGACCCGAGGGCGACCGGCTCACCCACTGGGGCAGCGCGACGACCGGGTCCCGCGGCTGGAGCGCCGACGGGAACGTGCTCGCCGTCACCGCCGCCGGCGAGGGCGGCCGCACCAGGACCTGGGCGCACGCGGTGCCGCTCGACGGCGGCCCGCCGGTCCGCCTGCCGTACGGGTGGGTCAGCGACGTCGCGATCAGCGGGAACGCCGCGGTCGGGAACGCCGCGGTCGGGAACAGGGTGGCGACCGTGTCGCCGATGTGGCGCGAACCGTCGCAGTGGAAACGGTATCGGGGCGGCACCGCGGGCAAGATCTGGGTCGACCTCGAGGGCGACGGCGAGTTCGCCCGGCTGTTCGCCGACAGCACCGCCCAGTACTGGTCGGCCCTGTGGGTGGGCGACCGCCTGGCCTTCCTGGCCGACATCGACGGCACCGGCAACCTCCACTCCTCCCTGCCCGACGGCTCCGACGTGCGCAAGCACACCGCTCACGCGGAGTTCTACGCCCGCCACGCCGCCACCGACGGCCGGCGGGTGGTCTACAGCCACGCCGGTGACCTGTGGCTGCTGGACGACCTCGACGCCGAGCCGTACAAACTGGACATCAAGCTCGGCGGGCCGCGACCGGCACGCGCGAAGCGCCCCGCGCCGACCCGCGTCGGCTCCTTCTCGCCCGACCCCACCGGGCGGGCCAGCGCGGTCGAGATCCGCGGCACCGCCCACTGGGTGACCCACCGTGACGGCCCCACCGGCGTGCTGCGCGCGCAACCCGGAGTCCGCGTACGGCTGCCCCGCGCGCTCGACGCGAGCGGCCGGAGCGTCTGGGTGTCGGACATCACCGGTGAGGACGGGCTGGAGGTCGGCACCCCCGGCGGCGACATCCGCACGCTGGCCGCGGGCGAGCTCGGCCGGGTGCTCGACCTCGACGCGTCCCCCGACGGCAAGCACGTGGCGGTGGCCACCCACGACGGGCGGCTGCTGGTCGTCGACCTCGAATCCGGCCAGCTCAGAGAGCTCGACCGGACCACGCAGGGCGACATCAGCGGGCTCACGTTCTCGCCCGACTCGGCCTGGCTGGCCTGGGTGCACCCGCACCACGAACCGCTGTCGCAGATCAAGATGGGCCGCGTCGACGGCTCCTCCATCATCGACGTGACCCCGCTGCGCTTCGCCGACTCCGACCCGATGTTCACCCGGGACGGCAAGCACCTGGCGTTCCTGTCGGTGCGGACCTTCGACCCGGTCTACGACGCGCACGTGTTCGACCTGTCCTTCCCCGCGGGCTGCCGGCCGTACATCGTGCCGCTGCAGGCCACGACGTCCTCGCCGTTCGACCCCTGCCTGCAGGGGCGCGGGTTCAACGGCGAGGACGACAAGCCCGCGTCCGACGAGAAGAAGAAGGACGACACCCCGCCGCGCACCGAGGTCGACCCGGAGGGGCTCGCCTCACGCGTGGTGCCGGTGCCCGTGCCCGCCGGACGCTACGGCAACCTGCGCACCGCCAAGGACGCCCTGCTCTGGCTGCGTCACCCGCTCTCCGGCCAGCTCGGGGACGGCACCGAGCCGTCCAGCGAGGTCGTCCTCGAACGCTACGACCTCAAGAAGCGCGCCAAGTGCGAGCTGGCCAGAGAGCTACGGGCGTTCGAGGTGAGCGGCGACGGCACCCGCCTCGTCGTCACCGGCAAGAACGGCCTGCAGACCCGGTCCGCCGCCGAGAGCGACGAGGTCGTCTCCATCGACCTCGACCGGATCGCGCTCCAGCTCGACCCGGTCGCCGAATGGCGGCAGGGCTACCACGAAGCCGGACGGCTCATGCGCGACCACTTCTGGCGCGCGGACATGAACGGCGTCGACTGGCAGGCCGTGCTCGACCGCTACGCGCCGCTCGTCGAGCGGATCGGCGCCTACTCGGAGCTGATCGACCTGCTCTGGGAGGTGCAGGGCGAGCTCGGCACCTCCCACGCCTACGCCCGTGCCAGCGGCTCGGCCATCGACCCGCGCCGCCGCCAGGGCCTCCTGGGCGCCGACGTGGTCAGGGACGAGGAGGGAGCGTGGCGGATCGCGCGGATCCTGCCCGGCGAGTCGTCCGACCACGACGCCCGCTCGCCGCTGCTCGCGCCCGGCGTCGCCGTCCGCGAGGGCGACGAGATCGTCGCGGTGGGTGGCCGCCAGGTCGATCCCGTCCGCGGCCCGCTCGAATGCCTGTCCGGCACCGCCGACCAGCCGACCGAGATCACCGTACGGCCCGCGTCCGGCGGCGAGCTGCGCAGGGTGGTCGTCACCCCGATCCCCGACGAGACCCAGCTGCGCTACCACGACTGGGTGGAAGGACGACGGGCCTTCGTCAGGCGGGCTTCCGGCGGGCGCCTCGGCTACCTGCACGTCCCCGACATGGTGGCCTCCGGATGGGCCCAGTTCCACCGCGACCTGCGTACCGAGATGGCCCGCGAGGGGCTCGTCGTGGACGTCCGCGAGAACGGCGGCGGGCACACGTCGGAGCTCATCCTGGAGAAGCTGTCCCGGCGCGTCACCGGCTGGGCGCACGTCCGCGGCTACGAGCCGATGCGTTATCCGGAGGACTCGCCGCGCGGCCCCATCGTCGCCGTCACCGACGAGTTCGCGGGATCCGACGGCGACATCGTGAGCGCGGGCATCAAGAACCGCGCCATCGGCCCGCTGATCGGCACCCGGACGTGGGGCGGGGTGATCGGCATCGACTCGCGCTACTCGCTCGTCGACGGCACGGTCGTGACCCAGCCGCGCTACTCGTTCTGGCTCGAGGGCCCAGGGTGGGGCGTGGAGAACTACGGAGTGGACCCCGACATCGAGGTGGTCATCACACCCCAGGACCGCGTCGGCGGGCGGGACCCGCAACTGGAGAAGGCGGTCGAGCTGGCCCTGGCCGCCCTCGACGAGCACCCCGCCGCGACGCCCCCTGAGCTTCCGCCCCCGACCTGGTCGTCCCGGACCTGACCCTCGAGACCTTCGGGACCTTGGGATCTTCGGCCTCCGATCCGGTCCACCGCTGTGGCGGCGGACCGGATGGGCAGGCCGGCCGGTGGGCTATCCGGCCTGGGCGAGCCGGTTGAGGATCTCGGTCAGGATGGGCTCGGTGGTGGCGAAGTTCAGCCGGACGTGGGTGTCACCACCGGGTCCGAACAACGCGCCGTCGTTCAGCAGGACCTTGGCCTCCCGCTCCAGCACCTCCGCCATGCCGGGCCGGCCGTAGTCGAGCCACGCCAGGTAGGTGGCCTCCGGGACGCGGTAGCCGACCGCCCCGGGCAGGCGTTCGGCGATCGTCCGGCGGTTACGGTCGAGCAGGGCGAGGGTCTCCCGGAGCCAGGCGTCGCCGTGCCGCCACGCTGCGACCGTCGCCTCCACCCCGAACAGGTTGGCCGACCCGTACACGAAGGGCGGTTGCCCGTCCAAGGCCTTGCGCATCTCCGGCGAGCCGACATGGGCCACCGAGCAGCGGATCCCGCCGAGGTTGAACGCCTTGGTGGCCGAGGTCAGGGTGACGGTCCGGTCGGGCAGGATGGTGGCGAACGGGATGTGCTCGTACGGGTCGTAGACGAGGTCGGCGTGGATCTCGTCTGAGATGACCAGCAGGTCGTGCCGTTCGGCGTGCTCGGCCAGACCTTCCAGCTCTTCACGCGAGAAGACGCGGCCCGTGGGATTGTGCGGGTTGACCAGCAGCAACACCCGGCAGCCCGACAGGTCGGGCACCTCGAACCGCCACGAGTCGCCCTCGGGCCGCATCTGGATGGCGTGGAGCGGGCGCTCCATGGTGGCCAGGGTGCCGAGGAACGGGTGATAGGCCGGGGTGTGGACGGCCACGCCGTCGCCGGGCCGGGTCCAGACGTGCAGGAGCACCTGGAGTGCCTGGTTGAGATCGGTGTAGCTGCGCACATGCTGGGGATCGGCCTCCCAGCCGTACCTGGTGGCCATGCGTTCGGCGAACGCCTCGGCCAGGGGACCGCACTGAGGACTCACCAGCCAGGTCGGGTATCCGAGATCGCCTTCGGCACGGCGTCGCAGTGCTCGGACGACCTCGGGGGCGGTGGGCAGGTCCATGTCCGCCACCCAGGCGGGAATGACTCCTGGTCCAGCCTCCGCCCACTTCAATCCATCATGTCTTGCTTTAAGGTCGTTTAGCCGGATTTCGTCACTCACGGGCTCAGTCTAGATCTCCTTCGCGGCCGGTCCCAGGGCATGGCGGGAACATCACCCTCCGCCGCGAGCGGTCGCGAGCGGTCGCGAACTCGGCGAACCTTCCGCTAAATGCGGACATTTCAGGATTTATGATCAAGCAAGCGATGACGATGGCGTTGGTGATCGGCTCGGTTCTGGGAGGGGCCGGCGTGGCCCGTGCGAGCACCACCGACGGCGCGGGCGTCGAGGACGCCGCGCGCCGCGGCAGGCGCCGACGGTCAGAGGCGGCGCAGCACCGCTACGACCTTGCCCAGGACGCTGGCCTCGTCGCCGGGGATCGGGTCGTAGTTGGGGTTGTGGGGGACCAGCCAGACGTGGCCGTCCTTGCGCTTGAACGTCTTGACCGTGGCCTCGCCGTCGATCATGGCGGCCACGATGTCGCCGCTCTCCGCGACCGGCTGCTGGCGTACGACGACCCAGTCACCGTCGGCGATGGCGGCCTCGATCATGGAGTCACCGGCGACCTGCAGGAGGAACAGGGTGCCCTCGCCGACCAACTGCTTGGGAAGGGCGAAGACGTCCTCGACGCTCTCCTCGGCGAGGATCGGGCCACCGGCGGCGATCCGGCCGACCAGCGGCACATAGGCGGCCGTGGGGCGGCTGACCGAGGACTCCTCGCTGCTGGCCTCGGGATCTACCCAGAGGACAGGCTCACCCGGCAGACGCACCTCCAGCGCACGCGGCCGGTGGGGGTCGCGCCTCAAGTAGCCCTTGCGCTGCAACGCCGTCAACTGGTGCGACACGCTGGACGTGCTGGTCAGCTGCACGGCCTCGCCGATCTCACGCATGGAAGGCGGATATCCGCGCTGTTGCACCGAGTCGCGAATCACTTCGAGGATCTTGCGCTGCCTGGGGGTCAGCCCCAGAGAGTCACGCCGCCGCACCGCGAGGTCAGTGACCCCGTTAGCGTCATCCCGCTCGCTCATGCTCTTCCTCCTCGCCCGGCTGCCCGCCTCACCGGCGAATCTTCCGGTCCGTGGTCTCCATGTCGCACACAGCGACCGTATCGCCATTGAAGATCATCTTCAAACAATTGTTCGAGTCTTCCTCGAAAATGTTGGCAGCGTGGTGTACAACATCGTACGGGAGTTCGATCGACACCGTGTTCGATTCGCCGATCTTTATTTGGCCATTTCCCCGGGCCGCGACGGTGTGGGAGGTCCATCCGTGCGAACCACCAGGATCACAGACACCACCGGAGACGACGTCAAGCGGCCTGCCCGCGTCGCCGACCTCCCCCGGAGCCGTCGCGAGATCGCGCACCCCGAGGCCGACGCGCCGGGCGACGACACCGCATCCCGTCCCGACGGCGATCCCACCGGCACCCCGGCCGCCGCGCCGAGTGGCGTGGTCGCGTCATCCGGCGGGGCTGAGGAATTCGGCGGATTTGAGGAGCCTGGGAGGAATGGGGCGGTGCCGCCGCTGGATGGGGCCGGGGCGAAGGGCGGAGTCGCGCCGACCGGCGGCCGAGGGGAGATCGGCGGGACGGCTGCGCCGGGCGGGGGCGCTGAGGCGAGGGGCGGCGCCGGAGCCGGCCACTCGAGGGGTGCGGGTCAAGAGACGGGGGGAAGCGTGGGTTCACGTGATAGCCGAGAGGCGGGGCGCGGCTCGGCGAGACCGGGGAGGCCGCGGTTGTGGCTCGTGCCGCCGCCGCGTTCGGAAACGGATGGTGCCCCGTTCCGCGGAGCGGCGCAGGTCCCTGGGAGCGACCTCCGACCTCGCGGCCGAGTGGCGGATTCGCCGGGGGTTACGCGACCTCGTGGAGAAGGGGCGAACCCTGCCGGCGGCATCGCACCTCGCCAAGGCATCCCGCCTGGCCAAGGGGTGGATTCCGAGGACGCCGTCGCGCCGCGTCGAGAGGCACCGCAGCCCGGCGGGAGAGGCGCGACCGGCGCCGAGTCGATGAGATCCCCGAAAGGGCGCAGGGCGGGGCGCAGTGGTGGCCGGGCCGCGGACGCGCTGATGCGCACCAAGCGAGGGCCCGTACACGGTGGGCCCGCACCCTTGCGGATGCCCACCGACGAGGCTCCTCCGGAGGTCCTCGGTCAGGGTGAGCCGGTGCGCCAGGGCAGGCAGCGGCGGAAGGGAGCCGCGCCGGCGTCTCGACGCAGTCCGGACGGCTCAGTCCGTCAGGAAGGCTTGAGGCGTCAGGGCAAGCCGGGGCGTGGGGCTGGAGTCAAGGGGCAAGCCGGGCAGGGTCGTACGGCTGGGCCGGAAGGGGGGGAGGGTCGGCCGGCGTCGGCGCCTGCCGGCGAGGACGTGGCGGCGAGCGGGCCGGAGCGCAGGCGGAAGGGGCTGTTGCGCAAGGGCAGGCGCCCTCGGGCGTCGGCGCGGGTACGCGACGGTGAGGGCCGAGCCGTTGAGCGGGTGCGGAAGCTGAGACGGCCGGCGAAGCCGCCCGTCCGGCTGACTCGCCGGGGCCGCGCCGTCCTGGTCGTGGGCATGGCGCTCCTGTCGCTCGGCGGCTTCTGGCTCGGCACCAGGACGGCGAGCCACGCTGCCACCGTGCCCGCGGCGACCCACCACGCGGGCCCGTCGTGGGTCTCCGGCTGGGCGGGTTGGATCCCCATCCGTGAGGGCTGGGTCTCCGACGACGCGCACGGACGAGGCTCTGAGTCGGCTGAAGGATGTGCAACCGGATACCGGTGTGAGAGTCGTTCACGAACGTGGTGAGGGCGAAGCGAAGTGACGCGTGAGCCGACACGCCCGGGGCAGCCGAAACAGGCTGTGCTGATCAGCGACTTCGGTTGGATGGGTCTGCTCAACTTGCGTTCATGGTCGCGCGCTTCTACCGTTGGACCACAACATCTAGTAGTTACACCGATGTAGTTCACCACACCTTGTGTTTCCGCGACCGCACCATGGCACGCTATGGGGCGTGCGCGAGCGTTCCGTTGCGCGTGCTTTACGCCGGTGGTGACCGCGGGTCTAGGAGGCGAAAGCGTGCATTGTCCGTTCTGTCGTCATCCTGACACCAGGGTCATCGACAGCCGTTCCACGGACGACGGGGCCGCCATCCGGCGTCGCCGGACCTGTCCCGAATGCGGGCGCAGGTTCACCACGCAGGAGACCGTACTCCTGATGGTGAGCAAGCGCAGCGGGGTGACGGAGCCGTTCTCGCGGGACAAGGTCGTCGCGGGCGTGCGGCGGGCCTGTCAGGGCAGACCGGTGAGCGAAGACTCGCTGGCTCAGCTCGGTCAGCGGGTCGAGGAGGCCATCAGGGCCAAGGGCGCCGCGGAGATCCCCTCCAACGAGGTGGGGCTGGCGATCCTGGGCCCGTTACGGGAACTGGACGAGGTGGCCTACTTGCGGTTCGCATCGGTATATCGCGGTTTCGAGAGCCTGGCTGACTTCGAGGCCGAGATCGAACAGTTGAAGGCGGAGAAGGGGGAGTCATGACGGAGACGGTCAGCGGTTCAGTCGCACGCGGGGGTAAGCGTCCTCGCAAGGGCTTGAAGATGAAGCGGATCTTCACCAAGCCGGGCGTGCATCCGTACGACGACATCGCGTGGGAGCGTCGCGACGTCGTCATGACCAACTGGCGTGACGGCTCGATCAACTTCGAGCAACGGGGCGTCGAGTTTCCGGAGTTCTGGTCGGTCAACGCGGCCAACATCGTGACGACCAAGTACTTCCGCGGCGCCGTGGGCACGCCGCAGCGCGAGTGGAGCCTGAAGCAACTGGTGGACCGGGTCGTCGGTGTCTACACCAGGACGGCGATCGAGCACGGCTACTTCGCCGGTGACGAGGACGCCGAGATCTTCGACCACGAGCTGAAGCACGCCCTCGTCCACCAGATCTTCGCCTTCAACTCGCCGGTCTGGTTCAACGTGGGCACCCAGTCGCCCCAGCAGGTGAGCGCTTGTCAACCCTACGACGCTCTGGTGAGCACTCCAGGCGGGCTGATTCCGATCGGCGAACTCGTCGAGGGCGACGCGATCGGCGCGAAGGTCTACGACGCGCACGGCGTCACGCGCGTCGTCGCCACGAAGGCCAATGGCGTCAAGAACGTCCTGCGCCTGCACACCGAGGCGGGCTACACGCTGGATGTCACGGGTGACCACCTGGTGTGGAAGGCGACCGGCGACGGCACCGGTTACTTCGTGGAGGCCGGCACGCTGAAGCCCGGCGATCAGCTCGAGTGGCATCGGCGTGACGCTTTCGGCGAAGGCGAGATCGACTTCGCCGAAGTGTCCGAGGCCGCACTGGCCGGGTGGATGCAGTCGGATGGCTTCGTCGGCCAGTACAACGGCACCGACAAGTCGCTCACCATCGAGGCGATGACGGTCAACCCTGCCGAGCTGGCCTGGGTGACCAAGGCGCTGGACAGCGTGTTCCCCGAAGCGCACCGCAAGGAGCGCACGGTAGAGACACAGGACACATCCCTTGACTGTCGCCGCACCCGCCTGTACGGCGAGGTTCTCGAGAGCTTCGTTGACAAGTGGGGCCTGTGGCCGAGGGGCACCGATACGACCGTCCCGGACAGACTCTTCACAGCGCCGCTCCCGGTGGTGGCGGCGTACCTTCGCAGTGCCTTCCAGGCCGAGGGGGTCGTGTCGGCCAGGAAGAAGTCCACCGTCGTCGAGGTCGACATGATCTCGGAGGAGCTGATCCGTGGCATGCAGCGGCTCCTGCTGCGGTTCGGCATCTACGCGCGGGTTGGATTCGAGAAGGAATCCCGCGAAGACCGCAAGGGTCGCTGGACGCTGCGGATCCAGTCCGCAGGAGACCGGCGGACGTTCGCCGACGAGATCGGCTTCGTTGACGAGGTCAAAACGGGCAAGCTTGAGCGGAGCTTCGACAAGCCCGGCCAGCCGTCGAGGGAGACCAAGCGGCTGGAGGTCGCACGCATCGAGGAACTCGGCGCGATGGAGGTCTACGACATCCAGACCGAGAGCGGGGAGTACCTCTCGGGCAACCTTCGGGTCCACAACTGTTTCATCCTCGCCGTGGACGACCAGATGGAGTCGATCCTGGAGTGGTACAAGGAAGAGGGCGTGATCTTCAAGGGTGGTTCGGGCTCGGGGGTCAACCTCTCCCGCATCCGCTCCTCCAAGGAGTTGCTCTCCAGCGGTGGCACGGCCAGCGGCCCGGTGTCGTTCATGCGCGGCGCCGACGCCAGCGCGGGCACCATCAAGTCCGGTGGCGCCACCCGCCGGGCGGCCAAGATGGTCGTGCTCGACGTCGACCACCCCGACATCGAGGAGTTCATCGAGACCAAGGCGCGCGAGGAGGACAAGGTGCGCGCGCTCCGCGACGCCGGGTTCGACATGGACCTGGGCGGCAAGGACATCGTCTCGGTGCAGTACCAGAACGCCAACAACTCGGTCCGGGTCTCCGACGAGTTCATGCGCGCGGTGGAGCGGGGTGACAGGTTCGGCCTGCGGGCCCGTCTCACCGGCGAGGTGATCGAGACCGTCGACTCCCGCGACCTGTTCCGCAAGATGGCCAAGGCCGCCTGGGAGTGCGCCGACCCGGGCATCCAGTACGACGACACGATCAACGACTGGCACACCACCCCCGAAACAGGGCGAATCACCGCAAGTAACCCCTGCTCGGAATACGTACATTTGGACAATTCGTCCTGCAACCTGGCCAGCATCAACCTGCTGAAGTTCCTGAACGACGACAACTCCTTCGACATCCAGAGCTTCGTCAAGCTGACCGAGCTCATCATCACGGCCATGGACGTGTCGATCACGTTCGCCGACTTCCCGACCGAGAAGATCGGCGAGACGACCCGCGCCTACCGCCAGCTCGGCATCGGCTACGCCAACCTGGGCGCGCTGCTCATGGCGACCGGCCACGCCTACGACTCCGACGGCGGGCGCGCCGTGGCCGGGGCGATCACCTCGCTGATGACCGGTGCGTCCTACCGCCGCAGCGCCGAGCTGGCCGGCGTCGTCGGCCCGTACGACGGCTATGCCCGCAACGCCGAGCCGCACAAGCGGGTCATGCGCAAGCACGCCGCCGCCAACGACAATCTGCGCACGGTCGGCGCCATGGACGGCAAGATCCACGCCGAGGCGTCCCGTCAGTGGTCGGAGTGCCTGCGCATCGGCGAGAAGAACGGCTACCGCAACGCCCAGGCCTCGTTGCTGGCGCCGACCGGTTGCCTCACCGGTGACACGCTGATCACCACCGACCGCGGTCTCGTCCGGCTCTCGGAGATCGGCGACGTCTACGGTGACCGCTGGCAGGATCTGGATATGACGGTCTCGACGGATGAGGGACCACGCCGGGCGACGAAGTTCTTCGTCAACGGTGAGGAGCCCACCCGCCTGCTCAGGACCGCCGGTGGCTACCAGATCCAGGGCACCCTCACCCACCGTGTGAAGGTGGTGGACCAGGCGAACGGCGAGTGGATCTGGAAGCGCATGGCCGACGTGGGCCCGGGAGACATCCTGCCGATGCAGCTGAGGACCCTGGTGGGGAGCCCTCGCGAGGTCCCGCTGCCCATTCTGGATCAGGCCTACTATGCGGGCGACCGGAACGTACGGGTTCCCGATGCCGTCTGCGAAGAGCTCGCCGAGTTGGTGGGCTACTTCATGGGCGACGGCAGCCTGCACAGCAAGGGCATCAGGCTGTGCGTGGCAGACACCGACCTCGATGTGGTGGAGCGACTGCGGATCATCTCCAAGTCGCTGTTCGACCTGGAGCCCGTCGTCACGGCGAAGGAGGGCTACCACGAGGTGGTCCTGCAGTCCGTACGGCTGGCTCGCTGGTGGGAGGGAGCCGGTTTCGCCAAGGAGCTTCCTGGCGTCGACCATTCCGGCAAGGGCTGGACTCCGCGGGTTCCCTCGGCGATTCTCGAGACCAACGACGCCGTTGTGTACGCGGCGTTCCTGCGTGGCCTGTTCGAGGCCGACGGCACCGTCGTCGAGGGTGTGCCCAGCGTCAGCACCACATCGAAGTCGTTCGCGGGTGAGATCCGCACACTTCTGCTCGCTCTCGGCATGATCACCACCACCAGGACGACGGTCAGCGGTTTCGGAAGCGACGTCTACCAGGTGCGCCTGCGCAACATCGACAACGCGCTGGACTACGACGAGGTGATCGGCTTCCTCGGTGAGCGCAAGGCGCGGGCGCTGGCGTTCGCGGAGCCTGAGGGTTCGGCCAGGAGGGACTACGTCTACCTGCCGCGCGAGGCGTGGGAGGAGCTTGCGCCCGAGGGCCACAGGTCCCGCGACGCGATCCTGCGGTCGCTTCGCGAAGTCGGTGGGGTGCCGCGGATGGCGGCCAGGCTGCTGTTCACGGAGACGCTCGACGAGCGGCTGGCACACGCTCTGGGGTATGCCTTCGAGGCCGTCGAGGCCAACGAGGACGGCGGCGTGCAGCCCACCTACGACCTGTCGGTGCCGGAGAACGTCACCTACGTGGCCAACGGCATGGTCAGCCACAACACCATCGGCCTGATGATGGACTGCGACACGACCGGCATCGAGCCCGACCTGGCGCTGGTCAAGTTCAAGAAGCTCGTGGGCGGCGGCTCCATGCAGATCGTCAACCAGACGGTCCCGCGGGCGCTCCAGCAGCTCGGCTACCAGCAGGAGCAGAGCGAGGCCATCGTCGAGTACATCGCCGAGCACGGCCACGTCGTCGACGCTCCCGGGCTGCGCAGGGAGCACTACGAGGTGTTCGACTGCGCGATGGGTGAGCGAGCGATCGCCCCCATGGGCCACGTGCGCATGATGGCCGCCGCCCAGCCGTTCCTGTCGGGAGCCATCTCCAAGACGGTCAACCTGCCCGAGTCGGCCACGATCGACGACATCGAGCAGGTCTACATGGAGGGCTGGAAGCTCGGCCTCAAGGCGCTGGCGGTCTACCGCGACAACTGCAAGGTCGGCCAGCCGCTGTCCGTCGGCGGCAAGAAGGACGACACCAAGAAGGACGACACCAAGGCCGAGGCGGTGCCCGAGGTCAAGGTGGTCGAGGTCAACCGCCCGACCAGGCGGCGGATGCCCAACCAGCGGCCCAGCACGACCACCCGCTTCACGGTGGGCGGGGCCAAGGGCTACATGACCGCCTCGTCCTACCCCGACGACGGGCTCGGCGAGGTCTTCCTCAAGATGTCCAAGCAGGGCTCGACACTGGCGGGCGTCATGGACGCCTTCTCGGTGGCGATCTCGATCGGGCTCCAGTACGGCGTGCCGCTCGAGACGTACATGAGCAAGTTCGTCAACATGCGGTTCGAGCCGGCCGGGATGACCGACGACCCGGACATCCGGATGGCCACCTCGGTGATGGACTACATCTTCCGGCGTCTGGCGCTCGACCACCTGCCCTACGACGAGCGGGCGGCGCTGGGCATCTTCTCGGCCGCCGAGCGGGCCGCGCAGCAGCGGGGCGAGGACCCGGCGGTGCTGGCGGAGACGGTCGACCGGGAGGCGCTCGCGCAGTCGGCGCCGATCGAGGAGAAGCCGGCCCTGGAGCCGGTCAAGGAGCTGACGCTGGAGAGCCACCAGCGCTTCACCGCCGACGCGCCGCTCTGCATGACGTGCGGCACCAAGATGCGGCCGGCGGGCAGCTGCTACGTCTGCGAGGGCTGCGGCTCGACCAGCGGCTGCAGCTGACTCCCCGAAGTCATCCGGTCTAACCGGAACTCGACGCTTCGGCTGAGGTCTTACTGATGTTGGGTTTACGGGGAGGTTCGGCCTTTGGGCCGGACCTCCTTGCTATTGACGCAGGGCCCTCACATGCTAGTCTCCGGTTTAACCGGCACATCACCGGTTAAACCGGAAGAGGTATTGTGGCGGATAGTCACCTTCGTCTCGTGCAGGGAACCCCTCAACAGGGGGTGCAGGCGGAGCTCTTCGCCGACATGCTGCGGGGCTACGGCACCATGCTTCTGGCGGCCGGCAGGGATCGGCAATCGACCGGCAAGCTCCTGCAGATGCTTCGTGGATTCGTCGTGTGGTCGGACGCCTGGCCTTGGGAGTGGACTGCTCAGGACGTCGATGAATGGTCGGCCGACATGCGTGAGCGTGAGATCGCACTGTCTACGCTGCGCAGCCGCCAAGGTGTAGTTCGCCGGTTCTGCGAGTACGCAGTCAACCCGCAGTACCCGTGGGTCGAGCGGTGCCAGGAGGCGTTCGGCCAAGTGCCGAAACAGGTCTGCCACGAATGGAACACCACTCGGCACATCGAAGAATACGATCACCGGCCGGAACGGCGCGAGGTCAGCCGAGACGAGCTGCGGGTGCTTTTCGACCACGTTGACGACCGGGTTGAAGAACTCGTGGCCGCCAACCACAAGGGCGCGGCGATCGCCTGGAGAAACGCGACCATGTTCAAGGTCCAGTACGCCACTGGCGTGCGGGCGGGCGAACTCGTCAAGATCCAGACCTGCGATCTGCTTCCCCATCCGGTGGCGCCGCAGTTCGGCCGCTTGGCCGTCGTGAGAGTCCGCTGGGGCAAGCGTAGTAAGGGCGGCACTTACCGCCAGCGCGGAGTGCAGATGGTCTTGGACTGGGCGGTCGAGGCGCTTCGCGTCTATTTGGAGGACGTCCGGCCGGTCTTCCCCGAAGGGCCTTGGCTGTGGCCCTCCGAGCGCTGCGACGCCTCCGGCCGTCAGCAGCCGCTCACGACCCGTACCTATCAGAGTGCCTTCGCGGACCGCCGCGATGCCTGCGGCCTGGACACCAACCTGACGCCGCACTGCCTGCGTCACAGCTATCTGACACATACCGCCGAGGCAGGCCGTGATGCCGCATGGCGGCAGCGCCAGGCCGGGCACAAGCTGGCATCGACGACCTCGAACTACACCCACATCGGCGAGGACCATATGAACCGTGAGATGACGGCGGCAATCGCCGACCTGACCGCGCGGACCCGGTAGCGGCAGCGGAGGAACCATGGCCCAGGCGACAGCCAAGAACGACGCCGGCGGTACTGCGCGCGGGCCGCTGGTGCGGACCATGCCCTGGGGGCAGGCGGTGCGGTGGCAGCTGCCGGTACTGATGGCCAATGCCCAAATCCGGTTCGCCAAACAGCTCCAGGAACTGCTGACGGCCCAGGGGGTCAAGATCGGACACAGCCGCGTTCACGAGCTAGTGACCCAGGCACCGACACGACTCACCGTCGAGGTTCAGTTCGCGCTGTGCCGGATCTTCGATTGCACCCCGTCCGATCTGTGGCTCGACCTTGGTCAGGTCGCAACTGATCACGAGCCCGACCCCGCAGCCCGGCAACGGCTGCGTGGTGCGAAAGTCGTTCGCGCCGGTGAGTTCCTATGACGGCCGCCAAGACTGCAGCCGAGATGGCTGAGGCTGTCCACGCTCGCCTTTCCGGCACGACGCTGGATGCTGTCACCGCCGCTATCAAAGCTTCCGGACTGGCCCAGAGCGGTCTTGCGCGCTTCGTCAACCGGCTACAGAGTCCCGCGGGGGCAGAGTGGCCGAATGTCGCCATGACCGGGGAGGTCGCATATCAGCTGGCGGTTGCACTGCACGAGGCCGGCATCATCGACCGCATTCCCCCGTGCACGCATTGCGGACGCCCCCGTCGGGTGGACTCGCGAGGATCATCGCAGCCGACCTGCAAGGCTTGCGGGCCCCGCAATGCCGACGGGTCCAAGGCCCGGAGCGTTGATCCCGGTAGATCGACGTGCCCTGCCGGACTCCACAGGATGCCGGCATTGGCCTCACACTGCGACAACTGCGCCGACGATCAGGACACCGCTCTTGTCGAGCACGCGATCGTGCAGCTCGGTGCCAGCACCGACGCAGCGCAAAAAGTCATCGTAGACGTCCTGATTCACCGGATATCCCGACGCCGAGTGGCGGAATGGCTGCGCGCTGGCGGGTCACTGACTCAGGACAACGCACCCCCGCCGCTGGTTCAACGGCTTCGGCACGCCCTTGCTGCCGAACTGCCACATCTTGCCCGGACCCGGTGCGCGGGCTGCGGAAGAGAGCGGCGTGTCCTTCCCCATCGAAGTGAAGACGGCCGTATCTGCGAGAACTGCTATCGGAAGACCTCAGAACGAATTGAGACCTGCCGGTCCTGCCGGAAGGAGCGCCACGTCGCCTGGCGCGACGAAGACGGCTGGCCCTGGTGCGCCCCATGCCGCCGACGCCATCCCGATGTCGCCGAACCATGCTGCCGCTGCGGGAAGACCGGACATGTCACCGCGCGAACACCGGACGGGCCAATCGGACTCTGCTGCTATCAGACCCCTGTGGAGCAGTGCCGTGGTTGCCTACGACACCGCCCTGTCTCCGCCCGGACCGGTGACGGACCGCTCTGCAAGTCCTGCGCCCGACGCCCCTTGGAAACCTGCGCCAATTGTGGACAAGAACGGCTGATTCCTCGGCTGAGGACCCGTGGCCGTTCCGGCTGGTGCTTCGGCTGCATCGCGCAGGCCACAGCGACCTTTGCCACGGTTGGCGAAGACCCTGCGGAGGCCGAAGACGTCGACAACCTGCGGTTAGCAGTATGCGTCGCCTGCGGCAGAGACCACGGCATCAGCTTCCTCCCAGACGGCCCGAGATGCTCCAGCTGCCGAGATCGGGCCATGCGTCGACGGGAGGAGTGCAGCCGCTGCGGGAAGACCAGACGCGTCTTCTTCATCCCCGGAGTCTGCAGCGAATGCCTCGGCGTCGACGTCGGTGGCACCTGCACTGGATGCGGGCTAGAGGACCGGCTCCACTCGGGCGGTCGTTGCGAAAGATGTGTGCTGACCGAGCGCCTCAGCAAGGTCTTCAACGATTGTGGAGACGCAGGCCGCGCGGTCGCCGAGCGGTTGGCCGCCAGCCCCAACCCCAGATCCAGCCTGAACTGGCTCGAGCAGAGCCCCACGGCGCAGATTCTTATCGGACTTCTTCGGCGCGAGCACAAACCCGCTCACGAAGATCTCGACGCGATCGCAAGCCTGGAGCGTGCCGATGGCAAAGCAGATCGGCGCCAAGCCGTCGAGAACGCCAGGATGATCCTCGTCGCGACCGAAGTTCTCGAACCCCGACATGCTCTCGCCGGCCGTTACGAAGCCTGGGCACAACAGGTGCTGGTCAAGGTCGAGCAGGCCGCCGACCGCTGGACTCTCCAGCAGTTCCATCGTCACCGGCTCCTACCATCCGTCGAAGGTCCATGTGAAGCAGGCAAGGCAACTCGTGGCACTGTGAGGCGAGCCCAGAACCAGCTACGTGCTGCGATCGACCTGCTGGCCTGGACTCAACTACGAGGCGGCCTGACCGAGCTCGACCGATCAGGCGTCGACGAGTGGCTGGCAGGCCCGAGCACCCGCCACTGGGCCCGGGAGTTCTTGCTCTGGGCAATCCGCCAACGTCTGCTGGACCTTCCGATATCCGCGATCCCGTTGCGGATGCCCCAATCCCCACCCGCCGTCGAGGACTATCAGCTGCGCATCGACTTGGCTCACAGACTGCTTCATGAAGAAGGGCTTCCCGCAGACGTTCGCGTTGCCGGTCTTCTCGTCGTCCTCTACGGTCAGCACCTGTCTCGGATCGCCAGCATCGAACGAGAGAGCGTCGACCCAGCATCCACGCCCCCACGGATCAAGCTGGGTAAGGATTGGCTAGAGCTACCCGAGCCGATGGGTCGGCACATCGCCGAGCTGCTCGGGCAGGGTCCTCGCCGGAATGCACCATTCGTCGAAAACGCCAAGTGGCTCTTCCTCGGAGACGGAGCCGGAACCCATCTATCCTCCGATCGACTTGGCGTCCGGCTGGCCAAGTACGGCATCCACGCCCGACCGATGCGCAATACCGTGTTGTTCCAGCTGGGCACGACCGTCCAACCAAGGACTCTGGCCCGGCTCCTCGACCTCCACATCACCACCGCCGTGGACTGGGTCAATAAGGCTGGCGGCATCTACGCGAACTATTGGGGACAAGTCCTCCGGGATGAAGATGCCGAGGATCTTGACCTCTTCGACCCAGGACTTGAAACCCTCGACGAGGATGGCGATGACGATCCGGAGGATCTCCTCGACGAACTCGGAATCCTATGACAGGCACGCTGATCACATGAGCACCATCGCTGTGTCTACGCCGGTGCACATGCCGAAGCGGCCCTGGCAAGATTTTCGTGAAGCGGTGGTGTGCCACCGCGCTCCGATTACGTCCGTCATGGGTCGCGCGGCCCCTGCGGGTGCATGGTGATTTCGTGTGGGTTATGCCTCCACGCCCTGGATGTGGAAAGGGTGGAGCGAGTGCGGGGAGCAACGTGTTCGACGAGGTGAAAGTCTCAATTGTCCGGCGCCCTACTGCTTAACCGTCCATCCTGGACGCATGACTTCCACCGCTCCCGTCAGAGCGAACGAGCCGCCTACCATCACGGCGGTGACGCGACGCGACATCTTCACCTACCTGCGCGGGATATCGCGCACCTGGTGGGGCAAGATGGACGAGGTCACGTTCCTGGAGGGCCTCTACGACCTGGATCGACCTCCAGCCGGCAACAGCCACCTTCCAACTGTCCGCGCCGATATCCAGCAGCACCGGTTTAACAACCAAGACCTGCCCGATGACTGGATCTTCGAGGACTCCCGCTTGGAGCTCTCCCACGGACCGGATGAGGTACTGCTCGCCTTTCTGGCACGAATGGTTCATCCTGAAGTGGTGGCCGACGTCGACGAGGCTATAAAGCACGTCGAGAAACTGAACCTGCTTCTGGCGCCCGACGGATGGGGTCTGCGTCCGTACGAGTTCCTCTCGGGCCGCCCTCTGTATGAGCCGGTACGAGTTCCGCCTAGTGGCCCGTTGGTCCCGCTGCCGCTGGAGGATGAGGACACGGGCAAGCT
Source organism: Nonomuraea sp. NPDC048916 (assembly GCF_040649575.1). Lineage (NCBI taxonomy): Bacteria > Bacillati > Actinomycetota > Actinomycetes > Streptosporangiales > Streptosporangiaceae > Nonomuraea > Nonomuraea sp. NPDC048916. The sequence goes on from NZ_JBEZFS010000018.1 coordinate 144,845, forward strand.
CGACCTGGTCCTGGGCCAGACCTTCAGCCTCCTGGACTGCGCTGGCGAGGAGACCGCACGCGACCTGCTCCGCACTGCGGTCCTGACCCTCCGCCGTGACGGCGGCTTCTTTCATCCCACACCTGGCGACAGTTGGACCGACGCCACCTACGAGGCGGTCCTGACAGTGGAGCGCGAGCTTCTGCCCACCTGCACGCCGAAGGTGAAGGAGGTGATCTGGCAGACGCTGCAGTCCGTGCTCATCCAGCTCGAACGCATCGACGTCCAGGACCTGGTGGTCGAAGGCGACACCCGCCCGCTGCCCCACATCCCGCCGGACTGGCGGACCCAAGCCGCAGCGCCCGCGACCCCCATCGTTCGAGGCTTCCGACTCCCCTTCTCCACCACCGAGTTCGATGTCACCCGCAGGGACTTCACCGACCTAGAGATCCGCGGTTCGCAGGACACCAGCGGGTTCCACTACCTCTATGACACCCGCGCCAGCCGGATGATCACAGAATTCATCCTGGACGACCGGCCGCAGGTAGCGACCCTGTGCAGCGTCACCATTATCAAGAAGGGCGACACCTTCACGCCGAGGATCAAGCTCTGGAAGAAGGACAAGAAGAAGGCTGGGGAATCCTCCACCACACTGACAGTGCCTGAGACCGGGACCACCCGGGCCGTCAAGGCGCTCGTCGATACCGGGGACGTCCACGAGAACTTCTGGAAAGTCATCAACTTCCTCCAGGGCTGCACCGGCTTGAGCACGCCCGGCGACTCCCTCCAGCTCGTGGCTGGCGACGAGGCCCAACTGGCCCAGCTACTGACCGGTCAGGACCGGACGATGGTTCTCGGTGCAGTCAAGACAGCTATCGGCGGCGGGCTCACAGAAGAGGACATCCGGCTGATCAGCAACCGCAAAGAACAGCTCAAGAGGTTCGAGCGCCTGCTGACCGATCCGGAGTACTTCCGGCAGGAGGAGAACCTGGCAACGACACGCGGGGCGGAGGCGGTCTGGCAGGCCTTCTTCGAGGCGAATCAGTGGATCTTCGGCTACGGCCTCAACCTCATCGCCTGCGAGTCCATCGACGACGGCAAACTGGAACGCATCACCACCGGCGCCAACATCTTCGGCGGAGCCGGGAAACGCATCGACGCCATCATGCGGTCCAAAGGTCTGATCAGCAGCATGCTCTTCTGCGAGATCAAGACCCACGACACCGAACTGCTCTCCAAGTCCCCGTACCGCGTGGGCGTCTACCAGGCATCCAAGGAGCTCGGCGGCGGCGTGGCACAAGTGCAGAAGACGGCCAGCAAGGCCCAGCAGCTCATCTCCAGCCAGCTCCTCACCCGGATCTACGAGGACGACGGCACCCCAACAGGCGTCGAACTGTCCACCACTCGCCCGCGACAGGTCGTGGTGATCGGGAGCCTGCGCGAGTTCACCCACAACGGTGCCGTGAACCCGGAAAAGATGAGCTCCTTCGAGCTGTACCGGAGATCCATCCAGGACGTCGAGATAATCACATTCGACGAACTCTACGAGCGGGCCTGCTTCATCGTCGAGGATCACTGAGGCGGACCGCTGCCAGGGCGCTCGCTGACACTTCCGCTACCCGTGATGGAGTGTTGCCGGCGCACGGGGCACATCCCTGCTTCACGGAGATCTTGCCAGGGCCGCTTTCCTGTGTACACCGACAGCATCGGACCGGGGTGGGCTCGTCGGGACATTCGCGATGCAGGGACGGCAGCAGAAAATAGACGGCCCACGCGACGGACTGCTCAGTCGCCTGTGATGGGTCGAACTCGGCGTACCTATGACTCCCAGCAGGTCCCAGTACCGTGGGCGGGGGGACATCGGTGGCCTCCTCATCGTCGCCGGAACCCTACCGGAGCTCGTTCCATGCCCGGCCGGCGAGCGAGCGCCCGCCCGACGGAGATCACGCGGCATCCGGCGAGCCCGCGGCGCGCGTCCTCACCCCGGAGGCCGGGAGGCGCGGCCGGCGTCGCGGCCGGCAAGTGACCGTTAAGCGAGCGTCGATGGGGCAGGTTCATAGTGAGGGTCCGAATCGAAGAGAGGCGTGACGATGACAGTCTCCTTACGGCCCCCCGCCCTCACTCGCCAGCCCAGCAAGGCGCTGCTGATCGGCCTGGTGGTCTCCAGCGCGCTGGCCGTGATCGTGCTGGTGGTGCTGCTGCTGAGCGGTGGTCCCGTCGGGTTCGGACTGTCACTGGCGCTGGCGCTGGCGCCGCTGCCCCTGCTGCTCGCGGCCGTGCTCTCCCTCGACCGGCTGGAGCCGGAGCCGAGGCTGCACCTGGCCTTCTCCTTCGCCTGGGGCGCGGGCGTGGCGATCGTGCTGGGGATCGCGCTCACGATCGCCGGCCAGGCGCTGTTCACCAGGGCGGGGTACGGCTCGCAGGTCGTCAACACCGTGGGCACCGTCTTCCTGGCGCCGGTGATCGAGGAGGCGCTGAAGGGTTCGGCGCTGCTGCTGCTCCTGCGCAGGAGGCAGGAGATCGACGGGCTCACCGACGGCATCATCTACGCCTCCATGGCCGGTCTGGGCTTCGCGGCGGTGGAGAACGTCGGCTACTACCTGATGAGCTTCACCGAGGGCGGCGTGGGCGCGACCATGCAGTTGTTCGTGATCAGAGGGCTGATCGACCCGCTCGGCCACCCCATCTACACCTCCATGATCGGTGTGGCCGTGGCGTACGCGCTGACCCGGCGCGGTCCCGCACGGTTCGCCGTGATCCCGCTCGGCTACCTCGCCGCGGTCGTCCTGCACGGGCTCTGGAACGGCAGCGCCACGACGGAGTCGCTGTCCTGGCTCGGCCTCGCCTACCTGGTGATCATGGGGGCGCTGGTCTTCCTCATCGTGGTGACCGTACGGGAGCGCAAGCAGCTGGTCGCCAAGATGGCCTTCTACCTGCCCGGATACCAGCAGACCGGGCTGGTCGTGGCGCCGGACATCGCGATGCTGAGCTCGCTGCCCGGGCGCCGGCTGGCCCGTAAGTGGGCCAGGGGCAAGGGACTGGGCAAGGAGATGTCCGACTACCAGCAGGCGGCGACCGAGCTGACCATGCTGCATCTGCGGGCGGAGCGGGAAGGCATGGACATGACCACGTTCGCGGCCGAGCGTGACGCGCTGCTGGGCGTGATGGCGCGGTCGCGCCGCTGGTGACGGCGCCGGCCCGGCCGCATCGGATGTTCGGCCCGATTCTCTGACAAGATTGAGCAAACCCCCGAAGGGAGAGCTGATGAGCTGGACGGAGATCGGGTCCGAGGCCGAGCTGCGCCAACTGCTGGGCGAGGTGAAGCCGCGCGCGGCGACCAAGGAACGCGCGCGTCTGCACGAGCGCGACAGGCAGTGGCTGGCCGCGTCCCCGTTCTGCCTGATCGCCACCTCCGACTCGGACGGCACCTGCGACGTCTCGCCTAAGGGCGACCCCGCCGGATTCACCCACGTCATCGACGACACCACGATCGCCATCCCCGAGCGCCCGGGCAACCGCAGGGCCGACGGGTTCCACAACATCCTGCGCAACCCGCACGTCGGCCTGATCTTCCTGATCCCCGGCCGCAACGAGACGCTGCGCGTCAACGGCCGCGCCCGGCTCGTCCGCGAGGCGCCGTTCTTCGACGAGCTGATCGTGAAGGGCCACCGGCCACAGCTGGCGGTCGTCGTGGAGATCGAGCAGATCTTCTTCCACTGCGCCAAGGCCTTCCTGCGCTCCTCGCTCTGGAAGCCCGGCCAGTGGGGCCCCGACCTGCTTCCCTCCCACGCCCAACTGGTCAAGGACGTGCAGACGGTCGACGAGACCCTCGAACAGCTCGAGAACTACTACGGCGAGGCTTACGCCAGACAGCTCTACGGCTGAGCCGGCGGCGGGCCCGCCCGGGTCAGGCCGCGGGAGGCGGGCCGTCGGGGAAGCGGATCACGTTGCGGCCGCTGTAGGCGCGCAGGTCGACGACCTTGGGATCCGGTGGAGACGGCTTGCGGCGGTCGCTGGAGCGGATGTCGCGGACCTTGTGCCTGGAAACGTGTGGCGGCACTGCCACCAGCCTCTTCATCGTGAGCCCCCCGTGATGTTCTTGTTACCTATGTTATCTACAGATACTCCTGTAAGTTCGGTGTAAGGAGTGTTTCAGTAGGGAAGCCGGCGGCCCGATGGGGACCGCAGGTCCAGGTCCGTGTTGCGGTCCGGACGCCGCTTCGTCGTCGGCTTGACGATCCTCACACGTCTCATGGTCTGCCCCCTCTCGGGCGCTCGGCTCGTATCACTGTGCGCCCCGCCGCGTGCCGGGGAGTTGGTGAGCGGTTGCAGCACAACCTAGTCCCGGTGCGGGCCCATGCTCCACGCATTTCTACCGTCTCGCCGCTCCAGGGCCCCGAGCCGTCGCAGGCCGTCGCGGGCCATCGCGGGCTGCGGAACAGCCACGAGCGCAGCGGCGCCCGGTCGGGGTCGTAGCCGGCGTGCCAGGCCTTGACCAGCGTCTCCTGCACCGCGTCCTCGGCCTCGAACCCGG